>NZ_JBQFWY010000004.1:0-272878 GCF_056540565.1 Ruegeria sp. AM9
GCGTTGAGCGTGGCCAGGTTCTGTGTAAGCCGGGTTCGGTTACACCGCACACCAAGTTCGAAGCCGAAGCCTACATCCTGACCAAGGAAGAGGGCGGCCGTCACACTCCGTTCTTCGCGAACTACCGTCCGCAGTTCTACTTCCGTACGACTGACGTGACCGGCACCGTGACTCTGGCCGAAGGCACCGAGATGGTCATGCCCGGCGACAACGTGTCGTTCGGCGTTGAGCTGATCGCGCCGATCGCGATGGAAAACGGTCTGCGTTTCGCCATCCGCGAAGGCGGCCGCACCGTCGGCGCCGGCGTTGTGTCGAAAATCATCGAGTAAGGCGCGCTAGCCGCGCTTGGTTGCGGCAGGCGGTTTTCCGACGGAAAATCCGCCGGGAGCAACTCGGTGAAGACTAAAGAAGGGCGCCCCTCGGGGCGCCCTTTTTCGTGCGCGCTCTGACGGATTAATCCTGTCTTCACCTTTCGCTAAAGAAGCGACCTCATTTAAGCCTTGAGGCAAAAAGCGAAGGGCCTGAGCCACGCCATTTGTTCTCATGTCGCAATCATATCCGCTTGAACGCATCAAAAGCTCGCATTGTGCGCGGGTTGATACGCCAAGGGGGCAGAAGATGGGGAACACCATGTTTGGACTTCAGTTCGTACAATACGGCACACGCATCTTGCACAGCAAAGACCTGGATGACATGCAGACGGCGATCCTTGGTGAAGAGGGGTTCGAAGGCGGTGCGGGTGGATACCACCCCAGAAAACAGGTCAAGCTGACGGCCTGCTATTCGGGCCACCCCAACACGCACGTACCCCGGCAGCGTCTATCGTCAAAATAGATCTTCGCCTTTTCCGGTTTTTGACGCCAGGTTGGGAAACTGCACAGAAATCTTCCATGCCGGATAACGGCAGGGCTAAACTCATCATGCTCCTATAAAAGCGCTGCACTATGTGGCGCGCATACTTGACGAGGCACGATATGGTGGGTTTGGACCTGTTGGTGAATGCGGCGAATGTCTTTTACCTTATTTCGTATTCGGTCCGAGACATTTTCTGGCTACGGGTGCTGACGGTAATCGGGGCGCTGATCCTGTTGCCCTATTACTATCTGCAAAATACGCCGCTTTGGGCGCCGATTGGGTGGAACCTGTTTTTCACAGGTATCAACATCTTTTGGATCATACGGCTGTTGCTTGAACGCCGCCCGGTGCCATTTACCGATACGGAGCGGCATCTGTACGAAACTGCGCTGCGCACTTTCAGCGAACGTGACGCGTATAACCTGCTTAAGTCGGGCGTCTGGAAATCCGTTCCCGCCGGGACAAGGCTGTTGACGCAGGGCGACCCCGTTCCACGCCTATCGCTAATCGTGGAGGGTGAATTCAGCGTCGAAATGAACGGCAATCGTGTCGACACGCTGGGCGAGGGGCGTTTCCTCGGCGGCACGGCGTTTCTGAGCAGGGATCAGGATTTTGCGGCGCCGGTGACCGTGACGGCGCTTGAGCCGTCACGTGTCATAAGCTGGGACATGCCCGAACTGAACGCTGAGCTTCGGAAACAACCAGATCTGGCGATTTCGATAGAAGCCAGCCTCGGGCTTGAAATCTCGCGTTTTTTGCAAACGGCGCGCGTGCAGATGGCTTAGAGCGCGGTTTCCGCCGCGTTCCGTACTGCGCGGATGTTCTGCCCATAAACTTCGGGGTTGGACACCGAACCGCCTTTGAAAACGGCGGAGCCTGCGACCAGTACATCGGCACCTGCGGCCGCTACCAAGGGCGCGGTCCGCGGATCAACGCCGCCGTCGATCTCAATATGCACGGGGCGGTCGCCGATCATCTGGCGCAGCTTGCGGACCTTGTTCGTCATATCAATGAACTTCTGACCGCCGAAACCGGGGTTCACGGTCATGACGCAGACCAGATCGGTCAGGTCCAGCAGATGCTCGACCGCCTCGGCCGGGGTGCCGGGGTTCAGCGCGACACCGGCCTTCATGCCAGCGGCGCGGATGGCCTGCAGGGTGCGGTGGGTGTGCGGTCCGGCCTCGACATGGGCGGTCAGGATATCGGCGCCTGCGTCCGCATAGGCCTGAATGTAGGGATCGACGGGCGTGATCATAAGGTGGACGTCCATCACGGTCTTTACATGCGGACGGAACGCTTTGACGGCGGGCGGGCCAAAGGTCAGGTTCGGGACGAAATGGCCGTCCATCACGTCGACATGAACCCAATCGGCGCCCTGGGCCTCGATGGCCTGAATCTCTTGTCCGAAATTGGCGAAATCGGCGGACAGGATCGACGGGGCGATCTTGATGGTGCGGTCAAAGCTCATGGCGGCCTCGTGTCAGCTGAAGAGTCGACCCGCATATACCTGCGCCGTGCTGCAAAGGGTAGCCCCCGCGACTCGCGCGCCGTTACAAAACTATCACCACACTGACACATGGCCGTTGAATGGCCTCTGTAGCTGACCTTCAACACGAACTGGGGGTGGCACGTGCTGCGTATCGAGAAACTGACCAAACGCTTTGGCGACAATGTTGCTGTGGACGCGGCGACGCTGGATGTGGACAAGCCGTGCATGATCGGCATCATCGGGCGATCGGGCGCGGGCAAGTCTACCCTGTTGCGGATGATCAACCGCCTGACGGATTCCAGCGACGGTCAGATTCTGTTCGAAGGCCGCGACGTGACGCAACTGAAGGGTCGCGATAAACGCGTCTGGCAGGCCGAATGCGCGATGATCTTCCAGCAGTTCAATCTGGTGCCGCGCCTGGATGTGGTCTCGAACGTGCTGCACGGTACGCTGAACCGCCACTCGACACTGGCGACCATGTTCAACTTGTTTCCGATGGACGAGATTCACCGCGCCATCGACATTCTGGACCGTTTGGGCATTGCTGAACACGCGCCGAAACGGGCCGAGGCGCTGTCGGGCGGCCAGCAGCAACGCGTCGCCATTGCGCGTGCCCTGATGCAGGACCCCAGGATCATTCTGGCGGACGAACCCATCGCCTCGCTGGATCCGATGAACGCGCAGGTGGTGATGCAGGCGCTGCGCCGCATACACGAAGAGGACGGTCGCACCGTCATCGCCAACCTACACACGCTGGACACCGCGCGCCGGTACTGCGACCGCGTCGTCGGTATGCGCGACGGACGCATTGTTTTCGACGGTCTGCCCGAACAGCTGACCACCGGCGTTGCCCGCGAGATTTATGGCGCCGATGCCAGCTTCTCGGAACAGGCGACCTCGACCGAGATCGAAACGCTGGACACCGCCAAGAAGGCTTTGATGGATGCCGAAGCCACCATCTAAGCCCGCCCCCCCCTTTCATCGACCGGCCCGATGAAAGGCCGGCACATCAAACCGGAGAGAGAAAGATGAAAAAACTCATTGCTGCCCTTGTTGCGACCACTGCCATGGCCGCACCTGCAATGGCTCAGGAAATCAGCGAATTCCGCATCGGCATTCTGGGCGGTGAGAACGCTCAGGATCGCCTGAACAACAACGAATGTCTGCGCGTTTACACCGAAGAAGCGTTGGGTGTTCCTGCGAAACTGTTTGCACCTGCCGACTATAACGGCGTGATCCAGGGCCTGCTGGGGGGCACCATCGACGTGGCCTGGCTGGGCGCATCGGGTTACGCGAAAACCTATCTGTCTGACCCCGAAGCCGTTGAGCCGGTTCTGGTCAAGGTTAACACCGATGGCGGCTATGGCTATTACTCGGTTGGTTTTGCCCGCAAGGACAGCGGCATCACCTCGCTGGAAGACATGAAGGGTAAGGCATTTGGTTTCGGTGACCCGAACTCGACCTCGGGCTACCTGATCCCGTCGATCGAAATCCCTGCCGCCACCGGCGCGACCATGGAATCTGGTGATTACTTCGGTGAAGTGAAATTCACCGGCGGCCACGAGCAGACCATCGTTGCGGTCAACAACGGCGACGTTGATGGCGGCGTGACCTGGGCCGATGGTCTGGGCGAATGGGAAGACGGCTACCGGTCGGGTGCCCTGCGCCGCGCCGTGGATGCCGGTCTGGTCGATATGAACGACATGGTCGAAATCTGGAAATCCAAGCCGATCCCGGAAGGTCCGGTTGTGGTCCGCAAGGCTCTGCCTGACGATGTCAAAGCCAAAGTGACCGAACTGTGGGACACGCTGAGCGAGAAAGACCAGGATTGCTTCTACGGTGTTGCGGCAGGCGAGGCCAAAAGCTTCGACCCGATCACGCATGGCGCCTACGAAGTCATCATCGAAGCCCGCAAGCTGAAGTCTAACTAAGCCTGCATATCCAATGATCGGGGTCTGGTGTCAAAACCGGACCCCGTTTTTCCACTCAGGAGCATTCCATGACAGACCTGACTGCTGGGCCCCCCAACGTTGACCAGATTCGGGCCGACTATGCCGAGATGACCCGGCGAAAGCGGGTCTATGGTGGTATCCTTCTGATCGTGTTCGTGGCCTTGATGGCTGCGGGTTTCCGCACGGCGGACGACCGCAACGCGGGCAGTTTCATCGACGGCTGGCACCGCATTCTGGACTATCCGGCCGAGGTCCTGTCAGAGGCGTGGGAAAAGATCGGGGTCGTGCCGGAAAATCTGGTCAAGTTTTTTCCGGCGCTGGTCGAGACGCTGAATATCGCTGCCGCCTCGACCTTGATCGGTACGATTGTGGGGACGTTCCTGTCGCTGATGTCAACGCGGGGCATGGCCTATTGGCCCGCGCTGATCCCGTTGTTTCGGCGCATCTCGGATATTTTCCGGGCCATCCCCGAGATCGTCATCGCGCTGGTTCTGATCTTCATCCTGGGCGGTGGCCCGGTGCCCGCGATGATCGCCATCGCCATTCACACGGCAGGGGCGCTGGGCAAATTGTTCTCTGAGGTGAACGAAAACGCCTCGCTCAAACCGGTCGAGGGGCTGCAATCGGTTGGCGCCAACTGGTCGCAACGCATGTATCTGGGCGTGATCCCGCAGGTCGGCCCGAATTACGTCAGCTATGCCCTGCTGCGGTTCGAGATCAACATCCGTGCTTCGGCGATCCTTGGTTTCGTCGGCGCAGGTGGTCTGGGCTATGAGCTGCGCAACGCGATGTCGTGGGGGCAGGGGCGTTATGACGAAGCCGCTGCCATTTTCATCCTGTTGTTTGTCACAATCGTCGTCGTCGACCAGATCTCGGGCTATCTGCGCGACCGTCTGGCTCACGGGTCGGAAAAAGGAGCCTCGGCATGAGTACTTTCGCAACCAACCTGACCATTGATGAACTTAAGGCCGAGGCGGATCGTATTTTCAATCGGAAACGGCTGGTAAACTTTGGCCTGCCCGCGCTGGTTCTGGCCTATCTGGTCTACGTGTTCTTTGCTTTCGATGTGCCGGGTCTGGCAGCGCGGGCGAATTGGGACAACGGCAAGACGCTGGTGGCGGACAGCTACAGCTATAAAACGCATATCGAGCGGGACAATCGCTCGGGCGAGGTGACTGCCGCCATCGAAGGCGAGCGCAAAGGCGCTTACCCCGAAGGCCAAGCGCCCGATTGGGTGACACTAGGCGCGACCACGGTGATCGAGCTGGAAGACGGTCATGTTGTACGTTTCGGTCCCGAGACAGTTGAATACGACATTCCTGGCTATGGCACTATTCGGGCAACGCCGACCCGTTCGGCAGGCGTGCAGGCAGAGTTGCCCGCAGGTGACGTGCCAGACTGGATCAGCGTGTCCAAGAACCGCCTGGCGGTCACCACGGATGCGGGCCGCCTTACCGTAACCCGCAACCGGTCCGAGGTGTTCCGCTATTTCACCGGGTGGGAGCTGTTCTGGTTCACGCTCGACAGCCCGTTTTACGGCAAGTCCTTCCCCGAACTGGCCGGGCGGGCCATGAACGGTGAGGCCGGTGCGATCCTGAACGATTTCTGGACCAACAAGATGTGGCGGCATCAGGACGTGGCGTGGGCGATTTTTGAAACCATCCTGATGGCGTTTCTGGGCACCCTCGGCGCGGCCATGGCCGCCCTGCCGCTGGCCTTTCTGGCGACGCGAAACTTCAACCCGGTGAAAGTCGCACGCTTTGCGACCAGACGGGTGTTCGACTTTGTCCGTGGTGTCGATGCCTTGATCTGGACCGTGGTGCTGGCTCGTGCCTTTGGCCCCGGCCCGCTGACTGGGGCATTGGCCATTCTGGTGACGGACACGGGCACCTTCGGCAAGATCTTTTCGGAGGCGCTTGAGAACGTGGACAACAAACAGATCGAGGGTGTCCAGTCCACCGGCGCCAACGCGCCGCAACGCTATCGCTTTGGTGTGATCCCGCAGGTGACGCCAGTGTTGCTGAGCCAACTGCTCTATTTCTTCGAATCAAACATCCGCAGTGCCACCGTGATCGGCGCGATCACCGGCGGTGGGATCGGCCTGTTGTTGACACAGACGATCATCACCCAGAAGGATTGGGAAGAAGTGGCCTATTACATCGTCCTGATCATTCTGATGGTGATGCTGATGGACTGGTTCTCGGGCTGGCTGCGTCGGCGCCTGATCCGGGGTGAAATGGGTAAAAAGCGCAAGCCGCGTTGAGCGATAGAAAAATCGCAGCCGCCGGGTTGAGCAAGGACCAAGGACGAAAGACAATGCCACGCCTGCGCCCGGATCAGCCGTTCATTCACCCCGGCTGCCAGATTGCGAACAGTGACTTTGGTGCGTATGTCGAGATCGGTGCGGGCAGCCGGGTCGCGCACTCGGTCTGGGGGGACTACTCCTATTGCGACCGAACCTGCGATATCGCCAATGCCGAGATCGGCAAGTTCGCCAATATCGCCAGTTTCACGCGGATCGGGGCAACAGACCACCCGATGGAAAAGGCATCTCAGCACCATTTCCTGTACCGGTCCGCAGATTACTGGGACGATGCCGACGATGATCTGGATTGGTTCGCCTATCGTGCCAGCCGCAAGGCGGTGATCGGGCATGATACATGGATTGGCCACGCGGCGATCATCAAGCCCGAAGTGACGATTGGCCATGGCGCGGTGGTTGCTTCAGGCGCTGTGGTGACCAAGGATGTCGACCCGTACACCATCGTTGGCGGTGTGACGGCCAAACCGATCCGCCGCCGGTTTTCTGAGGACATTGTCGAGCGGATGCTGACCTTGGCGTGGTGGAACTGGGACAACCCGCGCCTGCGCGCGGCATTGTCGGACTTCCGATCACTTGGCGCCGAAGTATTTCTTGAAAAATACGAATAAGCCGGTGGTGTCAGAAACAGGAAATGCTCCCGCACCCGCAGGAGTATCGGCTGCGCCGATCCCCCCCCTGGCGGCTTTGGGCCGGGCGCCGCGCAAAGCGCGGCGCTACGCCCAATGGGATGAGGCCTCCGCAAGGAGGCAGAAGACGGGCGGGAGACCTTCGTCGCCTAGTCGTCGTTCAGGGTTAGTGTGACCCGTTCCCCGGCGAAAACAGTGCGCCCGTACTCGACCGGCACACCCGACAGATCAGCGTTCACCCCGGTCGAAAACAGCACCGGTGCGCCTTCAGGCAATTGCAGATGCAGAGCTTGTGTCGCTGTCGCGCCCCGCGCGGTCAGGCGGGTTGAAACGCGGGTGTAATCCGCGACACCGCAGCGCTGCAGCGCTTTGGTCACGGATTGCGCCTCTTGCAGAGCTGTCAGGATGTCGGGCAGGCGGTCTGCCGGAAAGACGCTCTGAAACAGGCCGATGGGTTGGCCGTCGGCCAGTGACAACCCGTCATATACATGCACCTTATCGCCCGCAGTCAGCCCAAGCGCCTCGGCTTCGGTGTCATCCGCCACACGCGTCGTCAGCGAGAGGATGGTTTTGCCGGGTATCTTGCCGCTGGCCGATATGCTCTTGTGGTACCTGACCCGCTTGCCAATCGGATAATCTGTCGGGCGCGCGGCCACAAATACACCCGCGCCGCGCCGGGCATGCACCAACCCCTGTTCGGCCATATCTGCCAATGCGCGCCGCACCGTGTGCCGGTTAACCCCATGCTGTGCCGCCAGTTGCGCCTCGGTCGGCAGGCGATCTCCGGTGTTGTAACGCCCCTCGGCGATGTCCGAGGTCAGGCTCAGCGCGATGCTTTTCCAGACCGGTGTTTTGCTCATGTCACCAAACTTTCACAGTGTCGCGGATTGCGGGACTCACTTTCGGGGTGTAATATTTGTCTAGTTGTATAGTTCACATAGACAACCCAGCCAAGAGGTTTCGATGGCGGATCAACAGAACATGGCAATCGCTGCACGCAAGGAGTGGATGGGTCTGCTGGCCCGCGCTCCGGAAGAGGCGTTGATGGAATTGTGGGGCAAGGTTGGCGTGCCCCCAAGCTTTGACTGGCTCCGCAGCCCCGAGGTTGGGGGCGTGATGGCGCGTGGTCGGACGGGCGGTACAGGTGCGCCGTTCAACCTGGGGGAAATGACTGTCACGCGCTGTTCTCTGGTGCTGACGGATGGAACGGTCGGGCATGGCTATGTGCAGGGTCGGTCGAAGCGCAAGGCTGAGGCCGCGGCACTGATCGACGCACTGATGCAGACCGACGCTGCCAGGGACATTCGTGCCCGTGTGATCACGCCGCTCAGCCAGCAGATGAGGGCAGCCCGGACGGCCCGCGCTGCGAAGGCGGCGGCAACGAAGGTCGAGTTCTTCACGCTGGTACGGGGAGAGGATTGATGAACGCGCAAACCCAGTTCTCGGGCGGATTCGAAAACGCGCCGATCGATGCAGCCCACGCTTTCCGCGCCGCGATGACGGTAATGGCGCGGCCCGGTGAGATCCGGTTGATCTCGGGGGCTCAACCGCCATCGCCCTTGTCCGTGGCTGCGGGGACGTTGCTGCTGACCCTATGTGATCCGGATACGCGCGTGCATCTGGCGGGCGCACTGGACACGGATGCTGTACGTCAATGGCTGACCTTCCATACCGGTGCGCCGATTGCACAAGCGTCCGAGGCGGATTTTGCCGTCGGGACATGGTCGGCCCTTGCGCCGATGTCGAAATACCGCATCGGAACGCCCGAGTACCCGGATCGCTCGGCCACGCTGATTGTCGAATGTGACGATCTGCAACACGCGGGTGCGGTGCTGTCTGGCCCGGGGATCAAGGGCACCGCGCATCTGTCGCTGCCGGACGTACCCGCGCTTCGGGCCAATGCGGCGCTTTACCCCTTGGGCTGTGACTTCTTCTTCACCTGCGGTGACAGGATTGCGGCCCTGCCACGCAGCACGCAGATCAGGGCAGAGGGTTAGATCATGTATGTTGCTGTCAAAGGGGGCGAAAAGGCCATCGAAAACGCTCATGCCTGGTTGGCGGAAGAGCGTCGCGGATCGACCAATATTGCCGAACTGAGCATCGCGCAAATCCGCGAACAGCTGTCGCTTGCGGTGAACCGGGTGATGGCTGAAGGGTCCTTGTACGACCCGGACTTGGCGGCCCTGGCAATCAAACAGGCGCGTGGTGATCTGATCGAGGCGATCTTTCTGATCCGCGCCTACCGCACGACACTACCCCGGTTTGGATATTCGAACCCGGTTGAAACCGGTGAGATGGCTTGTGACCGCCGGATTTCGGCGACGTTCAAGGATGCGCCGGGCGGTCAGGTTTTGGGGCCGACCTTCGATTACACTCACCGCCTGTTGGATTTCAAACTGGCCGCCGAGGGCGAGGTTCCCGCAGCCCCTGAAGCCCCGCCGCGTGTGGAGCCAACGCCGCATATCACCGGGTTCCTCAAGGGCGAGGACATCATTCAGGACGAACCCGTCAGCGACGCCATCCCCGGCGACCTGACCCGCGAGCCGATGGAGTTCCCGGCCGGTCGCCCCCTGCGCCTGCAATCGCTGACGCGAGGGGATGAAGGGTTCGTGCTGGGCATGGCCTATTCGACCCAGCGCGGCTATGCCCGCAACCATGCGTTTGTAGGTGAGCTGCGCATCGGCAAAGTCGCGGTCGAGATGGACATCCCCGAACTGGGTTTCGCCATCGAGATCGGTGAGGTCGAGCTGACCGAATGTGAGACCGTCAACCAGTTCAAGGGATCAAAGACAGAGCCCCCCCAATTCACCCGTGGCTATGGGCTGGTCTTCGGCCAGTCGGAACGCAAGTCCATCGCCATGGCTCTGGTCGACCGCGCCCTGCGCTGGGAAGAACTCGGCGAGGACAATCTGGGTGCCCCCGCGCAGGATGAAGAGTTTGTCCTGAGCCACGCCGACAACATTCAGGCCACCGGGTTCCTCGAACACATCAAGCTGCCGCATTACGTCGATTTCCAGTCCGAACTGGAACTGGTCCGCAAGCTGCGCCGCGAGGCCGAAGAACGGATCACACCGAAGGAGGCCGCGGAATGATGTCAGGGACCAGACTGTTCAATACCGGTGCTTTGGGCACTTGCCCTTGGTTCTGTTTTTCGGAAACGGGCGCTGTTGCGGCTGGAACACAGATGCGACGCCCCAACCGAGCGCCAGACCCCTTTCCGGTCTCTCTGCTGCGCGCGACGGCGATGTTTGGCGTGCCGGTTATGTCTGAAGATATAGGCCAAAATGACCAAAAAGAACGCGGTAACAACAATTACGTCCATAAAAACACCAATAAAAAGCGAAGTACAAAAAATGAATGAATATAATTTCGCATATTTGGACGAACAAACCAAGCGGATGATACGCCGTGCCATTCTGAAAGGGCTGGCCGTCCCCGGATATCAGGTTCCCTTTGCCAGCCGCGAGATGCCGATGCCCTATGGCTGGGGCACCGGAGGAGTTCAGGTCTCGGCCGCGACGCTGACGCCGGATGATACCTTCAAGGTGATCGACCAAGGGGCGGATGACACCACCAACGCCGTCTCGATCCGCAAGTTCTTTGAGAACACCGCAGGCGTCGAGACTACCGAGGAAACCGAAAAGGCGACGATCATTCAGACCCGTCACCGCATTCCCGAGGCGAATCTGACCGAGGATCAGATTCTTGTCTATCAGGTGCCGATCCCGGAACCGCTGCGGTTTCTGGAGCCGCGCGAGACCGAGACGCGCAAGATGCACAGCCTTGAGGAATACGGGTTGATGCACGTGAAGCTGTACGAAGATATCAGCCAGCATGGCGCGATTTCGACCGCCTACGCCTATCCGGTGAAAGTGTCGGGGCGGTATGTGATGGACCCGTCTCCGATCCCGAAATTCGACAATCCCAAGCTGGAAATGGACGCGATCCAACTGTTCGGAGCCGGACGGGAGCAGCGCATCTATGCGGTGCCGCCCCACACCAAGGTCGTCAGCCTCGATTTCGAGGATTACCCGTTCGAAGCCACCAAGGCCGACCATCCCTGTGACCTGTGCGGGGCCGAAGACAGCTATCTGGACGAGGTGATCATGGATGACGCGGGCAACCGGATGTTCGTCTGTTCCGACACCGATTACTGCCGGTCCCGCCGCGCGCAGGGCCACGAAGGACGCTTGGGCGAGGAGGGCGCAGTATGATCCCGTTGTTGCAGGTCAAAGGTGTCGAAAAGCGGTACGGCGCGCGGATCGGTTGTTCGAATGTCAGTTTCGATCTCTATCCCGGTGAGGTGATGGGCATCGTCGGTGAAAGCGGTTCGGGCAAATCGACCTTGTTGAACTGCCTTGCGGGGCATCTTGAACCCGACGCGGGGCAGGTGGTCTTTGATACGCGCACCGATGGTCTGGTGGATACGGTGACGATGTCGGAACCCGAACGCCGCATGCTGGGCCGTACCGATTGGGCCTTTGTCCATCAGCACGCCCGCGATGGGCTGCGCATGTCGGTAAGTGCGGGCGGCAATATCGGTGAGCGGTTGATGGCCGTTGGCGACCGTCACTATGGCCAGATTCGCGACCGGGCGATTGACTGGCTGGGTCGGGTCGAAATTGATGGTGCCCGCGTGGACGAACGCCCGACCGCGTTTTCGGGCGGGATGCAGCAACGCCTGCAGATCGCGCGCAATCTGGTGACGGGGCCTCGGCTGGTGTTCATGGATGAGCCGACCGGCGGGTTGGATGTTTCGGTCCAGGCGCGGCTGCTGGACCTGCTGCGCGGGTTGGTGCGTGAAATGGGGCTGAGTGCCATCATCGTCACGCATGATCTGGCCGTGGTGCGCCTGCTGGCGGACCGGCTGATGGTGATGAAGGACGGCCACGTGGTCGAGGCTGGCTTGACTGATCAGGTGCTGGACGATCCGCAACACGCCTATACGCAGTTGCTTGTGTCCAGCGTTCTGCAGGCTTGAGTATTTGGGAAAAGATGAAGTGCGATGATTGAGCTTAAGGACGTCAGCAAGAGCTTTACTCTGCATAATCAGGGTGGTGCAGTGATCCCGGTGATGGAAGGCGCCGCGTTGAAGGTTGTGCCCGGTGAATGTGTCGCGCTTACGGGTGCGTCGGGGGCGGGCAAGTCGACCCTGATGCGGGTGATCTACGGGAATTATCTGGCAGCCTCGGGGCAGGTTCTGGTCGGTGGTCTGGATGTGGCCCGGGCCGAGCCGCGCGAGATTCTGAGGTTGCGCCGTGAGACGTTGGGTTATGTCAGCCAGTTCCTGCGTGTAGTGCCGCGTGTGCCGACGCTGGATGTGGTGGCCGAACCGCTGTTGGCCGTCGGGTGCGACCGTCAGGTGGCGCGGGACAAGGCGGCGACGTTGCTGGAGCGGCTGAACATTCCTGAAAATCTGTGGTCGCTGAGCCCGACAACCTTTTCCGGTGGCGAGCAGCAGCGGGTCAACATCGCCCGGGGATTTGTGCATGACTATCCTGCTATGTTGCTGGACGAACCTACGGCCTCGCTGGATGTGCAGAACCGGGAAACGGTTCTGTCGCTGATCGAAGAAGCCAAGGCGCGCGGCGCGGCGATCGTAGGCATTTTCCACGATGTCGGTGCGCGCGATCGAGTTTGTGATCGTGAGATCAACGTCTCGGATTTCACCGCCGGAGCGGTCGCATGAGCCTTGCGCCGGTCATAGCTGTTGTTGGCCCCTCGGGTGTTGGCAAGGATAGCGTGATGGCGGCGCTGGAGGCCCGTGCTCCGGGTTTTGTTCGGACGCGCCGGGTGATCACCCGCCCCGAAGGCGAAGAGGGCGAGGATTTCGACCGTGTGTCCGGGCAGGTCTTTCAGCAGATGGTGGCCGAGGGTGCCTTTGTCCTGCACTGGCCCGCGCATGGCTTGTTCTACGGGGTGCCCAAGGGGATTGAGGATCTGCGGCACCAGCCGGACGCGGTTCTGGTCAACCTGTCCCGTTCGGTCCTGTTGCAGGCGCAAGAGGTTTTCGGCGATCTGATCGTGATCTCTCTGACCGCCGACCCCGAGGTTCTGGCACACCGTCTGTCTGCGAGGGCCCGTGAATGCGCCCGTGAACAAGCGCGGCGGCTGGTTCGTGCAACGAAACCTTTGCCAGAGGGGCTGTCTCGGGTCATCGAGATTGACAATTCGGGGGCACTGGAAGCGACGGTTTCCGCCATCTTGTCCCAGCTTCAGCCGGAAAGGGCATAGCGATGGATCAGGTGAAAACGTCCGTCTTTGGCCTCGCCCACAAGGGCCAGGTCGGTGATCCGGAACGGGGTGGGCAGCAGGGGCGCAAGCTGCGAATGCAGGACGTCGTGAACTGTTGTCAGCGTCGGCTTGTTCAGCTTGCCGCTGAGGGTGATATGAAAGCGGAAGGCCTCCATCACATACGGGTAGCCCCATTGAACCAGGTTGGCGTCCTGCTCGGGCGACAGGCCAGCGGTGCGGCGGCGCTCCAGTTCGGCCTCAGACGCGGGCGCGCGGAAACTGTCCAGATCGCGCACGCAGGCGGCGGCCAGCGTGTTCAGCGCGGCCTCATCCCCCAGCGGGCGCAGGGCCAGAAACCGTCCGAGGCGGGCAATTTCCAACCCGCCCAACGTGACCGGAGGCTGCGTCTGCGCCAGTCGCGCGCAGGCCTCGGCCAGCGCATTCACCGACTGCCCGTCACGCAGGCGGAAGGGCGGTTTCATCGTCGCGTGCAGCCCGTATTTGCGCGGCACCTCGCTAACGGCCGCAATATCCACGCCATCGACCACCGGATGCGCGACGCCTTCACCCATTTCCATGTCCCAGCCCAGCCAACTGGTGGCGAATTTCGTCCATTCAGCCTCGGCCGGTGGTGCAAAATAGATCGCGTATCGCGTGAATGTCACATTGGCCTCCTATGCGTGGCCTTCTCAATAGCTCAGACCGTGTGAAGTTCAGATGACAGAAGAAATGATCCTTGCCAATGCCACGCTGGTCCTGCCGGATGAGACCGTAACCGGCAGTGTGCGGATTATGGGCGAAACCATAGCCGAGGTCGCCACGGGTGCCGCGATTCCGACAGGCGCAGTGGATTGTGGTGGTGATTACGTCAGCCCCGGATTGGTCGAACTGCATACGGACAATCTTGAGCGTCACATCCAGCCGCGCCCCAAGGTCGACTGGCCTCATGCGGCGGCGATCCTAGCCCATGATGCTGAACTGGCCAGCACCGGGATCACGACGGTCTTCGACGCGATGCGCATCGGTTCGATCCCCAGCGGCAACCGCTACAAGAAATATGCCCGCGAACTGTCGCGAGAGTTGTGGCAGTTGCGCGAACAGGATGCGCTGAAGATCAGCCATTTTCTGCACCTGCGGGCCGAGGTGTGTTCGGAAACGCTGGTGGCCGAATTGGATGAGTTCGGGCCCGAAGATCGCGTCGGGCTGGTGTCTTTGATGGACCACACGCCGGGACAGCGGCAATTTCGGAATATGTCACAGCTTGAAGCCTACATGAAGGGCAAGCACGGCATGACCGACGACGACTTTCTGCAGCATGTCGCGCAGCTCAAGGCGCTGCGGGATCGGTATGGTGACCGGCATGAGGTTGAAACGGTCAAGGCTGCCCGGCGCTTTGGTGCGATGCTGGCCAGCCATGATGATACCACGCAGGAACAGGTGGCCGTGTCCGCCGGTCACGGTATTCATCTGGCCGAATTCCCCACCACGGTCGAGGCTGCCCGGGCCTGCCATGACCGCGGCATCAAAGTGATGATGGGGGCACCCAACGTGATCCGGGGCGGCTCGCATTCCGGCAACGTGGCCGCGCATGAGCTGGCCGATCTGGGCCATCTCGACATTCTGTCCTCGGACTATGTTCCGGCCGCGCTGCTGTTGTCGGCGACACGTCTGGGTGAGAGATGGGGCGACATGGCGCGCGGTCTGCGGACGGTGACCCAGAGCCCCGCGCGCGTTGTCGGGCTGGAAGATCGCGGCGAGCTACGCCAAGGCGCGCGCGCCGACATCATCCGCTTTCGCATGCGTGAAGGCGCGCCCGCGTTGAACGGTGTCTGGTCACGCGGGCGGCGTGTGGCCTGATCAGGCGCGGTAGAAAAGGTAACGGTCCGGCGCGATGGTGTCCGGGCCGCTGATCTGTTCGAAACCCACCAGAGGTTGTCCTGAAATCAGCAATCCGCCGGGCCGCATCACCTGCGCGATCAGAGGGCTGAGGCGTGCCGCTTCGGCAACGTCCTCTTCCTTGATGCCGCGACCGAAATCGTAATGCGCCAGCGCGATCCTGGCCCCGCCAGCGGCCAGTTTCTCCAGCATGGGCTCTGCCTCACCCTGCAAAAAATCCTCGGCCGGAGGGGTGCTGGAGGGGTGGCACTGCAGCACCCTGTCCATCACCCAGATGCGCCGTTTTGGCAGAATCTCCCGCAGGTGATCATAGGTGCGGCCATTGCCCAGCCCCATGTCCAGAACGTCGCCCTCCATCTCGCTGATCTGAGCGACGGCCCAGTTCAGCCCGTCGCGTTGCGCGGTCAGGCGGCGCAGCATGGAATCCAGTCGGCTCATTTGGGGTCTCCGGTTGAAGCGTTGGCAGGCAAGGCCCAGGCAAAGCCGGGGCCGTCCAGAAGCCTGCGCAGCAGGCCTTCGGTAAAGGTCCAGATGTCGGGATCATGGACCAGATGGTGGGTCAAAACGCCAAAAGGTTCGGTGTTGTCGGCTCGCACTTGGCGCCGGTCTCGCAAAAGGTCTGTTGTTTGGGCGATCAACATGTCCGGCGCAACCAGCCCTCGCGTCCCCCGCCAGTCGATCGGGTCCAGATGGGTGTTGATCTGCTCCAGCCCGGGCGCGGGCAATCTCGCCTTGCGCGGCGTAGCAGTCGAGACAACGTGGTAACCCAGACTCGGCAATTCGCGCACAACTTCGAGCGCGATCCGGTTCCACGGAGGGACGAAGATCGGACACAGCCTGTCTCCGAACAGCGCGTGCAACCGTTCGAACCCCGCCCGCGCATCGGCAACGATATCCGGCATCGGCCTGTGTAACCGGAATTCGGACTTCTTTTCCTCTGGCGGCGCGTGGTTTTTATGCGCCCAGCCGTGCACAACCGGGACCAGCGTCGCGTTGTCCCCGACATATTTGACCAATCCGACATCGGCATCGCGGGGGATGATCGCAAGGTGAACGGGCAGGTCGAGCGACTTGGACAGCGCTGACAGTGTCTCAAGCTGCGGCGTCACTGATACCGCATCATCGTCCCGCCACCACAAGGGCAGGGTCAGACCCTGCGTCTGCCAGATGTCCAACTCGGTTTCCAAAGGGCGCCAGTCTATGGTCATGCCTGCCCCCTCAAGGAACATGCGATCTCAACCGATCTGGCGGCCCCGTCAAAGCCGTCGGCGGAAACCGGGCGGGGGCCCTCGGATATGACCGCCGCAACAGCCTGCGCCAAAGCTGCACCCTCAAGCTTCTTGCTGGGCAACACCTCGATGGCGGGCAGGTCCGAGAGGCTCTGACCGCGCAGGCCCTGCTCAACCTCCTTGCCATCGTCGAACGGCACAAACACGGCAGGCGTCCCCGATTGCAGGATATCCAGCGCGGTGTTGTAGCCGCACATGCTGACCGAAGCCGCAGCTAGGGGCAGCATCTGCCGGAAATCGGGGCGCACCGGTTCTATGGTCACCCGAGCATCGCCAACCAACTGTTGCAATTGTTCAATGCGCGCGGGTGCGTCCTGCCCGCCCACCAACAGGCGCCAGCGCCTGTTGGGCATCTTTCGGGCGGCCTCGATGGCCGCGCGAAAGATCGGCTGGCCCACCGATCCACCGCCAGCGCTGACCAGAATCTCATCTTTGCCCAGGGTATCGGGGTGCGGCGCAGGTGCCGCGGGGGCGACAAAGCCGGTATAGAACAACCGCTCGCGCAGCCGGTCGGTCACTGGCCAGCTGACCTCCAGCGGAACAACGCCGGGGTCAGAATGGACAAGGATGCCGTCATAGTGCTCGTACACGATCTCTTCCGCACGTTCCGCTTTCGACGGTTTCGAAGGCGGCGCGAGAATGTCCCTGACCGACCCCAGAACTACCGGGCGGCGCGGCAGGGCGTGGGCTGTCTTCAGCGCTGCGGTGAACTCGGCGGCCAATGATCGGCGGCCAAAGGGGAACAGCTCGGTGATCAGAATATCCGGCGCAAAACTCCGAACGGCTTCGACCAGTGCGGATTCGCGGGCTGCCAGATAGGCCGGGTCCGCAACGTCACCACTTTGGGTCAGCAACCGGGTGAAATCGGTGCCATCCGAACGAAGCGGTGGCAGCCCCAGTAGGGTCATGCCGGAACTGTCCAGCTGCGGCGCAGGCATCCCGCCCGAGACGACAAAAGTCTGATGCCCCGCGCGCAAAAAGGCCCGGCCCAGCGTCAGAGCGCGGCTCAGATGCCCGGTGCCCAACAGGTGCGTGACGACGATCATGATCTTCATGAGGAAACCTCGGGTCTGATCAGGCGAATGGGATCGGGCAGGGGCGTCATGTTCGACATGTCAACGACATACAGGCGGTTGCGCTTGATCTTAAAGGGCGCGGGGCCGTCAAAATCCCAACCCCAGGCGCGGGCCAGGATAACCCGCATGATGCCGATATGGCAGACCGCAACCGTGTCGCCCGTCAACCCGTCCAGCCAGGGCTGCAGTCGCTTCCACACTTGGGCCGGGGTTTCGCCTTTCGGCGGGCGGTACTCCCATCCCCAGTCCTCTATGTGGCGATAGCCGCTGTTGGGGTCGGCAATCAGATCTACCCCGCGCAGACCCTCCCATTCGCCCCAGTTCATCTCGGTCAGCGCGTCCGAGGTTTGTGGCTCGCGCCCGGCCACCAGACGGGCGGTTTCACTGGCCCGCCGCAACGGGCTGGACCAGAGCACCGCGCCGTCCCATTCTGCAGGCAGGCGCGTGGATGCCAGTTCGGCCCGGGCCTCATCATCCAGCGGGATGTCACTGCGACCCTGAATGCGGCCAGCGCGGTTCCAATGTGTATGTCCGTGTCGCAATAAGGCCAGCCGGGTCATCGGGTGGCCTCCAGCAACGGGCGAACGGCCTGCCAAAACCGGCTGGTGGCTGTCGGCATCAGGTGGCGTTCGACCATCCGCGCGCGGGCCTCGGACCCCAGTGACAGGCGGAGGTTCCGGTCATCCAGCAAACTGCGCAGCCGTGCGACCAGCCCCTCTGGCCCTGCCTCAACCGAAGGGTACTCGGACGGGGTCAGCACATCCCGCACACCGGGCCGGTTCTGTGCGACGACCGGAACGCCGCTGGCCTGCGCCTCAAGATAGATCATGCCATAGGCTTCGTTGACGCCGGGCCAGACCAGGACGGAAGCCTGCGCATAAAGCGCTTGCAGGGCGTCGCGATCGCATTGCCCCAGAAACCGGACCTTTGGGCCGAACGGGGCCATCAGCGCCTCAACCTCGGATCGGGCGGGTCCGTCGCCCGCGATGTTCAGGACCCAGTCACCGGGCAGGAGCGCAAGCGTCTGCGCAAGGAGGGTATAGGAGGCCAGCTTGTCGCCGTGGCGCATCATGCCCACCGTCAGCATCGGGCCATCGCAGGTTGAGGCGGGTGGCAGGTCCGACAGGGGCAGGAAAGGGGGCAGTTCCACAAGGTGCTGTTCCCCGTACCGTTCCCGTTCCAGCGTGATCAGATCGTTGGCGGTGTGGTAGAAGATCACCTGCGCCGCGTCGCAGGCGTCATGCGCGGCCTTCGCAAACCCGGCCCAGGGGCCATTCAGGCGGCTGGTTGCGCGGGTGCTTTCCAACTGGACGTAAGGGATATTCCGCGCCTTGCACACGCGTGGGCCCAGCAGGTCCGGTGCTTTGTAGTAGTTGTGATAGGTCACCCACAGCGCCGTGTCCGATGGCAGGTCGTCGATCAAACGTTGAACCTCGGAGTCGGCGTCGGTGCGCAAGGCAGCTTGTAGCTGCGCGTCCCCGGATTTGTCATGGATGCGCAGCCGCGAGGCCAGCTCGACCATATCCCCTTGTGCCCCGATCGCTTGCATCAGGTTGCGCGCCATCTCACGATCACCCGACGGCACCGGGCTGTCGGGCGTTTTCATGGGCGTGTAAAAGGCGATCCTTGCCATCAGACCGTGTCCGCACCCAGGGCGCGCAGCCGTTCGGACAGACGGGCGATGCCGGGGTCCATGCGGAACTCGGCGATCAGCCGGTCATAGGCGGCATTGGCCATCGACGCGGTATGCTCGGGCGCCGAGGCCATGTTGGCGATGGCCGAGGCCAGCGCAGCGGGATCGTCGTTGGACAAGACGCCGTGGATGCCTGTTTCGATAAACTCGGGAATGGCCGACACTGGCGTCGACAGGATCGGCAACAGTTGCGACGCGGCCTCCATCAGTACGTTCGGTAGCCCGTCGCGATCCCCGTCAGCGGCAATCCGGCTGGGCAACACGAACAGGTCGGACGCGCGCATCGCCGCAATTACCTCGGGCTGGTCGCAGGCGCCTTTCCATGTGACCCGATGCGATACGCCGGCAGCCTCGGCCTGAGCGCGCAGGGTGTCGCCGAGTGTGCCGCCGCCGATGTGGGTCCAGTGCCAGTCCAGCCTATCCGGCAGCATGGCGAAGGCGTCGATCAGGCGGTCAAAGCCTTTTTTCTCGACCAAACGACCCACAGACAGCATGTGAAACGGCGCGTCCGGGCTGCGCTGGTCGCGGTCCGGCGGCGCGGGAAAACGGGCCAGGTCCAGCCCGTGATAGATCAGGTCAACCCGCGCCGGATCATCGGCCAGACTGCGCAGGTGGTCTGCCCCGATGGCGGTGCAAGTCGCGCCAAAAGCCGCGCCATGGGTCTGTGCCTGCAATTTCTCGGCCTTTTCCCAATCGGGTGAGGTCCAGATGTCCTTGGCATGGGCCGAAAAGCTCCACGGCAGGCCGCGCATGATGGCGGCGTAGCGCGCGACCGAAGAGGGGGTGTGCATGAAATGGGCGTACATCACCCGCGTCGCCTCGGGTAACTCAGCGGCCAGAACACAGGCCTGACCAAAGCGGCGGATGCGGTTATGGGTCGGATCACGGCGCAGATCGGCGCGCCAGACCTGGTAAGCCTCGGCATATCCGGGCAGAGCCTGCGCCACCCGACGCGCGGCCCAGACGCGCTGGGGTTCTTCGTACAGGTATTCGGGCAGATACCGCACCTGGCCCCGGAACCGGTCATGCAGCGGATGCCGTTTTACATCGGTCGGGTGGCGCAGCGACCAGATGTCAAAGCTGTGCCCGGCCTCTTGCAGGGCGACGAGTTCCTGCGCGATGAACGTCTCGGACAGGCGCGGCCATCCCTTGACCAGCACCGCCAGTTTCGGCTGGGGCGTTGTCATCCGGTGGCCCGTTCCTGTTCCCTGCTCAGCAGAGCGTCGACCCGGTCGGTGACATAGTCCAGCCCGTCCAGCAGACCGCTTTGGATCGCCTGCGATGGCAGGGGCAGGTTGGGCAGGCTGCGGATCGCCTGTATCATCGCATCGGGTGTCAGACCGTCGCGGGTTTCGTCCAACATCCGGACAAGGCCCAGACCTTCGGCGCGCGAGGCACGTATCCACTGTTCCAGCCGCGGTGTCGTACGGGGCACGATGACGGCACGTTTGTCGAACGAGAGCACTTCGCAGAACGTGTTGTAGCCGCCCATGCAGACCACCCCAGCAGCCCCGGCGAACAGCGTTTCGATCTGGGATTCAAAGCCAACGGCGGTCACCCGCCCGTTCAGCGCGGCAACGCGGGTCTCGAAGTCTTCGCGCAGCTCGCCCGACAGGAAGGGGCCATAGACCAGCACTGCGCGCGGCGACAGGGTCGGGTCTTTTTCATAGGCCGAAAGGACAAGGTTCACCATCGCCTTGCCGTCACCGCCGCCACCCGGCGTGATCAGGATATAGGGTTGTTCGGGCGGCTCTCCGACGGGGCCGAGATCGCGGCGCAGGTAGCCCGTCCAGTGAATGCGCGACTGCGCCGCGTGGCTGAGCGGCAGGCCCTGCGTCGGGTCATAGATCGAGCGCAGCCCATAGACCCAGATTTCGTCATAAAAACGCTCGGTCGCGGCCAAGGCCTCTTTGCGCTCCCATTCGGCGGCCAGAACCTCGGGCTCGTCCAGCACGTCGCGCAGACCCAGAACCAGCTTGGTACGCTGTGAATGCAGCAGGCTTTCCAGCGTTGGCAAAAGCTCGCCGCGAAAGCCGGTGGGTTCCTTATCAACGACCAGCATGTCGGGCTCGAATTGCTGTACGGCAGTTTGAATCAGGCCCGCACGCAGCTCGGTCACTTCTTCGATCCCCATGCCGATTGTCCGGGCCGCATAGGACCCGTCGGCGCGTTTGGTCACGCCCGGCAAGCGTACATGGTCGACCCGGCGTGGAAAGGTGAAACGACCGGCCACCGGGGACCCGGTCAGGATCAGAGCGGACGCCTGAGGGTTGGCCTGCGTGATGGCCGCGGCCAAGGCGCGCGACCTGCGCAGATGCCCCAATCCGAATGTATCGTGGCTGTAGAAAAGGATGCGCGGCGCCCGGCCGGTGGTGTCGTTTTGTATTCCTAGGCTCATGCCTTCGCCTGTCGTGTTTCTCGGTGCAAATCCGCGCGTTTACACCCGTTACCGTATATTCTTTGCGGCCGCTTGCCAAAGGGGGTGACGAGATTGTGCAAATTCGACAAGCATTGCGAAATGGCAACATTCGGCGCTTTTGGCTTTGCGGACCTATCCAAGCCCTGATGCCGCCATTCCTTCCGGTTTACCAGCTTGGTCATATTCAGTTTTTTCAAGGTTGCAAACACCCAAGTCGCCAGCATTGCAGCGGGAACACGAAATGACACGATCTTGGGAAGAGAAAGGCTGAATATTTGAATACACTCAGGAGCTTCGGTAACCTGTGGTGCATCACTCGGATTGGGCGAATAACTCGATGAAACTCAAACTTCTTGCTGGAATGGTCCTGCTGATCTGGGCATTTGCAGCGGCCTTTGTCACCGGAGCGGCGGCGCAGACGTCTTTGATCCCGGGATACAATTCGGGTTCCGGGGCCGACACAAGCACCGAGGGCGATCTGGCCGCTGCGATACGCGCCGCGACCGAGGCCGGCGCCAGCGTGATCGTAATCGACAGCGCGGGGCAGGTTGTGTCCTCAGGCGATGCCGGCGCCGCAGCGGATGAACCCCATGATCCGATGGCCGAAGGCTCGCAGTTGATGAAGGCGCAGGAGAGGTTCTCGAAATTCCGCGAGTCCATGGAATCGCGCCTGCAGGCGTTACCCTATTCGATCTTCGAAGTGCAGTACATCCTGCGCCAGACCAGCCCCGACGGCCGCATTCAGACCTATGTCGAGGTCCTGCTGTTGAATATTCTGCTCTTGCTGCTGGGGCGCTGGCTGTCCACCGAGATTTACGGCAAGCGCATGGCCAAAAAGCTGGTTGTGGCGCGGTCCAAGGAAAACCCGCAAGGTTATCGCGAAAAGATGCCGTTTCTGGTGTTCCGGTTCTTCATGGGGATCGGAGCCACCGTCTTTGCGATGCTCATGGCCCTGATCGTGGGGTACCTGTTCTTTGGTGAGGCCGAGGATATCTCGATCCAGTTCACGGTCACGGCGATTTTCACGGCGTTTTTCCTGTCGCGCACGGTGTCCGACCTGTGGCGCATGGTGCTGTCGCCTTACCTGAGCCAATATCGCCTGCCGCCTTTTTCCGACCGGGATGCGAAACGGCTGTATTTCTGGGCCTCGGCGCTTGCGACCTATGACATTTCGGTGGTGCTGTTTGCGACCTGGGTGGCGGATTTCGGGCTCAACTATAACGTCTATGCCATGGTCTATGGCAGCCTGACCATGTTCGGCGCGCTGGGCAATGTTCTGATGATCCTGTTCAATGCCCGCGCCATTTCCAACGCCATCCGCGGCGGCCGGGCACCGGATGAGGTGTCGTGGATCGTGCGCTTCATCTCCTTCGCATGGGCGCCTGTTCTGATCGTTTACATCGTATTCAGCTGGTTCAAACTGGCGGTCGATCTGGTGCTGGAGAACGAGAACTCGTTGCCGATCGTGGCCAGCAGCTATGCGATCTTCATGTCGGTGGTCGTGGCCTATGGGGCGATGAATTACCTGCTTGAGCGTTACTTCGACCGCAACCGCCAGATCGAGGAGATGAACGCCGAAGACGAGGCGCCGGAAGAGGTCGGCGAACCGGTGGAAACCATCGAGGCCGAGGTCCGCAGGCACAGCATGCTGACCTATGAGGACCTAGCCCGTCGTGTGGCTGGCATTCTGGCCTTTGTGGTCGGCCTTTATGCTTTGGTCGTGATCTGGAACCCCGAAGCCAGCTGGAGCGAGGACCTGCCGGTCGGGCGGGCTTTGGACGTGATGGTCATCCTGTTCATCGGCTACATCCTGTTCCACTTTTTCCGCATCTGGATCGACACGAAAATCGCCGAGGAGATCGATGATGGCGGCGAAGAGGCGGAATTGGGCGATGAAGGCGGCGAAGGCGGGCAGAGCCGCCTGGCCACGCTGCTGCCGCTGTTTCGCGGCGCGATCCTGGCGGTGGTCGTTGTCACCATCGTTCTGATCGTGCTGATGGAGCTGGGTATCAATGTCAGCCCGCTGTTTGCGGGCGCCGGCGTGGTGGGTCTGGCCGTCGGCTTCGGCTCGCAGACGCTGGTGCGGGACATCTTTTCGGGTGCGTTCTTCCTGTTGGATGACGCGTTCCGAAAAGGGGAATATATCGATATTGGCGATGTGAAGGGCACGGTCGAGAAGATCTCGGTCCGGTCGTTCCAGCTGCGCCACCATCTGGGCGCGCTTAACACGATCCCGTTTGGCGAGATCAAGGTGCTGACCAACTATTCCCGCGACTGGGTGATCATGAAGCTGCCGCTGCGCGTGACCTATGACACGGATGTCGAGAAAGTGCGCAAACTGATCAAGAAACTGGGGCAGGAATTGCTGAGCGATCCGGTGATCGGTGAGAACTTTATCCAGCCGTTGAAATCGCAGGGTGTGATCGAGATGCAGGATTCCGCGATGATCATCCGGGTCAAATTCATGACCAAGCCCGGTGATCAATGGTTGGTGCGCAAGAAGGTGTATCAGGACATCCGGGAACTGTTCGCGCGCGAAGGCATCAAGTTTGCGCATCGCGAGGTCACCGTGCGTCTGGCCGAGGGCAAGGAGCAGGAAGATCTTTCGCCGAAACAACGTGAAGCGGTGACCGGCGCGGTGCAGGCTGCGATAGACGAGGACTATCTGGACGATATCGGCCCCGGAGGCGATGACCGCTAGGGGCGGCTCCCGCCCCTTTGGATTGCGTCTCTGACGAGACGCCACCCAAAGCGTTGGGCCAAGCCGCGCGTGCCGCGCGGCGGGGGCGTCAGGTGAGCAGCGATGGCCAGACCGGTTGGGAGGTGCCCAGTTTCGCGGCGGGCAACGGGCAGGACATCTGCGCGGCACCAACGGTCAAAGCGGGTTTCAGGCGGTGGCCTTTTCCCCAACCCGACTCTTCGGGCTTTTGCGAATAGTCGGCGGGCGATGCGCCCGTAATGTCGCTGTCGGCTTCGGTTTTGGCCAGTGCGGCCAGCAACTCTGCCGTTCGGGCCAGTGACAGTTGGGCCAGCATGATGGAATTGCCAGAGGCCGCCTCGGCCAGTGCGGACAAGACGGCCGCGGCCATCAGGTAGCCCGTCGCGTGATCCAGCGCCTGCACCGGCAGCGGTGTCGGCTTGTCGGCCTTGGCCCAGGCACGACCCGCATCTGCGATCCCTGCGCTCATCTGTACGAGGCTGTCAAAGCCGCGTCTGGTGGACCACGGGCCCTGCCAGCCATAGGCGTTCAGGGTGACCTCGACCCGGTTTGGCGCCAGCTCATCGCGTTTGATCTTGGTCAGGCCAAGCGCATCCAGCGCACCGGGCCGGTAGCCGTGGACGAAGACATCCGCCTGCGCAAGCAGGTCCTGCAGTTTTTTCACGCCGTCGGGCGATTTCAGGTTCAGATAGGCGCAGTGCTTGCCCAGAGAAATATCCGGGATGACGCCGGGTTCGTCCCATCCGGGCGGGTCGATACGCAGAACATCGGCGCCAAATCCGGCAAGTGTTCGGGTTGAGACCGGCCCTGCCAGCACCCGCGTCAGGTCCAGAACACGCAGGCCTGCCAAGGGGCGGCTGGCCGTGGCCTGCGGGCGGTCGCGCAGCGTGATGTGCCTGGGGTTCTGCCAGCCGACCAGCGGGTCGCGGGAAACAGAACGCCCCTGTGGATGGTCCAGCCATTCGGCGCGGCTGCGCATGGCGGCGGCAACGCCGCCCTCGGCCACAATCGCGGTTTCCAGATCAGAGGTCGACCACTCTTTCAGGGCTTGTGCCACGGCGTCTCGATTGCCCTGAACCCCGAGAACCTTTAGCGCTGCCGCCTTGTGGCGCGGCAGGTTGGTGTGCAGCCTGATCCAGCCGTCCAAGGCCTGATAATCCCCCGCCACGGCATCCCAGAGGCTGGGCATGTCCCACCCGTCCGGCTTGAACGAAAACCCGTACCACAGCGAGGCCAGCCGATGATCAACCGAAACCTTGGGTGCGTCGGGTGCAAGGTTCAATGCGCTCACAAGGCGCGCCAGTTCCTGACCAACGGCGGCAAAGCTGGCCGTGGCCAGTTCCGATACCGCAAACGCGCTGGGCCGCGCACCTTTGCCTGTCGTCTTATAGCTGTCAGCGGCGGGGAGGGCAGAGAACAGGCTCATTGCTGATAGGGGTCCAGACTGTCGCGCAGACCATCACCGAGGAAGTTGAAGGCCAGTACAACAACGATGATTGGCAGCATCGGGATCGCCGTCCACGGGTAGATCTCGATCGAAGCGAGGTTCTGCGCGTCGTTCAGCATCACACCCCAACTGACCGCCGGTGCCCGCAGGCCCAGACCCAGGAAGCTGAGCGCGGTTTCCCCAAGGATCATCGCCGGGATCGACAAGGTAGCCGACGCGATCAGGTGCGACATGAAATTCGGCAACAGATGCTTGCGGATCACCCGGCCCGAGCTTGCACCCATCATCTCGGCCGCGCGCACGTATTCCTCTTCGCGCAGCGACAGGAACTTGGCACGCACAGAGCGAGCGAGGCCGGGCCAGTCGAGGATGCCGAGGATGATCGAGATGATGAAGAAGACCGCCACGGGGCTCCAGTTCGACGGCACCGCTGCGGACAAGGCCAGCCACAGGGGCAGTTCCGGCAGTGAACGCAGAACCTCGATCACGCGGTTGATGACCCAGTCGATCCTGCCGCCGAAGTACCCGGCCATCGAGCCGAAGAAGATGCCCAGAACAAAGGACACGGTGATGCCGATCAGGCCCACGGTCAGCGACAGTTGTGCGCCGTAGAGGATGCGGCTGAATACGTCCCGGCCCAGACGATCCGAACCCCACAGGAACAGCGTCGCGCCTTCGGGCGCGCAGAACAGGTGGGTGTCCGATTTGATCAGACCGGCGAGTTTGTATTCAGCCCCTTCACAGAAGAACTTAATCGCGCGGGGGTCCTCCAGGTCGGGGACAAATTTCCATTGGAATGTCTCAAGATCGGCCTCGGCCACAATCGGATAGACGTGGGGGCCGATGAATTCGCCCTCATAGAACCAACTGATGCTTTGCGGCGGGGCATAAAGGTGCTCTCCGTTGCGTTCATTCGGCCCATAAGGCGCGATGAAGCCAGCGAAGGGCAGCATCAGGTAGCACAGCAGCAGGAAAATGCCCGAGATCAGGCCCAGCTTGTGGGTGCGGAACTTGCGCCAGACCAACACCCAGTTGGGCGCGTCCAGATCGGCGCGCTCAAGCTGTTGCAGGGCGACATCCGGGTCATAAGGGGCATCGTCAACATATCGGTCGTCAGGGCGTTGGGTCATGCTTCACGCCCCTCGTACCGGATGCGCGGGTCAAGCATAACCAGCAGAATGTCAGAGATCATGGTGCCGATCAGGGTCAGCAGCGCCACGAACATCAGGATGAAGGCGGACAGGAACTGGTCCTGCGTTTTCAGCGCCGTCAGCAGGGTGGGGCCGATGGTCTGCAGGCCCAGAACCACCGAGACCAGAACCGAGCCGGACACCATCGAGGGCAGAAGGTTGCCGATATCGGCCACGAACGGGTTGAACGCCACGCGCAGTGGGTATTTCGTCAGCATCCGCGACGGGGCCATGCCCTTGGCGATGGCGGTTTCCACGTAAGGTTTGCCCAGCTCATCCAGCATATTGGCTCGCAGACGCTGCATCATCGCTGAGGCGCCCGACGTGCCGATCACAAAGGTCGGAACGATCAGGTGGACAAGGATGGATTTGAATTTGTCCCAGCTCATCGGCAGGCCTTCGTAAACCGGGTCCATCAGGCCACCGATGGGCAGATTGAAATAGCGGTGGCCGTAGTAGAACAGGATCAGCGCCAGCAGAAAGTTCGGCGTCGCCAGCCCCAGATACCCCACAAAGGCCGAGGTGTAGTCGATCCACGTTCGCGACCGCGCCGCAGCAATCACACCCAGAGGCAGCGCCACCGCATAGACAAACAGGATCGCCGCCAGATTGACCACGACGGTCAGCCACAGCGTATCGCCCACGATCTCGGCCACGGGGCGGTCAAATTCGAAGGACCAGCCATAGTTGCCTTGCAGCAACCCCTCGAAGCCGTGCGGGCCGGGCCAGAAACCCATCCAGATCAGGTATTGCTCCCAAATCGGGCGGTCCAGAGCGTATTCCGTGCGCAGGAACTCGGCCTTGGCCACACCAGCGGACTGGCCCGATGCCTGCAATTCGGCGATCTGGTTGCTGAGGTAGTCTCCGGGCGGCAGGTTGATGATCACGAAGATCAGAACCGACACCACCAGCAGCGTCAGCAGCATCGTGAAAAAGCGATAGACTGCATAGCGCAGCATGACCATTTAGCTGCTCCTGCTCAGTCGGCGAAGAAGAATTCGTCCGGCCGGTGAATGCCGAAATGCGCGCCGGGCTCCCACGCCCACATGGCCTGTTCGGGCACATTGCGCAGACGGTTCGAAACCACGATTGGCTGCGGCGCGCCGTTTAGGATGCCGATGGCGTATAGCTGGTCGGCATGGATGTTCAGCATCTCGGTCCAGACCGCCTTACGTTCGTCATCGTTGGTGGCAATCTCCCAATCATGGGCCAATTGCATCAGGCGTTCGGCCTCGGGCATGTCGGGCGCTTCGCCCACATCGCCGCCGGTCTGGTAATACTGACCCCATTTGGGCCAGGCCAGAAACACCTGATCGGTTGGTGCCAGATAGGCAGGCGAGGTATGGGTCTGCGGGATACCGTCATCCCAGCCGAACCAGACCGAGGCCATGGTGTTGCCCGCAAACACACGGTTGCGCAGGATGTCCCGGTCCAGCGGGCGCATCACCAGATCGATACCGATCTCGCGCCAGGTGTCGGTGACGATCTGCAACGCGTTCTCGACCTCTTGCCGCTCACCGGCGGTTTCGATGATCAGCTCCATCGGACGGCCATCGGGCAGCAGGCGGATACCGTTCTTGTTGCGCTGGGTCAGACCGACCTCATCCAGCAGGGCGTTGGCCTGTTCAATATCAAACTGGGCCCAGGCCTGTGCGTTTTCCTCGCTATAGAACGGGGACGCGGGCAAAACCGACATGGCCCCCGGATGCGCCAGTTTGAAATAGAGCGCCTGGTTGATCGTCTTGCGGTCGATGGCCAGCGACAGGGCGCGGCGCACGCGTACATCGCGCAGCACCTCGCGCCAGCCGTCATCGGCAAAGTTCAGGTTCGGATAGATCGCAATCTGCGACGCAACTCCGGTCTTCCACAGGCGGGTCTTGTAGTTGCCGACCTCTTCGCCCTTTTTCAGGATCGAGGCATCGCGGAACGCCAGCCCGCGCCCCTGCAAGTCGGCTTCACCGGCATTGGCCTTGGCGGCAACCAGTCCGGGGGCAACGATCTCCATCTCGACCACGTCGATATAGGGCAGCTGAACGCCGTTGCTGTCGATGCGGTGGTAATAGGGGTTGCGGACGAAATTATGCCGAATCTTCTTGCCCGAACTGGCGTTCAGCCAGGGCTGCAGCGTCGGCAGTTCGTGGTTGTCGTATTTGTAAAGGTTGTCCAGCTTGTTATGCAGTGCCGCCCAGCTTTTGACACGGGCATCGCTGACCAGAAAAGCAAGCTCTTCAGTGTCTGCATATTGTTCGTGGTATGCTTTCAGAAACGCGGCGGGCCGGTAGATGAAGGGCGGGCGTGCCTGCGCCAGCGATTGCAGGAAGTCGGGGTTAGGGTCTTCCCATTCATAAACAACGGTGGTTTCGTCGGGAAAGGACACGGTGGGCAGCTTGCCCTCGACGATCAGGAAATCCGGCGGGCCTGAGGGGCTGAGAAGCTCGTTATTGGCCACATCCTCCCACCAATAGCGGAAATCCTCGGCGGTGAAGGGTGACCCGTCCGACCATTTATGTCCTTCGCGCAGATGCAGCGTGAACTTGCGATTGTCTTCGCTTTCGTATGACTCCAGCAGGTCCGGCACCAGTTCGTAATTCTCGTTGAATCCCACCAACCGGGCATAGCCATAGACAACCATCTGGCGGATGTCCTTGGACCGGGTGACCATGGTGCGCAGCGTGCCGCCCGGGGTCCCGAACTCACGTCCCTTGGCAGCCAGATCGACCACCAAAGGCTCGTCCGGAAGGCGGTCCTGAATGGGGGGCAGATGCCCGGCCTTTACTTCGGTGGCCCAGAATTCTCCTTCCACAGGGGTGGGGGTGTCTGCCGTGGCGGGCAGCATCCATGCGGCGGCCAGCGTGGCAGCCAGAAACAGGGGGCGAGTGGTCTTAAACATGGCATCTTACCTTATGGCCGGGCTCCATCTCTACCAGTGAAGGTATCACGGAGTCGGTAAATCGGAAGGCGTCATCCCAACTGTCTGGCGAACCTGCGCCCAAAGCAACCAGTTTCAGGTCAATGGGGCGGTTGATGTCAGGTTCTGGCTGAGCGGCAATCAGCGCCTTGGTATAGGGGTGGCGGGGATTATAGAAAAGCGTTTCGGGCGGGGCCTGTTCGACCACCAGCCCCCGGCGCATCACGGCAACCTCGTCGGCGATGCGCGCCACGACGGCAAGGTCGTGCGAGATGAAGAAATAGGACAGGTTCAGACTGTCCTGCAGATTCTCAAGCAGTGTCAGGATCTGTTCCTGAACCGAAACATCCAGCGCCGAGGTCGGTTCGTCACAGACGATGAGTTGCGGGTCCAGCATCATGGCGCGTGCGATGGACAGGCGCTGGCGCTGACCGCCGGAAAAGGCATGAGGGTAGCGTTTCAGCATGTCGGAGTTCAAACCGACCCGCTGCAACATCTCGGCCGCCTTGTCGCGCTGTTCCGACGTTGTGCCAATGTTGTGTATCTCCAGCGGCTCGGTCATGGCGTCCTGGATGCGCATCCGTGGGCTAAGCGAGCTGTAGGGGTCTTGAAACACCATCTGCGCCTTGCGTTGAAAGGCGGTGCGCTGGGCGCGGGTCATGTGGTGGACGGTGATCGGATCGGCGTCCGGTGAGGTCCGGAATAAGACCTCTCCGCCGCGATCGGGCGGTTCGGCGCCCAGCGCGATGCGGGCTGCGGTGGTTTTGCCCGACCCGCTTTCACCGACGATGGCCAGCGTCTTGCCGCGTGCCAGATTCAGGTCGACACCGCGACAGGCATGGATCAGCTTATCGCCCTGCCAGCCCTTGCTGGAGCGCATGGTGTAGGTTTTCGACACGCCCTTCATCTGCAGGATCAGGTCTTCGTCGGGCATGGGTATGCCAACGGAATCCTCGTCCGGAATCTCGGGCGCGGCATTGAACAGCTGCTGCGTATAGGGATGCGCGGGCGCAGTCAGGATGGGGGCCGCGGCACCGGCCTCCATCACGCGGCCCTTGTGCATGACGACGACCTGCTCGGCCATATTGGCCACCACGCCCAGATCGTGGGTGACCAAGATCAGCGCCATGCCAGTCTCGCGCTGCAGTTCTTTGATCAGGCCCAGCACCTGCGCCTGTGTCGTGACGTCAAGCGCGGTGGTCGGCTCATCCGCAATCAGCAATTCCGGCTTGGACACCATTGCCATCGCAATCATGGCGCGCTGCCGCATACCGCCGGACAACTCGAACGGGTAGGAATCGTAGGCGCGCTGGGGGTCGGGAAAGCCCACGCGCTCGAACTGGGTCAGCACCTCTTTGCGGGCCTGCGCCTCGGAGGCGCCACGGTGCAGCCACAGAACCTCGCTGACCTGATTGCCGATCTTGTGCAGCGGCGACAGGGATCGCATCGGCTCCTGAAAGATCATCGAAATCCGGTTGCCGCGAATACCGCGCATCTGCTTTTCGCTGATCCGGGTCAGCTCTTCGGAGCCCTTGGAATCGTTCAGCGTAATTGTACCGCTGCGTATCTGGGCTGTGCGCGGCAAAATCCGCAGCGCCGCCCGGCATGAGATCGTTTTGCCCGATCCGGATTCACCGACCAGGGCCAGCGTCTGCCCGGCTTCGACATCGAAATTGACGCCTTTGACAACGGGCTCACCCGTGCCAAATCCAATGCTCAGATCGCGGACGGACAACAACGCCGTCATGCGGGTGTTCCACCCGGTGGGCCGTAGCTCGGCATGCGCTTGATCAACTCCCCGTGTTTTTTGTCGCAGTTTCGCGCGGTTGGTGTGGGCTAGTCAAACCCGTTCTTGGGGTGAAATGTCGCGGAATTGTGAAACTTACACCAATTTGCCTACACAAAGTCTTGAGGATTTGTCATCAAACGTCCAGTCGGCCCCATCTGACAAGTCGACTGGTATCAAGGAGAAATTTCCCCGTGTCCGACGATCAAAGCCGATTGGATCTGTTCATTGACCGCATGGTCTCGCAACGCGCCTGTCTGGATTTCGCCATTGCCGAAACGCGTGGCATATCGGGGCCGGTGTTCGAGCTGGGGTTGGGCAATGGGCGTACCTATCACCACATGGTGCAATACGTGCAGAACCGCCCTGTCTATGTGTTCGAACGCGCGGTGGCCTCGCATCCGGATTCGACGCCCCCCGAAGATCGTGTGATTCTGGGTGACGTGCGCGAGACGTTGCCAGCCGCGCTGGATCGTTTCGGCGCGACCGCAAGCTTGATCCACGCTGATCTTGGTGGACATAACCGGGAAAAGAACGATGCCTTCGCCCGCTTTGTCTCACCCCTGATCGAGCCCTTGCTGGCCAAAGGCGGGCTGATGGTGTCCAGCGACCGGATGTATTTCGATACGCTGACCGAACTGCCTTTGCCGCCTGACGCCGTTGAAGGGCGGTGTTTCATCTATCGCCGCTGACCCAAGGGGAGGTCCCATGCTGTTTTACGATTGCTCCACCGCCCCGAACCCGCGCCGTGCCCGCATGTTCATCGCGGAAAAAGGGCTGCAGATCGAAACCCGCGATATCTCGATCGCCAAAGGGGAACAGCTGGGCGACGCGTTCAAGGCGGTAAACCCAAACGCGACCCTTCCGGTTCTGGTCACCGATGAAGGCACGGTGTTGGCCGAGAACCTTGGCATTGCGGCTTATCTCGAGGCGCGCTACCCCGCGCCGCCGCTGATGGGACGAACCCCGGATGAGAAGGGGCTTGTTCTGATGTGGAACAGCATTGTTGAACAACAGGGCGGTTTGCCGATTGCCGAGACGCTGCGCAACACCCATCCCGCCTTTGCCAACCGCGCGATTCCGGGCCCCGAGAATCACGCTCAGATCCCCGAACTGGCGCAACGCGGCGCGGCGCGGGTCGGGCATTTCTTTGACCTGCTGGAAACGCGGTTGACGGACAGCCGCTATCTTGCGGGGCCGGAGTTCACGCTGGCCGATATCACCGCCTTTGTTTTTGTAGACTTCGCCCGAGTGATCAAGCAGCGGATTCCACAGGAAAACTTGGCCACGCTGGCGTGGTTCGAAACGGTTGCCGCACGGGCCAGTGCTCAGCTTTAAAACGGTGAAATCTGGATGCTGGCGGTGCTTGGTTTGAACTGTACATAAATGTCTAGACAGATATGAACAGTGCGTCTAGCGTCCTCTGCGTGTCATGCGGCGGAGGGCAGGATGAAATCTCAGTATCGCGTTGTGGTCATAGGGGGCGGCGTTGTCGGTGCCTCGGTTCTGTATCATCTGGCCAAGTTCGGCTGGTCGGATGTGGTCATGCTGGAACGGCGGCGGCTGGCCTCGGGGTCTTCGTGGCACGCGGCCGGGGGGATTCACGCGCTGAACGCTGACCCCAACATGGCGTCCTTGCAGGCCTATACAATCGACCTGCTCAGCGAGATCGAAAAGGAATCCGGTCAGAATATCGGTCTGCACATGACCGGGGGCCTGACTTTGGCGGGAACACCGGAACGGTGGGAGTGGTTGCAGGCGAATTATCGCATCTTCCAATCCATCGGCATCGACGATTGCGAGTTGTTGTCCCCGGAAGAGGCGCAGAAACGCTGCCCGATCATGTCCACGGACGGTGTGCTGGGCGCGATGTGGGCCGACCGCGAAGGCTATATCGACACAACGGGCACAGTGCAGGCTTATGCGACTGCAGCCAGGAAACGCGGCGCGGAGTACTACGAAGAAACCAAGGTCGAGGAACTGATCCAGACTGCAGATGGCTGGCAGGTGGTGACCGACCGGGGCACCATTACGTGTGAGCATGTGGTCAATGCGGCGGGTCTTTGGGCCAAGCAGGTGGGCCGGATGGCTGGCATCGAACTGCCGGTCTCGCCGCTGAAGCACCATTATCTGATCACTGATACGGTGCCCGAGGTGGCCGAGGCCGATTTCGAAATGCCGATGACCGTGGACCTCGAAGGGTTCACCTATATGCGGCAGGACCAGAAGGGCGTTCTGGTTGGCATCTATGAGGTCGACCACGAACACTGGGCCATGGATGGCGCGCCGTGGACCTATGGCGAGGAACTGTTTCAGGAACAACTCGACCGGATCGAGAACGAGTTGACGCTGGGCTTTGAACGTTACCCCTCGATCCAGAATGTGGGCATCAAGACTTGGGTGAACGGCGCGTTTACGTTCTCGCCCGACGGCAACCCTCTGGTGGGTCCGGTACCCGGCAAGCCCGGCTATTGGTCGGCCTGCGCGGTGATGGCGGGTTTCCTGCAGGGCGGTGGCGTTGGCAAGACGCTGGCCGAGTGGATGATCCATGGCGAGCCCGAGGCCGACGCGTGGCCGATGGATGTGGCGCGCTATGGCGACTTCGCGCAGAACAAACGTTATATCCGCGAGACGACGGGCCAGTTCTATTCGCGCCGTTTCGTGATGACCTATCCGAATGAGCAACTGCCTGCGGGCCGTCCGCTGAAAATGGCTCCGGCGCATGATGCGATGACCGAGGCTGGATGCAAATGGGGCGTCAGCTGGGATTTGGAGGTGCCGCTGTACTTTGCGCCAGAGGGATTCGAGGAGACGCCGACGCTGAAACGTTCGAACGCGCATGACATCGTGGCCGAGGAATGCAAGGTGATCCGCGAAGGTGTGGGCCTGTTGGATATCTCGGGCTTTTCGCGGTTTGAGGTCAGCGGCCCGAATGCCGAAGTTTGGTTGGACAAGGTCATGGCCTCGAAACTGCCTGCGCCAGGCCGTGCCAAGCTGGCACCGATGCTGGGTGAGAACGGGCGGCTCAAGGGTGACCTGACCGTGCTCAACTGGGGTGACGGCACGTGGTGGATCATGGGCAGCTACTATCTGCGCGCCTGGCATATGCGGTGGTTCGATGACCACATGATCGACGGTGTCGATATCCGTGACTTGGGTGAAGAATATTGCGGCTTTGCCGTGGTTGGTCCGAAATCGCAGGCGGTGGTCGAGAAGCTGGCGGAACAGGATATCTCGGGCCTAAAATTCATGGGGTGTGGCGAATTCGATATCGGTTTGATCCGCGCCCGCGTCGCGCGCATGTCGGTGACTGGTGAAAAGGGCTATGAGATCAATTGCCGCTATGGCGACCACATCAAACTGCGCCGGATGCTGTTGGAAGCGGGGGCTGACGAGGGCATCCGCGAATGTGGCTTCAATGCGATGCTCTCGACCCGATTGGAAAAGAGCTTTGGCATCTGGTCGGCGGAATTCACGCAGCTTTACACGCCGGGAATGACCGGGATGGATCGCTGGATTGACTGGGACAAGGAGTTCGTCGGCAAGGACGCAGCTGTGGCCGAGCGTAACGGCAACGGCCCCGCGCAGGTTCAGGTGACGCTCGAGGTGGATGCGCTAGATGCCGATGCCAGCGGATATGAGCCGATCTGGTCGGGCGACGACCGTGTGGGTTTCGTGACCTCGGGCGGCTACGGCCACTACACCGGCAAATCGCTGGCAATGGCTCTGGTCAACCGGGATAAGGCGGAACCGGGTACGGAACTGACCGTGCATGTTGTCGGCGTTGAACGCCCCGCGCGGGTGATTGCGCCCTCGCCATACGATCCGCAGGGCAAGGTGATGAGGGGTTGATGGTGATCTCGCAAACCTCCGAACGCGGCAGGCGGCGGCGTGGGCGCGGGGCCGAGGCCGCGCCACCGCCCGATCGCGATGTGAATTACCGTCAGTTGAAAAACCCATTCCCGCAGATGGACGTGTTCCCGGCCGATCAGATCGCGGACATGCACGAAACGTCCCTGCGCACGCTTGAGGAACTGGGGGTGAAGGTTCTGTTGCCCGAAGCCCGCCGAATCTTTGCCGCGGGCGGAGCGCGTGTGGATGAAGGCACTGAGATGGTTTTCATCGGGCGCGATATGGTCGAGGCGGCTGTTGCTTCAGCCCCCAAGTCGATCGCTTGCCGCGCGGGCGCCCGTCATCGCGACTTCACGCTGGAACTGGGCAGTCTGGTGTTCCAGCCGGGGGCGGGGGCGCCAAACGCGACCGATCTGGAACGGGGCCGCCGCCCCGCAACCGGGCAGGACTATCTGGACTTCCTGAAGCTCACGCATCATTTCGACGTGTTCCAGATGATCTCGCCGCAGGTCGAACCGCAAGACGTGCCGACCCATATGCGTCACTACTTTACGACGCAGGCGCAGATGGAGCTGACGGACAAATTCCCGTTCTTCTTCTCGCGCGGGACGCCGCAGGTGTTGGATTGCTTTGAGATGCTGTCCACCGCGCGGGGGCTGTCGGATGATGAATTCCGCGGCAACGCGCATTGTTACACGATCATCAACACCAACAGCCCGCGGACGCTGGATATCCCAATGGCGCAAGGCCTGATCGACTTTGCGCACCACGGTCAGATGTCGATCATCACGCCCTTTACCCTGATGGGGGCGATGGCGCCGATCACGGCGGCAGGCGCAATTACCCTGTCCCATGCCGAAGCGCTGGCGGCGTTGACTCTGACCCAACTGACCAACCCCGGCGCGCCTGTGTGCTATGGGACTTTCACCAGCAATGTGGACATGAAATCGGGCGCGCCAGCGTTCGGGACCCCCTCGCATTTTCAGGCGTCGCTGGCGGCGGGGCAATTGGCGCGGCATCTGGGGCTGCCCTGGCGATCCGCAGCCGGGTCGGCCTCGAACATCAACGACGTGCAGGCCGCCAACGAAAACCAGTTCGGTCTCTGGGGCTGTCTGATGGCGGGGGCGACGGTGATCATCCACTCGGCCGGTTGGCTCGAAGGCGGGCTGACCGTATCTTTCGAAAAGCTGGTCTGCGATGCCGAGGTGCTGAACATGGTCGCCGAGCTTTGCGCCGGGGCGCAGGCCGGAACTGCCGAGATCGGCTTTGACACCGCCCTGCGCGAAGTCGAACCTGGCGGGCACTTCTTCGCCTCAAGCCAGACGATGGAACGCTACAATACCGAGTTCTACCAGCCGCACGTCCATGACTATGCCAATTTCGGCACTTGGGCCGAGCGCGGATCGGTCGATGCCAATCACCGCGCGACCGGTGTCTGGAAGGGCATTCTGAACGACTTCAAGCCGCCCACCGTTGACACTGACCGGCTGGGGGCCTTGCAGGACTTCATCACGCGCCGTACCGCCGAAGGCGGCGCGCCACCGGAGAGTTGAATGAACACCAAACCGATCCTGCACAGGGACGACCCCAAGGCTGAACCTCTGGTCGGCAACATCAAGGTCACGCGTGATGATTGGCTGAACGTGGCGATGGATGTGCTGATCTCGGACGGGGTGGACCAGATCAAGGTGCTGAGCCTAGCCGAGCGGATGGCGGTCTCGCGATCCTCGTTCTACTGGTACTTCAAGTCTCGGCAAGAGTTGCTGGACGCTTTGCTGTCCCGCTGGCAAGCCACGAATACGGCCGGATTGGTTGCACAGGCCGAGGCCCCGGCCGACACCATTACGGCAGCGGTCTGCAATGTGCATCGCTGTGTGGTGAATACGGATCTGTTCGATACCGCGCTGGACTTTGCCGTGCGGGACTGGGCGCGCAAGTCGGGCAAGGTGCGGCGTGCGCTGGATCAGTCGGACGCGCGGCGGCTCGAGGCGCTGCACGCCATGTTCGCGCGCTTTGGATATTCCGAGGTCGAGGCCGAAACCCGTGCCCGCGTGCTGTATTACATGCAGATCGGTTATGATCTGGCCCAGCTGAACGAGCCGATGGAGACGCGGCTGCAGATGGTGCCGCACTATCTTTACGTATTCACCGGAGTCGAACCCCACCCCGAGGAAGTCGAAGAATTCAGCGCCTATTCAAAGCGCTATTGGGAAGGAGCAAAAGAATGAGCCAACCAGACGCAATTATCATCGGCACCGGCGTCATCGGTGCCGCCATCGCGTTCGAAATGGCCAAGGCCGGTTGGAACACCCTGTCGCTGGACCGCAATTCTCAGGTCGGCCATGGCTCGACCGCCGGGTCCTGCGCGATCATCCGGATGCATTATTCGACCTTCGACGGTACCGCTTTTGCGTGGGAGGGCTATCACTATTGGCGCGATTGGGGCGCATATCTGGGCCTGCCCGCCAATGCCAATCTGGCGCAGTTCCGCGAGACGGGATGCCTGGTGATGAAAACCGACGCCAACGGGATGTTGGAAAAGCACATTAAGAACAGCGCCGATCTGGACTGCCCGTTCGAGGAATGGTCGGCTGAAAAGATCACCGAACGCTTGCCGGTCTATTCTCTGGACAGTTTCGCGCCGCCGCGCCGCATGGATGACCCGGAGTTTGGCCAGCCCAACGGGCGCAAGATGCAGGGCGGTGTGTATTGGCCTCAGGCGGGCTATGTCACCGATCCGGCCTTGTCGGCGCAAAACCTGATGGATGCGGCGAAACAGCATGGGGCCGCGCTGCGCACCGGCGCTGAGGTGGTCGAAATCCTGACCGAAGGCGGGCGCGTGGCCGGAGTCAAACTGGCCTCGGGTGAGGAAATCCACGCCACGGTCGTGGTGAATGTGGCCGGGCCGGGCTCGGCGATCATCAACAAGATGGCGGGCGTGCTTGGGGATATGACCATCGAAACCCGCCCCCTGCGGCAGGAGGTGGTGCATGTCCCCGCGCCCGAAGGGTTCGATTTCGAAAATGACGGCACCATCGTGTCGGACAGTGACATCGCCTGTTACTGCCGCCCCGAGCACGGGAATCACATTCTGGTCGGTTCGGAAGATCCGGAATGCGATCCGCATCAGTGGTGTGAGGATGACGTGCATTACAATCACGACTTCACCGATCAATGGACGACGCAAGCCATGCGCTATGCGCAGCGGGTGCCCAGCCTTGGCATTCCGTCCAAAACCCGTGGGGTGGTGGACCTGTATGACGCCTCGACCGACTGGATTCCGATCTATGACAAATCCAGTCTGCCGGGGTTCTACATGGCCTGCGGCACCAGCGGGAACCAGTACAAGAACGCGCCTATCGCGGGCAAGATGATGGCGGCCCTGATTGGCTATTGCGAGGGTGGAGCGGATCACGACGCACAGCCTCTGCAATTCGAACTGCCCTATATCAAGCGGATAATCGATGTAGGCTTCTATTCCCGCAAACGTCCGATCAACGAGGAAAGCAGTTTTTCCGTTTTGGGCTGACCGGTTCGGGAGATTGCCGCGGATACAGTGCCGGTCAGGCGGCGAAACTCACCCAGGCCCAGACCATCGCGACATAGGTCAGGTTGTGCATGAGCTGATCCAGCCCGGTTGCACGCCAAAAGGCGGCCTGCTCGGGTGACAGCTGTTTCTTGTCCGAATAGCTGGCTTTGGCAAAGTCGATATTGAAATGTACGACCCATTCCAATGCGGCAATGATCAGGATGAAGGACCACGGTGCCCCGAACAGCAGAAAGACGGCAACCGATCCCAGAACATGCACGCCAGCATGTTGTGCGCGGCCCCAGTGGAAATACTGACCACGGCCGGACAACATCTTCGGCGTCTGGAGGTAATAGTCCGCAAACATATGTTTGATCTGCAACAAGCAGATCATCAATAGCACCGCGCCTATGCTGGCAGTCAAATTTGTCCTCCCGATATCGTCCTGATGCGAATCTTAGGGGCTAAACCGTTGCCGCGCAAATGAACTTGTTCACACAGGGCGAATATATGATCAAACTGGAAACTGTTTGCGTCACCGGTCACGATTGCTGTAAATTCGGAGTGTTTGATTTGCGGCACTTTCTTCAGGATCGGGTAGGTGATCCTTAACAGGGGCGGTTTCCATAGAACGTTCGATTTTCCGGTTTATTTGGAAATATTCAAAACGCGATCAGCTGATCCTGCTGGCCGTGACATCAACGCTGTTTCCGTTGTTGTACCTGACTCTGGAACTGCCCAAGCGCATCATCAACGATGCGATCGGTGCGGCCAGCCCGGTGGTGAATGTCCTTGGCTATGACCTGCCGCAGACCACATTCCTGATTATCCTGTGCGGGGCGTTTTTGCTGGCTGTGCTGTTTCATGGATTGATGAAAATGCGCATCAACACCATGAAAGGGGTGCTCAGCGAGCGGATGCTGCGCCGGTTCAGGTATCAGCTGATCAACCGCGCCCTGCGCTTCCCCCAGCCCTATTTCGAGCGGGTCAGCCAGGGCGAGATGGTGTCGATGATCACCGCCGAAAGCGAGCCGATGGGCGGATTGATGGGTGACGCGATCAGCCAGCCGGTGCTGCAGGCCGGTCAGATGATCACGATCCTGTCCTTTCTGTTCCTGCAAAGCGTCTGGTTCGGCCTTGCCGCCGTGGCGCTGATCCCGTTGCAGGCTTGGCTGATCCCCAAGCTGCAGCGGCAGATCAACCTGCTGAACAAGAAACGCATTCAGGAAGTCCGCATTCTGGCGGCGCAGATCGGTGAGAACGCCGCCGGGGCCTCGACCCTGCGGGCCAATGGCGGATGGCGCTATCGCCGGGCGATGATATCCGAGCAGTTGGGGCGGCTGTTTGGTATCAGGTTCGAGATCTACCAGAAAAAGTTCTTTATGAAGTTCATCAACAACTTCATCTCGCAGCTGACGCCGTTCATGTTCTATCTGGTTGGGGGTCTGTTGGTGCTGCAGGGTTCGGTTTCGCTGGGGGCGCTGGTGGCGGCGCTGGCAGCATATAAAGATCTGAGCTCGCCGTGGAAGGAACTGCTGACCTACTACAACCAGACGCAGGACATGTCGCTGCGCTGGGATGTGGTGATCGAGCGCTTTGCCCCGCCGGGGATGCCGGATGAAAAGCTGTTCGAGGGCGAGCCCGAAGCCCAACCTCGCTTGAACGGCGATATCGTTCTGGATCGGGTCTCGGTCCGGGATATGGATGGCAATCAGGTGCTGGATGACCTGAACCTCACCTTTGCGGGCGGCCAAACCATCGGCATCGCCGCCCCCAGCGAGGAAGACAGGCGCGCCGTGGCCGAGCTGCTGACGCGGGAAATCCTGCCCAGCTCGGGCCGGGTTGAGGTCGGCGGCGAAAACTTATCGGCCCTGCATCAGAGCGTCGTGGCCGCGCGCATCGGTTATGCCTCGTCACGTCCGGTCATGTTTCAGGGCACGTTGGGCGACAACGTCATGATGCCGATGCGACAGCGGCCGCTGACGGCCCAAAGCGACGATCCAGACTTTGCCGAAACACAGCGCGCGGGCAACAGCTCCGATCCTTACAAGGCAGACTGGCTAGACCCATCCCTGGCCGGATTGGACAGCCCCGAGGCGTTGCGGGACTGGTGGCTGCATCTGATCGATGGAATGGGATCGGGGGCCGCATTGTTCCAGCGCGGGTCGGATCAGGTTTTCGACGCCGCCGAGCATCCGGAACTGGCGCAGAAACTGGTCGAGCTGCGCCCTCTGGTGCAGCAGGCGGTGCAAAAGGCCGGGCTGGGGCAACAGGCGCTGGTTTTTGACTGGTGCACGTATAATTCGGCGTTGCCGGTCGCGGAAAACCTGTTGTTCGCGACGCCAAGGGTTCCCGTGACGCAGGACCTGCTGGCCCGTCAGACCGTGTTTCTGGGCCAATTGCGCGAGTTGGGACTGGACGAGACGCTGGTCAACCTGACCCGCGACGTGATCGAGATGCTGCGCCAGATCTTTGGCCACGACGGGACCGATCACCCGTTGTTCCGCAAGCTCGGTCTGGAGGCCAAAACCTACGAGGCTGCGCTTGAGCTTGTCGAGAAAACCCGGAACGAGGGCGTGTCGGGGTTGGATGACGAAAAGCTGGCGAACCTTCTGGCGGTGCCGTTTGTGATCTCGGCCGAGCAGATCGGGCCTGCCTTCACGGGCGAGCTCAAGAGCCGCATTCTGGAACTGCGTCACAGTCACTCTGAAAAGCTGTTGGAGCGGCTGCAGGATGTCTTTTTACCGCTGCACAAGGATGCGTTTGCGCCCGGCCTGACGGTCATGGAAAACGCGCTGTTCGGCAAGGTCAGTCAAATCGGCGGCGGTCGCTCGGACGAGGCGCGTAAACTGATTGTCGATGTATTGGACGAAAACGGTGCGCGCCCGTTGGTGGTCGAGCTGATCTATGACGTCCCCGTCGCCATCGGGGGCCAGAACCTGCCTGCGGTTTTCGCCGAACCGTTGGCCTTTACCCGCGCGACGATCAAGAAACCGGATATCCTGATTTTGGAAAACGCGCTGGCCAGCTATGACATGGCGACCCAGGTCGCGGTCTATAAAAACCTGCGCGAACTGCTGCCGGATACGACCGTGATCTATCTGAACGACCATTTTGAGAACCCGGACAAATTCGACAATTTTGTCGAAATCCGGCAGGGTCGGGTGGTCTCGGATGAAGGGGATGCCACGGTGGAAGAGGACAGCGCCGCCTCGGCCGATCTGGCGCGCAAGCTGCGGGCGTTGGAGCAGACACCGCTGTTTTCCGGTCTCGACCGCAGACAGCTGCGCCTGCTGGCCTTTGGTGCGCGCTGGTATGATGCCCAAGCAGGTGAGGTTGTGTTCCTGAAAGATGACCAGCCCACCGACGGTGCCTATGTGGTGCTTGAGGGCGAGGCCGGGTTGTACCTGCCGCAGATGGAAGGCCCCGATCAGCTGATCACCAAGGTCGGTCCGGGGGCGCTGGTGGGCGAACTGGGGTTGATCCGCAAGGAGCCCCGCGCGCTCAGCATGATTGCCGAGACCGAGCTGTCCTGTCTGCGGATCGGTGAGGAAGAATTCCTGGCGGTGGTCGAAAACGACGCCGCGACCGCGTTCAAGCTGTTGCAGGTGATCGCGGGGTATGTCTCGAACTAGTTGTCCGTTTTGCAGAACAGGTCATAGAGCAATCCGATGACCTGCGCGGTGTTGCCGTCCCGCAGCGAGTAGTAAATTGTCTTGCCTTCCCTGCGGGTCGAGACCAGCCGTTCCTGTCGCAACCGCGCCAGCATCTGGCTGACGGCGGCTTGACGGATTTGCAACAGGTCTTCAAGTTCACTGACCGACTTTTCACCTTCGCCCAGATGGCACAGGATCATAAGCCGACCCTCGTGCGCCAGCACCTTGAGAAAAGCCGCCGCCCGCGCGGCATTTTCCTGCATATCCGCAGGGGTTTCAGGAGATGCGCTTGTGCTGTCTTGGGCTGTGATGGTCACGCGCGGCCTGTTTTGTGATGGGGTCAGATCAATATGCCCTAATCCGGGTTTGATTGTCACCCCTCGGTTGCAGGTGCGCCGCCCTGAAAGGCGTTGCCGTTGACATAGTCGCAGGCTTCTTCCTGCATTTGCAGATGCAACCCGTCGCCGGAATAGGGGTGCGCGCGGGCGAGGTCTTCGTCCACCTCGATCCCCAAACCGGGAGCGGTTGGGGCGGTCACAAAGCCTTGGTCCACGCGAATGGTGCCTTTGATCAGGGCGTCGTGGAACGGGGTTTCGATGGTCTCCAGCAGCAGCAGGTTCGGGATAGACGCGGCCAGATGGATATTGGCCGCCCATTCGATTGGCCCGGCATAAAGATGTGGGGCCATCTGCGCGTTGAACACCTCGGCCATGGCCGCGACCTTCTTCATCTCCCAGATGCCACCGGCGCGTCCCAGCGCGGGTTGCAGAATCTCGGCGGCCCCTGCGCGCAGGACGGCGCCGAATTCGGCCTTGGTGGTCATGCGTTCCCCTGTGGCGACGGGGATGCGGACGTTGCGTGCGACGCGGGCCATGTCTTCGATCATGTCCGGCGGGGTAGGTTCTTCGAACCACAGCGGAGAATACGGCTCCAGCGCTTGACCCAAGCGGATCGCGCCTGCCGTGTTGAACTGGCCATGGGTGCCGAACAGCAGATCAGCCTTATCGCCCACAGCCTCACGGATCGCTTTGCAGAAGGCGACCGACATTGAGATATCGGACATCGCAGGCATATGCCCGCCGCGAATGGTATAGGGGCCTGCGGGGTCGAACTTGACCGCAGTGAACCCGCGCCGCACCATCTCTGCCGCGCAGTCCCCGGCCTGTTCGGGCGAGGTCCAGAAGTCGGTCAGGTTATGCTGCGGCAAGGGGTAGAGGTAGGTATAGGCCCGGATGCGCTCGTTCATCAATCCGCCCAACAGGGCATAGACCGGGCGGTCGCGGTCCTTGCCCAAAATGTCCCAACAGGCGATCTCCAACCCTGAAAACGCGCCCATGACGGTCAGGTCCGGGCGCTGGGTGAAGCCGCTGGAATAGGCGCGGCGGAACATCAGCTCGATATTCTCGGGGTTTTCGCCCAGCATGTGCCGTTCAAAGACGTCGTGGATCACGTGCCGCATCGCCTCGGGGCCGACGGATGAGGCATAGCATTCGCCCCAGCCGGTGATCCCGGTATCCGTGGTGACTTTCACTAGTATCCAATACCGCCCACCCCAGCCCGGCGCGGGTGGGGCGGTGACGATAATGTTGAGGTCCTGCAGTTTCATCAGCCGTTACCCCCTATCGAACAGGATCACGTTGCGCTTGGCCGATCCGGTCTTGGTGTCCTCGATCGCCTCGTTGATCTGATCCAGAGACCATCGGCCCGAGATCAGCTCGTCCAGCTTCAGCCGCCCCTGTTCATAAAGGTCGATCATCCACGGGATATCGCGTTGAATGACCACATCACCCATTTTCGAGCCGACAAGCCCCTGACCCAGCGCCGCAAGAACAACCGGTTCATAGGTGGACATGTCGCCGGAATGCGGCATACCGATCATGATGGCCTTGCCGCCCGGGCCCAGATAGCGGGGGGCCTGATCATAGGCCGGGATGGCTCCGACGGTGATCAAAACCGCATCCGCGCCGCGCCCGCCCAACGCTTTGAACGCCGCTTTCCACGGTTCCTTGAGGCTGGCCAACACGCCATGAGTTGCGCCGAATTCCCTGGCGATCGCCAGTTTCTCTTCGGTCATGTCGACGGCAACGATCCTTCGCGCCCCTGCGATGCGCGCGCCCTGGATGGCGTTCAGCCCAACGCCGCCCGCGCCGATGACTACCACATCCTGACCGGGGCGAAGCTTGGCAGCATTCACCGCAGCGCCGACCCCAGTGATGACGCCGCAAGACAACAGGCTTGCCACATCTTTGGGCATGGTTTCGGGAATCTTCACGATCTGACGGTGGCTGACCACAACCTTCTCGGCAAAGGCCCCGCAGGCCATGGCCTGATCCAGTGGCTCGCCATCTGCCGTGCGCAGCGGACCATTGACCGAGTCATAGGGGGTCTCGCAGATCGTCGGCTGACCGCCTGCGCAGGACGGGCAGGACCCGCAGGCACGGATAAGGGTGACTACCACCGGGTCGCCCACCTGAAAGCCACCGACTGCATCACCGGTTGCGGTAATCACGCCTGCGGCCTCGTGCCCGTAGACGGCTGGCAGATGCCCGCCCCATGCCCCGGTGGCGTAAGTGATGTCGGAGTGGCAGATTGCCACCGCGTCCAGCGCCACCTCGACCTCTCCGGTGCCGGGGGGCGAGATCTGGATGTCTTCGATAATCAGAGGTTCGTTGAACGCCCGGCAGACGGCGGCTTTGATGGTTTGCATTCTTGTCCCTCACTCCCTTTGGTCCACGGTGGCGCGGGAACATGGCGGCTGCAAGACGGAAACCGTCATTCAGAGGTCGTTGTTACGCCGCGACAGGGCGCGACCGCAAAAACAGTGCAAACCCGAAGGCCATCAACAGCATCGCCAGCAGGAACGGTGCTCCGGGCAGATACAGTGCGGCATCGACCTGAGCGAACTGTGCGAACACGCTGGTCATCACCAGCGGCGAGATCACCATCGACAGCGCGTGTAAGGAGGTCAGCACCCCCTGCAACTCACCCTGCTGAGAATCGGGCGTGGCGCGCGAGGTCAGGGCCTGAAGGGCAGGGGTGACAACCGCCCCCAGCGCTGTGACCGGGATCAACAGCAGGGCAATGAAGCCATTGGTCAGGAAAGCCAACAGCAGGAAGCTGGCGATCTCGAACCCCATGCCGTAGATGATCGTGACCCGCTCCCCCAGGTATCGCGTTGCCGGTCGGATCAGGCCGCCCTGAACGGCGGCCATGCCGATCCCGTAGACACCCAGCGACAGGCCGATCATCTGCGGAGACCAGCCGAAACGTTCGGTCGTGAAATAGGCCCAGATCGCGGGATAGACGTAGATCGACACCGAATACAGAAAATAGACCCACAGCATCGGGCGGATGCCGGGCAGTGCGGCGATGGCGCGCAGCGAATTCAACGGATTGGCGCGGCGCAGGCTGAAGGCCCGGCGGGTTTTGTCGGTGACTGTTTCGGGCATCACCAGCAGACCGGCCAGAAACGTCAGGGCAGACAGCGCCGCGGCGGCCCAGAAAGGCGCGCGGGTGCCGTATTCGCTCAGCAACCCTCCGATCACCGGGCCAAGAACGAAACCGACGCCAAACGCAGCGCCCAGCAGGCCGAAATTCGCGGCCTTCTCATGCGGTTTCGATACGTCCGCCATGAAGGCGGCGGCGGTGGCATGGGTGGCCGCCGTGATACCTCCAACGATGCGCCCCGCCAACAGCAGCCAGATGCTGCCTGCAATGGCCATCACCACGTAGTCCAGCGACATCACGAACAGCGACACCAACAGAACCGCGCGGCGACCATAGGCGTCGGACAGGTTCCCCAGGATCGGCCCGAACAGGAACTGCATCGCGGCGAATGCAGTGCTGAGGACGCCACCCCAGATCGCCGCATCGGCCAGGGTGCCGCCCTGAACCTCGACGATCAGGTCAGGCATGATCGGCAGCACCAGACCGATGCCCATGGCGTCGATCATGACCGTACCGAGAACGAAGAGAAAAGGCAGACGCATGGCACCCAATCGCGAGTTTTGCCCGGACCCTACCACGCTTGGTTCACCTGTGAAGTGTCTGTGACGCGGGGTTATGCAGCTGGCAGCTTTTGTTCCAGATCATCCAGGATCTCGGCCAGATGGCGAGGCTGGGCGAAAAACGGGGAATGAGAGCTGTTGATCGTCTTGCGCAATTCCTCGGGCGCGATGTGGCTCATTTCTTCTTCGTATTCCGTTGGGATCGTGTGGTCGTCCGTGGCGCGGATATAGGCCTTGGGGACGCGCGCGAAATTGTCGGACAACGTCAAAGGTGTTTCTTGCGGAGCAATGGCCTGCGGGCACAGGCGTGCGAAGGCAAAGGGTGTGATCTCTGGCGGGCAATCGTGATAGAAAAGGTCGTGCACTTTTTCTGGCCTGACCGTGTAGGACAGGCCGTCGGTGGATTTCTCGACCGCATCGACGATCAATTGACGCGGCGCCCGTCTGCGCATTTCAACCATGGACAGGCCGTTCTGCGGAACATAGGCGCACAGATAGATCAGCGCGCGCATGGCCTTGGGTTTGGCCTCGGCGGCCGCGCTGACCGGATAACCGCCCCAGGAATGGCCGACGACAATGGTCTGCGGGGTCGAGGCCGACAGCACCGCATCCCGGCAACTCTCCAGCGTGACATCGGCGATCGGCGTCGGGTCCGAGCCGTGGCTGGGCAGATCAATGGCCCGCGCCGAATGGCCCAGAGCCTCCAGCGCGGGGATCAGATCGCGCCAGCACCAGGCGCCATGACAGGATCCATGGACCAACAGAAAATCTGCCATTGTCACGCTCCTTCACATATGTCCGATATCGGTCAGGAAATCCCGCAGCAGGGCCGCGTATTCCGCCGGTTGTTCGACGCAGGGCAGATGACCCGCCCGGCGCATCAGTTCGAATTTCGAGCCGGGGATCAGGTCGATGGTTTCGCGCACCAGATCCGGTGGGGTCGAGCCATCCTCGCTGCCCGCAATCCCCAGCGTGGGCAGGCGCAGGCCGCTGGTGGGGGTGTAGAAATCCGTACCCGAGATCGCGGCACAGCAGCCCAGATACCCGTCCACCGGCTGGCGCACCATCATGTTGCGCCACAGCAGATGATCGGACGAGGCACGGAATTTCTTTGAAAACCACCGCTCCATCGTGGCATCGGCCAAGGCTTCGATACCGCCCTGACGCACCGCATCCATCCGGTCCTGCCAGATTGAGGGGATGCCGATCTTGGCGGCGGTGTTCGACAGCACCAGTGCGCGCACCTGATCCATACGCTTCACCGCCAGACCCTGCGCGATTAGCCCGCCGATGGACAGGCCGACAAAAACGCAATCCCGCACGTCCAGATGGTCCAGCAGTGCCTCGGCATCGCGCACCAGCGCGCCCATTGAATAGGGGGCAGGGGGCTGAGACGACAGCCCGTGCCCGCGCTTGTCATAGCGGATGATCCGCAGACGCGCAGGCAGGTGGGGCAGCATCGCATCCCAAAGACGCAGATCAGTGCCCAGCGAGTTGGCAAAGACAATCGGCGCACCATTCGGATCACCATCGACCCGATAGTGCAACTGCACTTCACCAAGATCCAAGATCGGCATGACACAATCCCCGTCGCCATACGTTAAGCCGTCACAGTGACCCAATCATTGATCCATGTCAGGTCAGGAATTCCAGTGCTTTTCCAAAGACTTCAGGGTCCGTATTGCCCCCCGAGGCCACAACGATCACCGCATCGCCCTCGATTTCGTCACGGCGAAACAGGGCCGCGGCCAGCGACACGGCACCCCCCGGCTCCAACACCAGCTTCAGTCGCAGGAACGCCTGCGCCATGGCCCGCATTGCCTCTTCTTCGGCGACCGACAGGCCCGGCCCGCACAGGCGGTTCAGGATCGGAAAGGTGATCTGCCCCGGCTGTGGCGTCAGGATTGCGTCACAGATATTCCCCGAAGCAGCGGCGTTACTCTGAATCTGCCCCGTGGCCAGAGACCGCTTAACGTCGTCGAACCCTTCAGGCTCGCACGGGCGTGCGCGCAGGCCGGGCGCGTGGCCCTCCAGCGCCAAAGCAATGCCGGAAGTCAGCCCGCCGCCACCGCAGCAGACCAGTACGTCGGCCTTTTCAACGCCCATCTCGGCGGCTTGCCGGGCAAGCTCCAGCCCGGTGGTGCCCTGACCGGCAATCACCTGCGGTTCATCGTAGGGGCGGATGAGGGTCAGGCCGCGCTCGGTAGCCAGCGCCTCGCCAATCTTTTCGCGGCTTTCGTTGGCGCGGTCGTACAGAACCACTTCGCCGCCCAGCGCGCGGGTGTTGTTGATCTTCAACTGCGGCGCATCCGAGGGCATGATGATCACCGACGAAATTCCGTGCCGCGCGGCCGCATAGGCCACGCCCTGCGCGTGGTTGCCCGAGGAAAAGGCGATCACGCCGCGTTTCCGATCCGCCTCATCCAGCGCCGAGATCGCCGACCACGCACCTCGAAACTTGAAGCTGCCGGTATGTTGTAGGCATTCCGGTTTTACCAGCACCCGGCGCCCCGCCAATTCGTCCAGAAACGGCGAGGTCAGAAGGGGTGTTTCCCGAACGTGGCCCTTCAGCCGCGCGGCGGCGGCTTCGATCATTTCCAGCGTGCTCATGCGGCGTCCAATACCTCGCGGATAAGGTCCAGTGACTGTGGTTCATCCAGAAACGGAACATGTCCGCGATCCGGAACCTCTACAGACATAAGACCGGGGTGGCGTTTGTGCATTTCGATCAGCGTATCCTTGCCCAGCACGTCCGAGTTTGCGCCCCGAATGACGCCGGTCGGAATGTCACGCAACGCCTCGAAGAACATCCACATATCCGGGATGGCGCCAGCGGCGGCCTGATCCAGCAAGGCCTTGCGCAAGGCGGGATCATAGCGCAGGGCCAGCCCGTCTGCGGCCTGCTCATATTGAATCTCGGCCTGCTGCCGCCACCGGCTGAGGGGGACGCCGGGGAATTGCGGCTCCATCACTTGCTGCAGGGTTTGCGCGGCTTCGTCATAGGTCTTCGCCACCGGCTGCCGGCCGACATAATCCATGATCTTGGCCATGCCCGAGGTTTCGATCACCGGACCCACATCCGTCAACACCACGGCGGACAGGCGTTTGGGGTGGCTGGCGGCCAAGGCCATCGCGATCAGGCCCCCGCGCGAGGTGCCCAGAACGGCCACGCGATCCAGCCCCAGATGATCCAGCAGCTCAATCGCGTCGTGGGATTCGCGCAGAATGTTGTAGTTCATGAAATCCGGGTCAAAATCCGATTGCCCGCGCCCCCGGTAGTCCATCGCGATCATCCGCAGATCGGTGATATGCGGCGCGAGGAATGAAAAATCCCGGCTGTTGCGGGTCAGCCCGGCCAGACACAGCACCGGAGTTCCTGAACCGGTATCGGTGTAATAGAGGCGCCTGTCGTCGGAAGTGGTGAAGAAAGCCATTAAATTCCAGCCAGTTGAGGGATCGTTGTCAGGTCGGACAGTACATGTGCTGGTGTCCATGGCAAGCGGTCCATTGGCTCGTTTGCGCGGTTGACCCAGACGGTCACAAAGCCATAGCCGCTGGCCCCTGCGGCATCCCAGCCATTCGAGCTGACAAACAACACCTCATCACGGGTGCCGCCAAAGCGGTTTTGCACCAGATCATAGACGCTGGAATGGGGTTTGAAGATGCCAACACTTTCGACCGACAGAACATCGTCCAGAACGTCGCCAATTCCAGCCGATTTTACCGCACCATCCAGCATGGGTAGCGACCCGTTGGACAGGATCGCGGTATTCAGCCCTTTGGCTTTCAGATCGGCCAGCATTTGGGGGACCTCGGGGTAAGCCTGTAACTCCCAATACAGATCCAGCAGGCGCTGGCGCAGGGTCGGGTCGCCGTCCAGCCCGGTGGCCTCAAGCGCCCAGTCCAGCCCGTCCTGGGTCACATCCCAGAAATCGGCATGGGCGTCGGTGATCGCGCGCAGCCAGGTGTATTGCAGCTGTTTCAGTCGCCAGTGATTGGCCAGTTCAGGCCACTTCTGCTGCAGTTTCTCGTAACCGGGTTCGGCGGCCGCCTGACGCGCGGCGGCGGCAACGTCGAACAGCGTGCCATAGGCGTCAAAAACGCAGGTGGTGATTGGCATCGGTACCCCTCCCTCAATCCGGCGCAGGTTGGCACAAGAGTCGCAGGCGCAAAAGGGGGGAGGGTTTACAATGCCGTGTCACTCCCTAGGTTTGATCGCTTAAACCCTTAACGGCCGGAGGCCACCTATGACCGAGATCAAACAAGGCGACACCGTTCGCATCCATTACAAAGGTACGCTGTTGGACGGCAACGTGTTCGACAGTTCCGAAGGACGCGATCCGCTTGAATTCGTGGTCGGGTCAGGCCAGATCATTCCCGGTTTGGATACCGCCATGCCCGGTTTGACTGTGGGTGAGAAAAAGCGGGTCGAAATCGCCTGCGTGGATGCCTATGGCCCGATCAACCCCGCAGCGCGCCAGCAGATCCCGCGCGAGGGCATCCCGGATGACATCCCGTTGGATCCCGGCACCCAGTTACAGATGCAGACGCCGGACGGGCAAGCGGTGCCAGTGACGGTGGTAGACTCGGACGAGGCAACCGTCACGCTGGACGCAAACCACCCGCTGGCCGGTCAGGACCTGATTTTCGATATCGAGGTCGTCTCAATCAACTGACCACAGCGGGCCAGCGCTTTGGATCAGCCTGAAATCAGGCTGGTCCAGGATGTAAAGGCCGCGCGCACATCTGCCTGTGTAAAGAACACAAACAGCATCAGCAGCATGGTAAGGGCCAGCAACGCGATCCGGCCGCGTTGTCCCAAAAAGCCCTGTTTGCGCCGGGACACCCGAGAGGTGTTCGAGAGGATTTGTTCTGCTTTGCTCATGCCGCTATCCGTGCCCGCGAAAGATGGTGAAATCTTGGCGCGGGCAGGGAAAGATCGGGTCACATGTGATCGGGCTGCGGCATGCCCAAAACGTGGAAGCCGCCGTCGACGCGAATGATCTCGCCCGAGGTGCAGGCACCGGCATCAGAAGCCAGGTAAACGGCAGTGCCGCCCACGGCCTCGAGCGTGGCGTTTGAACGCATCGGTGCGTTCTGATCACAGAACTTGTAGGTTTTGCGCGCGCCACCGATGGCCGCGCCCGCCAGCGTCTTCATCGGGCCGGGCGAGACTGCGTTGACGCGGATGCCTTCGGGGCCAAGATCGTTGGCCAGATAGCGCGTCGCCGATTCCAGCGCGGCCTTTGCCACGCCCATGACGTTGTAGTTCGGCACAACACGGTTCGAACCCTGATAGGTCAGCGTCAGCAGCGAGCCGCCATTGTCCTTCATCAGCGGATAGGCACGACGCGCAACCTCGATAAAGGAATAGGCCGAGACATCCATCGAGTGCTTGAAGTTCGCTCGCGTGGTGTTCAGGAAACGGCCGGTCAGTTCGGACTTGTCCGAATAGGCAATTGCGTGAACCACGAAATCAATCGTCGGCCAGCGTTCGCCCAACTCATTGAACGCGCGGTCCAGCGATTCATCATCGGTGACATCCGCATCGACCATGAAATCGCTGCCCAGGCTTTGGGCCAGCGGTTCCAGCCGTTTGCCGAACGCCTCACCCTGATAGGTGAACGCCAGTTCCGCACCGGCCTCGTGCATCGCCTTGGCAATGCCCCAAGCAATCGAGCGGTCATTCGCCACCCCCATGATCAGGCCGCGTTTGCCCTTGAGAAGATCCGACATCATGTTCACCCGTTATACTTTGACAGAACCATGGACCCGTTTGTGCCGCCAAAGCCGAAGCTATTGGTCATCACAGAGTCCAAACCTGCGTTTTCAACCACTTGAGTTGCAATTTCACCGGGCTGGATGCCTTCGGCAAGTGTGTCGACGTTGATCGACGGAGTAATAAAGTCATTGTCCAGCATCAAAAGGCAGAAGATTGCCTCCAACGCACCGGCGGCGCCCTGCGCGTGGCCGGTCATCGACTTGGTCGAGGAAATCGGCGGCACCTTGCCCTCGCCAAAGATGCGGCGGACGGCTTCGACCTCACCCACGTCTCCGACCGGGGTCGAGGTGCCGTGGGCGTTGATATAATCGACCTTGCGGCCTTCGGGCAGGGTCGCCAGCGCCAGACGCATCGCGCGCTCGCCGCCTTCGCCTGACGGGGCCACCATGTCATGGCCGTCCGAGGTGGCGGCGAAACCGGTGACTTCGGCATAGATCTTGGCGCCGCGGGCCAGCGCGTGCTCCAGATCCTCGAGCACGACGATGCCGCCACCGCCCGAGATCACGAATCCGTCGCGGTCTTCGTCAAACGCGCGCGAGGCTTTCTCGGGGGCGTCGTTGTACTTGGAAGACATCGCGCCCATCGCGTCGAACAGGCAGGACAGGGTCCAGTCCAGTTCTTCGCCGCCGCCGGCGAACATGATGTCCTGCTTGCCCATCATGATCTGTTCCGCCGCATTGCCGATGCAGTGCAGCGAGGTCGAACAGGCCGAGGTGATCGAGTAGTTGATGCCCTTGATCTTGAACGCCGTCGCAAGGTTCGCGGAAATCGTCGAGCACATGCATTTCGGAACTGCGAACGGTCCGATCCGCTTGGTGGCTCCGGTTTTCAGCACCGTCTGATGCGCCGTCAGCATGGCGCTGGTCGACGGGCCGCCCGAACCGGCGACCAAGCCCGTGCGCGGGTTCTGAACCTGATCTTCGGTCAGACCGGAATCGGCGATCGCCTGGCTCATGGCAATATGGGCATAGGCGGCACCCGGCCCCATGAAGCGCAGGGTGCGCTTGTCCACATGCTCGGCCACGTCAATCTTCAGCGATCCGGCGATCTGGCTGCGAAAGCCGTGTTCGACCATCTGCTCATTGGCCACGATGCCGGACTTGCCGGCCTTCAGTGAGGCCAGAACCTCTTCGGCATTGTTCCCGATGGAGGACACAACCCCCAAACCGGTGACAACTACTCGACGCATGTGCGTGCTCCTTATTTCAGGCCGGTCCGGCTTAGGCTTCGGACAGAACGACTTTCATGTCTTTGACGTCGTAAATCATTTCGCCGTCGGCTTCGACGATACCATCCGCCACACCCATGGTCAGGCGGCGGGTCTGAATCGCCTTTTTGAAATCGATTTTATAAGTCAGCATCTTGCGGTCCGGGCGCACCATGCCGGTCAGCTTGACCTCACCCACGCCAACGGCCATGCCGCGCCCCTGCCAGCCGCGCCAGCCCAGGTTGAAGCCGGTCAGCTGCCACAAGCCGTCCAGTCCAAGACAGCCGGGCATGATCGGGTTGCCGGGGAAGTGGCAGTCAAAGAACCACAGGTCCGGGGTGATATCAAACTCGGCCAGAATATGACCTTTTCCATGCGCGCCGCCATCGGCCGAGATATCGGTGATCCGATCCATCATCAGCATCGGCGGAGCAGGCAACTGCGCATTACCGGGGCCGAATAATTCGCCTCGGGCGCATTTCAGCAGATCGTCCTTGTCAAAGCTGCTCGGGAATTGGGCCATTCTGCCGCCTCTCCTGCCAGGGGTCCGTTTAACTAATCTGGCCTCACCTAGCACCCGTATGCAAGGTCCTGCAAGAGCGGTCGCCCACATCATGTTGTGTTCAGGACATTCTTTGCGAATGAATTTCATTTGAAATAACCTGACCTGAGCACTTATATATAGGGCAGCAACAAACGGGTTTCGGATTCATGACACCTCAAAGCCAGAGCAGAGCCACGAATTGGTTGGTCGACGCAGGATTGCGCCCGACGCGACAGCGTTTGGCGTTGGCCGAACTGTTGGTGGGCGATGGCCGTCACCGGCATGTCACGGCGGAAAGCCTGTTTGAATCGGCGAAAAAAAACGGCGATGCCGTCTCGCTTGCAACGGTCTACAACACGCTGCGCGCCTTTTGCGAGGCCGGTGTTCTGCAGGAGATCACGGTGGATGGGTCGAAAAGCTATTTCGACACCAATACCCATGATCACCCGCATTTCTACTGGGAAGATGAAAGCCGCCTGAGCGATGCGCCCTCGGATCAGTTGGTGATTCAGCGTCTGCCCGAAGCGCCCGAGGGGGTTGAAATCGCCTCGGTCGATGTCGTGATCCGCCTGCGAAAAAAATAAATCTACGGTTTCAGATCGGACAAGGCGCGCTCGGCGTTTGCAATCTGCGCGTCCGTGGGGCCAGTGCCATGCCGTGCCAGCACTACGGGCTCTGCCGCGAAAGGGTCCGATACGGGCAGGCTGAGCAGGGCCATCCCGTCATAGCTGATTTCGGTTGGCGGATTGGCATAGCTGATCGCAACCCCTTCACCATGCGCTGCCAGGCTGCGCTGAATCTCCAGCGAGGCCGCGCGATGAGCCACCTTCGGGCTTTTTCCGATCCGTCGAAACAGCCCCAATACATGCTGCGCGGACAGCCCTTCCTCGGACAGGATCAGCGGATGTGCGGCCAGGTCCAGCAAGGAAACCTGGCGGTTTGTGGCCAGCGGATGATCTGGGGACAGAAGCGCACGCGGAGAGTTGGCGAACAAAGTATGCCGGGTAAATGTCGCGTCCATGCTGAGCCCATAGGTCAACGCCAGGTCGATCCGCCCGTCGATCAGGCCGGAAATCAGGCCCTCGAAACTGTCGACCCTGTAAGACACCGCCACATCCGGCATCTCGGCGCGCAACTGCCGCAGGGCACGGGCCAGCAGAAACGGGGCCAGATCAACGAAACACCCCAGCCGCAGCCGCGCCTTGCCCGTGCTGCTTTCGGCAGCGTTTTCCAGACGGGCGGCTCTGGCCAGCAGCGCCTCGGCCTCTTCAATGAAGCTGCGCCCTTGCGGGGTCAAAGCCATCGCCGCTCCGCGCCGACGGGCGAACAGGGGATAGCCCAGTTGTTCCTCGACCCGGGTCAGCGCGTTGGACAGCGCTGGTTGCGAGACATTCAGGTGCTGCGCCGCGGCGGACAGGCTGCCATGCCGTCCGATGGCGCAGACATATTCATATTGGCGTAGCGAGATATATAACATGAAGTTAAGTGTATCTTTGAAAGATATGACTTGAACAGAGGGCGTTCCCATGTGCAGATCGCCCAACCTCACGGCACGGAGACAGACATGACGCACCCTCTGGTCACGCAAGAGATGATCGACACCTATCAGCAGGACGGTGTTGTCCTGATCAAAGGGCTGTTTGCCGACCACGTCGAAGCCCTGCGCGCAGGCGTTGCCGCGAACATGGCTGAGCCGGGGCCTTATGCGTCCGACAACAAGAAACAGGGCGAAACCGGCCTGTTCTTTGACGACTATTGCAACTGGTCGCGGATTGATCAGTTTCGCGAGGTGATCGAGAGCTCTCCGGCGGCTGAGGTCGCGGCGGATTTGATGCAATCGCAGACCGTTCAAATGTTCCACGACCACGTTTTGGTCAAAGAGCCCGGTACGTCAATGGCGACCCCGTGGCATCAGGACGGGCCGTATTACTTTGTCGAGGGACAGCAGACGATCAGCTTCTGGTCGCCGCTGGACCCGGTGAAACAGGCAACGCTGCGCTGCGTGGCGGGCTCGCACCGGTGGGAGAAAGAGGTTCTGCCGACCCGCTGGGTCTCGGAAGAAGGGTTCTTTGCCGATGAAGGTCAGTACATCCCCGTTCCGGACCCGGATGCCGAAGGCATGAAGGTTGTGGAATTCGAGATGGAGCCGGGCGACGCGGTGGCCTTCAACTACCGCACGCTGCATGGCGCGCGCGGTAACCATTCTGACAGCCGCCGCAGGGCGTTTTCGCTGCGTCTGGTCGGCGATGACGCACGATATGTGGAGCGTCCGGGCCGGACCTCACCGCCGTTTCCGGGTCACGACATGACCCCGGGCCAGCGCCTGCGTGAAGATTGGTTCCCGGTGCTGCTGCGGCGCTAGGCTCAGAACCACTGGCCCGATTCGATCAGCCCCAGATCGAGCAATTGGCCGGATGTCCACTGAAACGGCACCGAGTTGCGCCAGCAAAAGGTTGGGATGTCGAAGGTGGACCCGGCATTGCTTTTCAAAGCCTTGGCCGCGCGGAATGAGCACACAGCGGCGGTCATATTGTGGTGCCAGGGGCAGGAATAGGTGTTGTATTCCGGCTCGTTGAAAGTGTGATCGGGACGCAGCTCCAGACCCTTGCGGGATTTGAACAAAGCGATCCGGTCGATACGGCGGCGTTCGTATGGAATGTGATCCTCGAACCGCCAGCGCAGGCCGCCGGACATGTCCAACTGACGCTCGACCGGGTGGTCTTCGGCGTCATGGCGGGTGTGGGCGTAATAGCCGGTGCTGTCCAGCATCGCACGGTCCGGAGCGACTCCGTTCGGAAAGGCGTCCAGATCATCGGCATAGAGGTCAACCACGTGGCTCAGCATCGCGTCGCGGCGTTCTTCGGCGTGGAAGGCCAGCAACTCGCCCACCGTGCGGGTCTCGCAAAACGGAAAGAACAGATATTCGGCGTTATAGCAGTAGTACATCCAGATGCCGGGCTCGGCCTGTATGATTCTGTTGATAGTGTCGAAGACAATTGCGCTGGGCACACAGGTCAGGGTGACGCGGTGAATGCGTTCTGACAGTTCGGGGTCCAGCGTAAAGTCCTGCGGCATGAAGGCGATCACGGATTTGAAACCCAGATGCAGATGATGCCGGATGGTGCTGTCGATCTCGACCATGTCTTCGGCAAAGATCAGGGCGACGGGGCCCTTGGCCAGCGCCGATTTGCCTGAGTTCAGGAAAACGTCGAGTGAGTCGTATTGCATTGCCTGTTCGGTTCCACTTTGCTGGAATCTTCGGTCAAAATCGGGTATCCGCCCCGGCATTGCAAGCGGCGTTCGTAAGGTATAGATGACGCCGATCCTGCGAACGCAAAGGCCATATCCATGTCAGAACCCAAAAAGCTGTACATCAAAACCTATGGTTGCCAGATGAACGTCTATGACAGCGAACGCATGTCCGAGACGCTGGGCGGGCAGGGCTATGTCGAGACCCAAAGCCCCGACGACGCGGATATGATTCTGCTGAACACCTGCCACATCCGCGAAAAGGCCGCCGAAAAGGTCTATTCCGAACTGGGCCGGTTCAAGGGGCTGAAGGCGGAAAAGCCGGATCTGAAGATCGGCGTGGCGGGGTGTGTGGCGCAGGCCGAGGGCGAAGAGATCATGCGCCGTCAGCCTCTGGTCGATCTGGTGGTGGGGCCGCAAAGCTATCACCGTCTGCCCGAGATGGAGGCCAAGACCCGCGAGGGCCAAAAGGCGCTGGACACGGATTTCCCCGAGGAAGACAAGTTCGAAAAGCTCAAGAACCGCCCCAAGGCCAAGCGCGGCCCAACGGCATTTCTGACCGTGCAGGAGGGCTGCGACAAATTCTGCGCCTTCTGCGTGGTTCCATATACCCGCGGGGCCGAGGTCAGCCGTCCGGCGGATCGCATTATCCGCGAAGCCCATGATCTGGTCGAACGCGGCGTGCGCGAGATCACTCTGCTGGGGCAGAACGTCAACGCTTATCATGGCGCAGGCGCGAACGGAGACATGACATTGGCCGGTCTGATCTGGGAGTTGAACAAGGTCGACGGGCTGGAGCGCATCCGCTTTACCACCTCGCACCCCAATGACATGGCGGATGACCTGATCGAGGCGCACGGAACCTGCGAAAAGCTGATGCCGTATCTGCACCTGCCGGTGCAGTCGGGCTCGGACCGGATTCTGAAGCGGATGAACCGCAGCCATACGGCGGAAAGCTATTTGCGTCTGGTCGAGCGTATCCGTGCCGCGCGGCCTGATATCATGATGTCGGGTGACTTCATCGTCGGCTTCCCCGAGGAAACCGACGAAGATTTCCAGGCCACGCTGGATTTGGTGGAAGAGGTCAAATACGGCTATGCCTATTCCTTCAAATACTCGACCCGCCCCGGAACGCCTGCGGCCGAGCGGCCTCAGGTCGATCCGCAGGCAGCGGATGATCGTTTGCAACGCCTGCAGGCCTTGATCACTCAGCATCAGCGGGAAATCCAGGACGCGATGGTTGGTCGCAAAGTCAGTGTTCTGTTCGAAAAATCCGGTCGCCTGCCCGGACAAATGGTCGGAAAATCCGAGTATCTGCATTCGGTTCACGTGTCCGAGGCCGACGTCGCCATCGGTGAGCTAAGAGACGTTCGGATCACCGGTTCGGGGGCAAACTCGCTGGCGGGGACATTGATCTGACCTGTGCGGCTGGTGCTGTCAGAAAACCATAGTTGGCACTTGTTTCAAAATTTAACCCTTGATTCACGACCAAGAACTATGTTCCGAGAAAGGCCAGATTTTTTCAGGGTATAGCGCGCCGCGCTCCTGAGAATCCAGTTCTGTGCCGGTCCGGCTAACGGGTTGGGACGATGGAGGTTACGAGTGGAAATTCGAACACGTTTCTTTGGGCCAGGTCGTCGGGTTGTTTTTTCGTCGGCGCTGGTGCTTTCGCTTCTTTCCAGCGCAACTGTTGCGGGCAATTTGGAGCAGGGTGTGACTGACCCTCCGGTTGCCAGCCCGAAACGTTTCGGCAGCGATGTTAGCGCCTTTTATCTGGGCCTGAGCGGCGGTTACGCAACAAGCGGCACGGACCGATTCGGCCTGACGACCCCGGGCGGCACCTTCGGGATCGGAGAATTGGATCTGAAAGGCAGCTACGGTGGTGTCCGAGGCGGCTGGCGCGGTGTTCTGCCCGCCGTCGGCGGGCGCGATTATGTCTACGGGTTCGAACTTGGGTATGATTTTGGCACGCTCGACGACGACGTCATGACGAATGTTGGCAGCACCGCAATCACCGGTTCCTCCGAGGTCTCGGACATCTTGTCGGTTCGCTTTCGCAACGGTCTGACCAACAAAAGCGGCACGGTTTTGTACTTTGTTACGGTCGGATACGTGCAGGGGGATGTCACGACCGGCAGCAGCCTGACTTCCGGGGCCACGACGCAATCTTTTGAAGACAGCGATACCCGGAGTGGGTTTTCGGCCAGTATCGGTGCCGAACACAGCCTGAGCGAAAACTGGTCGATCACGGGTGAGTACGAATATGTGCAGTTCGACTCGCGCCGGGTCGAGTTCAGCAATGGGTTCTCGACGAAATCCACACCGCGCTACCGCGGTCTGAGATTTGGGTTGAACTATACGTTTTGACCCCTGTTGGGGGTGGTATCGTTTGCGGCATTGTTCGGCGGTTTTGCCATCCGTTTCGGAAAATTTGAAACTGTGGCTTGCGCCCACCGAGAATTGTTGTCTACGCTCAGGGTGAAACGCCAAGACAGGAGAACGGATTGGCCATCGGTGCCCTTACCCCACCGCAAGATGACATGCCCCAGCGCGAGGCGTTTGTTGAATTCCCTGACAATCGGTTGTTGATTGATTTGTGCGGCGAGTATGACCGCAATCTGACCGAAATTGAACAAAAACTGTCCGTCCAGATTGTCCGGCGCGGCAACCAGTTGGTTGTCATGGGCGACGAGGATTCGCAGAAACAGGCCATCGAGGTGCTGCAGGCGCTCTACACCCGTCTCGAAGGCGGCCGCGATGTCGAGGCCGCCGATGTGGATCGCGAGCTTCGGATGGGCGGTTCCGAGACAGGAACCGGCAGCCGAGACGGTGACCAGCTTGAGATGTTCAAGGGCGGCACGGTTGAGATCAAAACCCGCAAAAAACTGGTCGAGCCGCGCACCGATGCGCAAAAGGCGTATGTCCAGTCGCTGTTCAACAACGAACTGGCCTTTGGAATCGGCCCGGCGGGCACCGGCAAGACCTATCTGGCGGTGGCCGTCGGCGTATCGATGTTTATTGGCGGGCATGTGGACCGGATTATCCTCAGCCGCCCCGCCGTCGAGGCTGGTGAAAAGCTGGGCTATCTGCCGGGTGACATGAAGGACAAGGTCGATCCTTACATGCAGCCGCTCTATGACGCGCTGAACGACTTCCTGCCCGGCAAGCAACTGGCCAAACTGATCGAAGAGAAACGAATCGAAATCGCTCCGCTGGCCTTCATGCGCGGGCGGACGCTGGCCAATGCGTTTGTGGTGCTGGATGAGGCGCAGAACGCCACGACCATGCAGATGAAGATGTTCCTGACCCGTCTGGGTGAGGGCAGCCGCATGGTGATCACCGGAGACCGGTCACAGGTGGACCTGCCGCGCGGGGTTCAATCGGGTCTGGCGGATGCCGAGCGTTTGCTGAAGACGATCCCGAATATCAGCTTCAACTATTTCACCTCGAAAGACGTGGTGCGCCACCCGCTTGTCGCCGCCATTATCGAAGCGTATGAGGCCGACGCAGGCCGCGAGACGGGTTAATCGTTCGGGGCTGCAGGCTTTGGACGTGATGGCATGAACCTTGAACTGACGATTGAAGACGCACGCTGGCAGGGGCTGGAGCCTTTGGCCGTGCGGGCCATACAGGCGGTTTTGGACCATTGCGATCTGGACGCCGATATATGTGAGATCAGCCTGCTGGCGTGTGACGACCCCCGGATCGCAGAGCTGAATGCCGAGTTTCGGGAAAAACCCGCTCCGACCAATGTGCTCAGTTGGCCCGCCGAGGAGTTGGCGCCAGGCCAACCGGGTCATCCACCGCTGCCGCCCGAGCCGGACTTCACCGGCGAAATCGCGCTGGGGGATATTGCGATCTCCTACGACACCTGCGCGCGTGAGGCGGCTGAGGCGGGAAAGCCCATGGATGATCACGTCACACATCTGATCATTCACGGAACTTTACATTTGCTGGGATACGATCACATCCACGACGCTGACGCGGATTTGATGGAAGCGGTTGAGGTCGATATACTTGGCAAACTGGGTCTTGATGACCCATATAATGCGTAGACGGGCCTTCAGGGTCGATTATTTGGAACGGGATCATGGGCGATACAGACGGCAGTTCTATGGCGGCGCAGGGCGCGCAACCGAAGAACGGCGGTGACAATGTCAAAGAGAAAGCCGGGTTTTTTTCTCGAATAGTGGACGCGTTCTCACCACAGGACGAGGATGAGGTTCACGTAGCCAACGGGCACGAGACCGATAGGGTGCAGCCGCGCGGCATGATTAACCTGCGGCGGATGCGGGTCGAGGACGTGGCCATTCCGACGGCCGAGATCATCTCGGTCCCGTCCACCATCACCAAAGATGAACTGGCGCAGGTGTTCCGCGACAGCGGGTTGTCCCGAATACCGGTCTATGAGGGCACGCTGGACACGCCTTTGGGCTTCGTCCACCTCAAGGATTTCGCCCTGACCCATGGGTTCAACGGTGGCGGCAACGAGTTCGATCTGGTCTCGATGCTGCGGACATTGCTGTTCGTGCCCCCCTCGATGCCAATCGGTGTGCTGCTGACCAAGATGCAGACGGAACGCCGCCACATGGCGCTGGTGATCGACGAATATGGTGGCGTTGACGGTTTGCTGACCATCGAGGACCTGATCGAACAGGTCGTGGGTGAAATCGCCGATGAACACGACGCGGATGAAGATCAGCTTTGGGTGCAGGAAAAGCCCGGATGTTACATCGTTCAGGCGCGTGTCCCTCTGGAAGAGTTCGAGGCCGAGATCGGACGCTCGCTGACCAGTCACGAGGACGTGGACGAGGAAGAGATCGATACTCTGGGCGGTCTGGTTTTCATGCTGTCCGGCCGCGTACCTGCGCGGGGTGAGGTTGTTCTGCATCCCGAAGGCCCGGAATTCGAGGTGATCGACGCAGATCCGCGCCGGATCAAGCGACTGCGTGTCATGTTGCCGGATCTTACTGCATGACCCCATCGCAGGGCTGGCCGTTTTGGCTGAGGTTCGTGCTGTCGGCCCTGCTGGGCGCGCTGGCGGCCTTTGGTCTTGCACCTTTTGGCATATGGGCGGCAACGCTGGTTGGGTTGCTGCTGCTTGCCCCTCTTTATATGTCGACTGAAACGCGGGGTCGGTCCGCGTGGTTGGGCTGGGCCTTTGCCACCGGATACTTCGCCCACGGGCTCAGCTGGATCATCGAGCCGTTTTTCGTGGACGCCGAGCGCCACGCGTGGATGGCGCCCTTTGCCCTGATCTTCATGGCGGGCGGGTTGGCCTTGTTCTGGGCGCTGGCCTTTTGGGCCGCAAGGCGACCGGGTGGAGGCGCTGTCAAACAGGCGGTTTTCCTTGCCGTGGCCGTGTCTTTGGCGGAGTTCGCCCGGGGATACGTATTGACGGGCTTCCCCTGGGCCGGGCTGGCGCAGGTTTGGGTTGATACGCCCGTGGCGCAGCTTCTGTCGCTGTTCGGACCCTATGGTCTGGGTGCACTGACGCTGCTGGCAACCTTGCCCTTGGGGGCGGCGCTGGCACAGCGCGGCGGGTTCGTGCTGCCCCTGGGCTTGACGGTTGGCACGGCTTGTCTGGTGTTGGTCTATGCGGCCACCCGTCCGACTGTCACCGAGACCGACCACACCGTGCGCCTGATCCAGCCCAACGCCCCACAGCATCAGAAATGGGACCCGGACTATGCGCCGTTGTTCTTTGCACGGCAGATCGAGTTTACCGCAGCGCAGCCCCGGCCTGACCTGATCGTCTGGCCGGAAACGTCGATACCCGCATGGCTGGGCAGTGCGCAGCCGTATTTGGATGCAGTCACAGATGCTGCGCAGTCAGTGCCGGTGTTTCTGGGCATTCAGCGGGGTGACGGCCCGCAAATCTATAACTCGATGATCTATCTGGACGAGCAGGGTCAGCAGCAGGGCCTGTATGACAAGCACCACCTTGCTCCGTTCGGGGAATACGTGCCGTTTGGAAACCTGATGGCACGGTTCGGCATTCACGGGATGGCGACCACTGCCGGTCATGGCTTCAGCTCGGGACCCGGTGCTGCGCTGATGGACGCGGGAAAGCTGGGCAAGGCGCTGCCGCTGATTTGTTACGAGGCCGTGTTCACGCAGGATGTCCTGTCCGCTCCCGGTCGCGCGGATTTCCTGTTGCAAATCACCAATGATGCCTGGTTCGGTACCCGGTCCGGCCCCTATCAGCATCTGGCTCAGGCGCAGATGCGTGCCATCGAGCAAGGCCTGCCGATGATGCGTTCAGCCAATACCGGAGTATCGGCGGTGATCGATCCACTGGGGCGCATCACGAACGCGCTGGCATTGGGGCAGGCGGGCTTTGTGGACGCGAAATTACCGGCGCCGCTGGCACCGACCATCTATGCCCGGATCGGTGATTTTCCGGTCTTTGTCTTGCTGGCGGTTTTGTTCGCGCTGCTTTGGCGCAACGTCCGGCAGGAACTCGCTTAAATACCGATTGACCCTGTGAAGTTGTGGGCGTATGCCCTCGCTTGCCCGTCACAACGGCTTCCTGGCGTGATGGGGAAATCTTAATGGAGCACTTTCATGTCCCGACAGAACTACACTTTTACTTCGGAGTCTGTATCCGAAGGGCACCCGGATAAGGTTTGCGACCGGATTTCCGATGCCGTCCTTGACGCATTTCTGAACGAAGAACCCGAAGCACGCGTGGCGTGCGAAACCTTTGCCACGACCGACCGTGTGGTAATTGGTGGCGAAGTAGGCCTGTCTGATCAGGAAAAGCTGCACGACTATATGGGCCGTATCGACGAGATCGCGCGCGCCTGTATCAAGGATATCGGCTATGAGCAGGATAAGTTCCACCACGAAACCGTCGAGGTGACGAACCTGCTGCACGAACAGTCCGCCCATATCGCGCAGGGTGTGGACGCGTCCGACGGCAAAGACGAGGGCGCTGGCGACCAGGGCATCATGTTCGGTTACGCCACCACGGAAACCCCCGCGCTGATGCCCGCTCCGATCCAGTATTCGCACGCGATTCTGCGTCGTCTGGCCGAAGTGCGCAAGAACGGCACCGAGCCCGCGCTGGGCCCGGACGCGAAATCGCAGCTGTCGGTTGTGTACCGCGACGGCAAGCCGGTTGGCGTCAGCTCGATCGTGTTGTCGACCCAGCATCTGGACGAGTCGCTGAGCTCGGATGACATCCGTGCCATCGTCGAGCCCTATATCACCGAGACCCTGCCCGAGGGCTGGCTGTCCGCGGAAACCGAGTGGCACGTGAACCCAACCGGCAAATTCGTGATTGGCGGCCCGGACGGTGACGCAGGTCTGACCGGGCGTAAGATCATCGTGGACACCTATGGCGGTGCCGCGCCGCATGGTGGCGGTGCGTTCTCGGGTAAAGACCCGACCAAGGTGGACCGTTCGGCAGCCTATGCCGCGCGCTACCTGGCAAAGAACGTCGTTGCTGCGGGTATGGCGGAACGCTGCACCATCCAGCTGAGTTATGCGATTGGTGTGTCCAAGCCTCTGTCGATCTATGCCGACACGCACGGCACCGGTCAGATTGCGGACGCTCTGATCGAAACGGCCGTCGGTCAAGTGATGGACCTGACCCCGCGCGGCATTCGTGAGCACCTGCAGATGAACAAACCCATCTACCAGCGCACGGCCGCTTATGGCCACTTCGGGCGCGAGCCCGACGCGGATGGCGGCTTCAGCTGGGAGCGCACCGATCTGGTCGACGCGCTTAAAGCGGCGGTCTGATCCACAACCAAACAAAGTGCGCCGACCCCGGCGCGCTTTTCGATTCGGCACCGGGGTTGCAACGGTGCGGCCCGCGCAGTATGGGCACCGCCATGAGCACCCAGACACCACAACGCCCCCGCAGAAACTTCTATGGCCGCTTTAAGGGCAAGACCCTGAAGCCCAGTCAAAAGACGTATCTGAACGAAGATCTTGACGCTCTGTCACCCGGCGCGGTGGATTGGGAGAGCAACCCCAACCGCGATCCGCTGGACCTTAAGGCGCTGTTCGGCGGCAAGGATGTCTGGCTTGAGGTCGGATTTGGCGGCGGTGAGCATCTGGTGCATCAGGCCGCCAGCAACCCTGATATCGGCATCATCGGGGCCGAGCCCTATATCAACGGCGTCGCCATGCTGTTGGGCAAAATCCGTCAGGCTGGGGTCGAAAACCTTGCGGTGCACCCCGGTGATGCGCGCGATCTGTTCGACGTGCTGCCCGAGGCCAGCATTTCGCGCGCCTTCCTGCTGTACCCCGACCCGTGGCCGAAAACGCGGCACCATCGCCGTCGTTTCGTGACGCCGGAACATCTGGAGCCGCTGGCGCGCGTGCTGAAACCGGGGTCAATCTTTCGCGTGGCCACCGACATTCCCGACTATGTCCGCCAGACGCTTGAGGAAGTTCCGCGCGCAGGGTTCGAATGGCTGGCCGAGCGCCCAACAGATTGGCGTGAGCCTTGGGGGGACTGGATTTCCACCCGGTATGAGCAGAAGGCCCTGCGCGAAGGCCGCACACCGCATTACCTGACGTTCCGCAAAACCTGACCCCTACGGCGTGGAATCGCGCAGGCTGGGAAAGGCGCGGCCTTTGGCGAACCAAGCCAGCCCGAATGCCCAAAGCGCGATTGTTTCCACAAAAAACGTCAGATTATGGGATTTCCACCCCGCTTGAGCGCTTTCACCGGAAAAGGCGACGATACCCAGAACCAGAACGCACAGCAGGATTGTAACGCCGCACAACGAATACAGTGTGTTGCGTTGTCTTTTCGACCGGATCAATTGGCCGTCTCTTATGTGACGTTCAGGAACCACGCGGCGTAAAACGAACAGGCAATAAAGGCCCAGATAAGCAAACAGGATGCCCGCAGCCCAGGCATGTAAATGCGGAGCGCTCGAAAACAGGGTGAAGAACGCGTCCGGCTGCGGGTCAGACAGCACCGGTGGCGGCGATTGGTTCACATCGGCAAAGATTCGTGACTTGAAGCTGACGGGTTCTTCGCAGCCAGACCCGCTTGTTGGGAAAACCGCAACAAAACAGGCACCTATTCCGGCAATGAAGGACCCAAGATCCTCAAGCCAATGATCTCCGGTATAGGCGATCAGAAAACCGCCGATAAAAACCAATAGGCCGACAAAAATGGCGCCGAGAAACTGGGCATAATAAAAATGGCTGATGCTGTCGCGGAAACAGCTGCCGCCAAACACTGCACCAGCGGCGAGAATGATCGGCAGGCCAAAGGCAACAAGGCCGACCAGAAAGGCCAGGCGCATCTGCAAAACGCTGTCAGTCTTTAGTGGGTCCTTGGGCTGAAAGTACTTTTCCGTGCCACTTGAGAGCATGGATTGAATTTGTGACATGGGGTAATCCTCGGACAGTGATTAATGAGAAACAAAAAACAAACTCGTCCTGAATTCGACGATTGTAGCCCGGAAACCCCTGATCACCCAAACCTGGCTTGCGCTGGCGGTCGCATTGCCGCTGGACCAACCGTCTCCAATTCGCTAATCGGCTTGGGCACTGATAGCGAAAACAGGAGCCCCCATGTCCGGACACGGCACGCCCATCCCGATGACCTCGCATCCCTGCGGCCCGCTGACCGGCACGGCAGAGGTGCCCGGGGATAAGTCGATCTCGCACCGGTCGCTGATCCTGGGCGCCATGGCGGTGGGTGAGACAAAGATTTCGGGCCTGCTTGAGGGCGAAGACGTTCTGGATACCGCCAAGGCGATGCGCGCTTTCGGGGCCGAGGTGACAGACCACGGTGGCGGTGAATGGTCTGTGCATGGTGTCGGCGTTGGCGGTTTTGCCGAGCCCGATCAAGTGATTGATTGCGGCAACTCGGGTACCGGGGTGCGGCTGATCATGGGCGCGATGGCTACCTCTCCGATTACGGCGACGTTCACGGGGGACGCGAGCCTGAACAAACGCCCGATGGCGCGGGTGACCGATCCGCTGGCGCTGTTTGGTACGCAATCGGTTGGCCGTTCGGGTGGACGGTTGCCGATGACCATCGTCGGCGCGGCGGAACCTGTTCCGGTGCGCTATGAGGTTCCAGTGCCGTCGGCGCAGGTGAAATCCGCCGTACTGCTGGCCGGTCTGAACGCGCCGGGCAAAACCGTCGTGATCGAGAAAGAGGCCACCCGTGACCACTCGGAGCGGATGCTGGCCGGGTTTGGTGCCGAAATCACCGTTGAAGATACTGAAGAGGGCCGGGTGATCACTCTGACCGGTCGCCCCGAGCTGAAACCGCAGGTCATCGCCGTGCCGCGCGATCCGTCCAGCGCGGCCTTCCCGGTTTGTGCGGCGCTGATCACCCCCGGTTCGGACGTTCTGGTGCCGGGCATCGGTTTGAACCCGACCCGCGCGGGGCTGTTCACCACGCTGCGCGAGATGGGGGCCGATCTGACCTATGAAAACGAACGCGAAGAGGGCGGCGAACCTGTCGCTGATCTGCGTGCCAAGTATTCGCCCAACATGAAGGGTATCAACGTGCCGCCGGAACGCGCGGCCTCGATGATCGACGAATACCCGGTTCTGTCCGTGGTTGCGGCCAATGCCACCGGCACCACGATGATGGGCGGCGTGAAAGAGCTGCGTGTCAAGGAAAGCGACCGGATTGACGCGATGGCCAAGGGTCTGCGCGCCAACGGCGTGACCGTGGACGAGGGTGAGGAATGGTGGTCGGTCGACGGGCTGGGCATCGGCAACATCCCCGGCGGCGGCACGTGCGAGAGCTTTCTGGACCACCGCATCGCCATGTCCTTCATGGTGATGGGCATGGGCGCGAAGACCCCGGTTTCAGTGGATGACGGCGGCCCGATCGCGACCTCGTTCCCGATTTTCGAGCCACTGATGGCGTCCCTGGGTGCAAAGGTCGAACGCACGTGAGCTTTACGGTCGCCATTGATGGTCCTGCGGCGGCGGGCAAGGGCACGATCTCGAAAGGTGTTGCCGCGCATTTCGGGTTCGCGCATCTGGATACCGGGTTGCTCTACCGTGCGGTTGGGCGTCGGACGCTGGACGGCGCCGACCCGGTCGAGGCCGCGCAGGCTTTGACCGCTGAGGAACTGGAACAGGGCGATCTGCGCACGGCCGAAATCGCACAGGCGGCGTCGAAAGTGGCCGTGATCCCCGAGGTCCGCGCGGCCTTGGTGGATTTCCAGCGTGCCTTTGCCCGCCGTGCCGGGGGCGCTGTGCTGGATGGGCGCGATATCGGGACGGTGATCTGCCCCGAGGCCGAAGTGAAATTGTTCGTCACTGCCAGCGCCGAGGTCCGGGCCGAGCGGCGTTTTCTGGAGCTGAGCGCCAAGGGCTCGGACGTTACCCGCGAACAGGTGCTGGCCGATGTGCGCGAACGCGATGCGCGGGATGCCGAACGCAGTACCGCGCCGATGAAACCCGCCGGGGATGCCGTTCTGCTGGATACCTCCGATCTGAGTATCGACGCGGCGCTGACCCAGGCCGTGGCCTTCATCGAACGGAAAAAACCCGCGACACCCTGATGCCGCGGGCTTGCTGGATTACAACTCGCCAACGGCGATGCTTTTGATATTCGCCCACTGATCGTCAGCGGTTTTTGCCGTGGCTGCCACGTCCTTCAGGAAGGCCGCACGGGTTTCGGCGTTCAGGAACAGATACAGCTTGCCATCTGCGACCAGATACTGATCCGGGTCGCCGTCGAACTTCTTGCCCACCGACACGCCGAACGAACAGAACCCGCCATGCTGCGGCAGATAGGCAGCGGGGTTGGCCTCGAACGCTTCGCGGTTTGCGGCGCTGGTGAAGTAGTAGGACGCGCCGTCAAAGGTGGCGGAATGGGTGGCGAAGCCATCGACAGGGTTGCCGTCATTCACCAGCGCAACCAGATCGACGCCATGCGCCGCCAGCGGTGCGCCGGCGGCCGAGATACCGTTTGAGACATTGATCTCATCCGCGGCAAAGGCGGGTGCCGCGACCAAGGGCAGAGCGGCGATGAGGGTGGTCAGAACCAGAGACTTCATTGGAATATCCTTTCCTGTTCAGGTTTGGATCAGCCGGGTGGCCAACCGCTGAAACATAGGTAGAGGGGCAGTTCTGAACGGGCTATCGCAGGAAGCCCGTCAAACCTTGCAGATCGTTCAAACCTGCGGCCGGACGGAAAATCCACTTCACCAAGCTTTGTTTGGTCAGCCTGTCAGTCGGTCCCTATGGTTGGGGCATAGCCTGCAGGAGAGATGCGATGATCCGACTAGCCCTAACCCTGATTTTTCTGGCCGGAAGTCTGGCGGCTCAGGAAGCCGAGCCACCGATGGACTACGAACGTCTGGGCAAGATCATCTTTGCACTCGACCCCGAGGCACAGCCGCGCGGGCCGGGGTTCCAGCTGACCGTGTCGGACGTTCCGGTTCTGGTCATCACCGACAGCAATGCCGACCGGATGCGCGCGATGGTTCCGATCCGCAGCGCCGAAGGCCTGACCACAGAGGATATGCATCGCATGATGCAGGCCAATTTCGACAGCGCCCTGGATGCGCGCTATGCGATCGCCAACGGGATGCTGTGGGCGGCGTTTATCCACCCGTTGTCACCGCTGGAAAAGGATCAGCTGATCTCGGGGCTGGCGCAGACGGTGAACATCGCCAAGACCTACGGCTCGCTCTATTCCGGCGGGGCGCAGCAATTCGGCGGCGGTGACAGCCGCAACCTTCAGCGAGACCTGATCGATGAATTGCTGAAAAAGGGCGAGGAGATTTGATCCCAAGTCGTTGGCCGCGACGACTTGCACGTTATTTCGTGATTTGCCCGGTATGACTTGCGGCGACTTGGCGAACCCGCTATAGAGCGCCGGTCGACAAGGCGATTTGAGCCATAAAACAACGAGACGAGCAGGGTCGGAACCAACCGGCCCTCTTTGTTTTGCGGCATATGTCAGGTCGTCTGACCAATCCACTAAGACCGGCGGAGACAACCGCTCGGCCAGACAAAACGTATGTAAAGGAAAACAACGCCACATGGCTAACGCATCCATGGAGGAATTCGAAGCCCTCCTGAATGAAAGCTTCGAAATGGACACGCCCGAAGAGGGTTCTGTTGTCAAAGGCAAGGTTCTGGCGATCGAAGCCGGCCAGGCCATCATCGACGTCGGCTACAAAATGGAAGGCCGCGTTGATCTGAAAGAATTCGCAAACCCCGGCGAAGCCCCCGAAATCACTGTTGGTGACGAGGTCGAAGTCTACCTGCGCGCCGCAGAAAACGCCCGTGGCGAAGCTGTCATCTCGCGCGAGATGGCCCGCCGTGAAGAGGCATGGGACCGTCTGGAAAAAGCATATGCCGACGACCAGCGCGTCGAAGGTGCAATCTTTGGCCGTGTCAAAGGTGGCTTCACCGTCGATCTGGGTGGCGCAGTTGCGTTCCTGCCCGGCTCGCAGGTTGATGTGCGCCCCGTGCGCGACGCTGGCCCGCTGATGGGTCTGAAGCAGCCGTTCCAGATCCTAAAAATGGACCGCCGCCGTGGCAACATCGTTGTTTCGCGCCGCGCAATCCTGGAAGAATCGCGTGCCGAACAGCGTGCCGAAGTTATCGGCAACCTGTCCGAAGGTCAGACCGTCGAGGGTGTCGTCAAGAACATCACCGAATACGGTGCATTCGTTGACCTGGGCGGCGTTGACGGCCTGTTGCACGTCACCGACATGGCATGGCGCCGTGTGAACCACCCGTCCGAGATCCTGACGATCGGCGAAACCATCAAGGTTCAGGTCATCAAGATCAACAAAGAGACCCACCGCATCAGCCTGGGCATGAAGCAGCTGCAGGAAGATCCGTGGGATCTGGTTGCTGCCAAGTACCCGCTGGGCTCGGTCCATCAGGGTCGCGTCACCAACATCACCGACTACGGCGCCTTCGTCGAACTGGAAGCTGGTGTCGAAGGTCTGGTGCACGTGTCCGAGATGTCCTGGACCAAGAAAAACGTCCACCCCGGCAAGATCGTTTCGACCAGCCAGGAAGTCGACGTCATGGTTCTGGAAATCGACGGCGCCAAGCGTCGCGTATCTCTGGGCCTGAAGCAGACTCAGCGCAACCCGTGGGAAGTGTTTGCAGAAACTCACCCCGAGGGCACGCAGGTCGAAGGCGAAGTCAAGAACATCACCGAATTCGGTCTGTTCATCGGTCTCGAAGGCGACATCGACGGCATGGTTCACCTGTCGGACCTGTCGTGGGACGAGCGTGGCGAGGATGCCATCCAGAACTACCGCAAAGGCGATATGGTTTCGGCCGTCGTTTCGGAAGTTGACGTTGAGAAAGAGCGTATCTCGCTGTCGATCAAAGCCCTGGGCGGTGACAAGTTCGCCGAAGCCGTGGGCGGCGTGAAGCGTGGCTCGGTCATCACCGTTGAAGTGACCGCGATCGAAGATGGCGGCATCGAAGTGGAATACGAAGGCATGAAGTCCTTCATCCGCCGCTCCGACCTGTCGCGTGACCGTGCCGAACAGCGCCCCGAGCGTTTCTCGGTCGGTGACAAGGTCGACGTCCGCGTCACCAATGTCGACAGCAAGACTCGCCGTCTGGGCCTGTCGATCAAGGCACGCGAAATCGCCGAAGAGAAAGAGGCCGTGGAACAGTACGGTTCCTCCGACTCGGGCGCATCGCTGGGCGATATCCTGGGTGCAGCGCTGAAATCGGGCGACTAAGCCCGGGCCTCAGCCTTAGCCGAATTTACGGCCCCGCGTATCCGCGCGGGGCCGTTTTTGTTGCGAATCAATATGTTCCGATTTCCGGGCTTATTCCGGGTGTCGTCCGCGCTTTAGAAGTGGAATTTGCGCGAACAAGCGAAAAATCGCGCGGTTTAGCAGCAAAATGAAGGCTTTGCACACAGAGTTTACGTTCCCCCGAACCGACTTTTTTCCTATACTGTTCAGAACAATAGAGATGGTTAACCGGTCGCCTGGGAGGGTAGCGCTCATGATCCGTTCAGAACTGATTCAGAAAATAGCCGACGAGAACCCGCATCTGTATCAACGCGACGTCGAGCGGATCGTGAATACTGTGTTTGAAGAGGTGACGGATGCCATGGCGCGCGGTGACCGCGTGGAACTGCGTGGTTTCGGCGCTTTTTCGGTCAAACAGCGCGACGCGCGGGTCGGTCGCAACCCCCGCACCGGCGAGACCGTTCAGGTCGAAGAAAAATGTGTGCCGTTTTTCAAAACTGGCAAGTTGCTTAGGGACCGGTTGAACGGTAAAGCCTAAACCATGATGCGTTACCTTCGATATGCTTTCCTGGCGATCCTCGGGATCGTGCTTATTTCCGTTTCGCTGGCCAATCGGGAATCGGTTCAACTGTCGCTGATGCCGGAACCTTTTGCCGAGCTTGTAGGCTTTAACTTCAGCACGTCGCTGCCGCTGTTCGTGGTGGTGCTGGGTGGTGTGGTTGCGGGCCTGATCATCGGTTTCCTGTGGGAATGGCTGCGCGAACACAAGCACCGCCGGGATGCGTCGGTGAAGAAAAACGAAGTGCGCAAGCTTGAGCGCGAGGTCAAGAAGCTCAAGAAAAAGCAGAACGAAGGTCAGGACGAAGTGCTGGCCTTGCTGGACGAAGCCAGCTGAGGCAATCCAATGCCCCAAGATGCAAGTGTCAAAATCTGCGGTCTGACCGCCCCTGATCACGTGCGCGCGGCTGCCGAGGCTGGTGCGCGCTATGTTGGTTTCGTGTTCTTTCCCAAATCGCCGCGGCATCTGGAAATCGAGGCTGCCGCCGAACTGGCCCATCTGGTACCTGCCGGCGTCGCCAAGGTCGCCCTGACCGTGAACGCGTCGGATGAGGAACTGGACCGGATCGTGGCCAGCGTGCCGCTGGACATGTTGCAGCTGCACGGCAAGGAAAGCCCGGATCGCGTGGCCGAGGTCCGGCAGCGGTTTGGCCTGCCGGTGATGAAAGCCATTGGTGTAGCCGAAGCCGAGGATCTTGCGGCGATCGACCTGTATTCGGAAGTGGCGGATCAGCTGCTGATCGACGCCAAGCCACCGCGCAACGCCGAACTGCCGGGCGGCAATGGGCTGGCCTTTGACTGGCGCCTGTTGGCGGGGCGCAAATACTGGCGGCGTCCGTGGATGCTGGCCGGGGGGCTGACGCCGGAAAACGTTGCCGAGGCCATGCGCATGACCGGCGCGCGGCAGGTCGATGTCTCTTCGGGTGTGGAAAGCGCACCCGGCGTGAAGGATGCGGCCCTGATCCGCGCCTTTATCGACGCCAGCCGGTGATCTGATCGCCTGATGCCTGCGTATCTCCGTTAGAGGAGGGCGCGGGAATGCTGGCAGCAATTGGCGGAGTTTCATTGAAACGGTGGTACTACGGGCCAGAGTTTTTCTGGCGCGCCCGTCAGGCAATTCTGCAAGCGCGCGGTGATCCGCTGTGCCTGAAAGTAGACGTCTTCCCGCACCAAGGGCTCTATTTTTCGCTGAGTGTCTGGCACGACGCCGAGGCGATGCTGACCTTCGCCCATTCCGGTCCGCACCGCCGCGTGGTGCGGGCGGCGGCGTATCTGGCCGAGGTGAATGAGTTTCATCACTTCACTTGCATCGCCGTGCCAAGCAGGGATCAGGCGTTGCAGGTATGGGCACAGCGCGTCCAGGCGGCGAAATGATGCGTTTTGCCATGGCAAATCCGCGCGCCACCTCCTATGAACGACGGGTACGACGATGGAGACACCCATGGCCAACGATCTTTTCAATTCCTTCATGTCCGGCCCCGACGAGCAGGGCCGTTTCGGCATCTTCGGCGGGCGGTTTGTTAGTGAAACGCTGATGCCTCTGATCCTGTCGCTGGAAGAGGAATACGAGAAGGCCAAGGATGATCCCACCTTCTGGGCCGAGATGGACGATCTGTGGGCGAACTACGTGGGCCGCCCCTCGCCGCTGTATTACGCGGAGCGCCTGACTGAGCATCTGGGCGGTGCCAAAATCTACCTGAAACGCGATGAGTTGAACCACACCGGCGCGCACAAGATCAACAATGTGCTGGGCCAGATCATTCTGGCGCGGCGTATGGGCAAGACCCGGATCATTGCCGAAACCGGAGCGGGCCAGCACGGCGTGGCCACTGCCACCGTCTGTGCCAAGTTCGGCTTGAAATGCGTGGTCTATATGGGCGCGCATGACGTGCAGCGCCAGGCGCCCAACGTGTTCCGTATGCGCCTGCTGGGGGCCGAAGTGATCCCGGTGACCTCGGGCCGTGGTACCCTGAAAGACGCGATGAACGATGCGCTTCGCGATTGGGTCACCAACGTGCGCGACACCTTCTACTGCATCGGTACTGTAGCTGGTCCGCACCCGTACCCGGCAATGGTGCGCGACTTCCAGTCGATCATCGGCAAGGAAGCCAAGGAACAGATGATGAAGGCCGAGGGCCGTCTGCCCGACACCATCATTGCCGCCATCGGTGGTGGTTCGAACGCGATGGGCCTGTTCTACCCCTTCCTCGACGACAAATCCGTCAACATCATCGGCGTTGAAGCCGGTGGCAAGGGCGTGAACGAAAAGATGGAACATTGCGCCTCGCTGACCGGTGGTCGCCCGGGTGTGCTGCATGGCAATCGCACGTATCTGCTGCAGGATGACGACGGTCAGATTCTCGAAGGCTATTCGATTTCGGCTGGCCTGGATTATCCGGGCATCGGGCCTGAACACTCTTGGCTGAACGATATTGGCCGCGCGAACTATGTCTCGATCACCGATAAAGAGGCGCTGGAGGCGTTCCAGCTGTGCTGCGCAACCGAAGGCATCATCCCGGCGCTCGAGCCCTGCCATGCGCTGGCCCATGTGATGAAGATCGCGCCTGAGTTGCCCAAGGATCACCTGATCTGCATGAACATGTGCGGACGCGGCGACAAGGACGTGCAGACCGTGGCCAAATATCTGAACTTCGACATGTCGGATACCGAAGGCCGCACCGCCGATTGACCAAGCGGTAAAATATGAAATTTATGACAAGAGCGGCGCGCCTGTGACGGGTGCGCCGCTTTGTTTTTGACGCGCGGCCTTTTCGAATATTGCGCGGCTGGGTAATTTTGTTGCGTGCCCGCCACAGGTGCATTTTAGGGCCGCAAAAAATTATTGAGCGAATCCAGACCCTTCGCCTAAACCCGCCGTTACCGGTCACAACGGGCCGGACCCTAGCGGGCAGAGGTGATCACTCTCCCGGTGCGGACGGCGCTGCCGAAACCGTATGCCAGGGCCGAAACCGGGGATTGGTATGCTTTGTAGCTCAGTTGGATAGAGCGGCAGGTTTCCCATCTGTAGGCGAAGGTTCGACCCCTTCCAAGGCACCAAATGTAGCTCATTCTGGTAGAGCAATCGGCTGTTAACCGATGTGTAGCGGGTTCGATTCCCGTCATTTGACAAAGCTGTTCAGTCAGCACCGGCCTTCCACGCCGGCCCGTGAAAACGGTCCAAAACATATGGGTCCGGGTGTCCTCCAGCAGGGGCGGCACCGCGCAACGTCAGGCTTTGGCCCGGCGGGGCAGGGGCTTTCGCTGCTCTGGCCTTGGGCCGGAGGGTGGATGACGGTGCCGTCGGATCGGTGCCCCGCGTGGCCCTTGGGTCAGGCGGCGCATCGGTCCCGCGCCCCTCTCTCTGCCCCTCCCGCGCAGGGGCATGGCGCGGGGGATGTCCGGATCTTTCCCGCCTTCATCCGAAGGCTTCACACCTGTCACCCGTTCGGGGTGCAACCCACTGAAAACATGAAAAGGAGTCCGCGTTTGCGACGACGATAGAGCGAGACGAAAAGGAGAAATGACATGACACTGTTCCAAGATCTGATTGACCGGCTGACCGGCCACCGGCGGCTGACCCTGACCGAGACTCAGCGGATGCTGGTCCTGCGCAACGGGGTATTTGACGCAATCCTGGGTGCCGGGAAACACCGGCTGCCGCGCAAGGATGTGCTGACCGAGCTGCACGATCTGGAAAAGCTCTTTTTCGTGTCGCCCTATGAGCGGGCGCTGATGCAGAACCGGCCCGAACTGGCCGCCAAGCATCTGACCGAGTTCCGGGCCGAGCCTGACGAAGTTCTGGTTCTGCTGCGGGACGGGGTGCCTGTTCGGGTTCTGAACCCCGAAGCGCGGGCGCTGGTCTGGAAAGCTGCGGGGCTCTGGAAGGTCGAACACCACGCGCTGACCGAAACCATGGCTACTCCCAAAGCAGTCGCGCAGCGGCTGGTTCGGGCCGGGCTGCGGTTGAACCTGACGCAGGTCGAGGTTGCCGAAGGGCATACCGGGCTGCTGACGGTTGACGGGGTGTTGGTGGATCAGCTGGCGCCGGGTGCGCACGCCTTCTGGAAAGTCGGGCGGAACGTTGAGGTCAAGCAGATCGATCTGCGGCAACGCACCCATGAGGTGACAGGGCAGGAGATCCTGACCAAAGACCGGGTGACTATCCGGGTCAACCTCAGCGCCGACTACCGGGTCGTTGATCCGGTCACGGCGGTGGGGGCGGTCAAGGACTTCGACCAGGCCCTGCATCGGGCGCTGCAACTGGCGTTCCGGAAGACCTTGGGGGCGATGACGCTGGACCGGCTGCTGGCCGAGAAGGTGACCGTCGACACCGAGGCCGCAGATCGGGTGCGGACACAGATGGCCGGGATCGGTATCGAAGTGGGTGAGATCGCGTTGAAAGACGTCATTCTGCCCGGTGAGATGCGGGAAATCCTGACCGCCGTGGTCGCAGCCGAGAAACAGGCCGAGGCAAACGTCATCCGGCGGCGGGAAGAAACCAACGCCACGCGGTCTCTGCTGAACACCGCGAAGGTGATGGCGGAAAACCCGGTGATGCTGCGGCTGAAAGAGCTGGAGGCGCTGGAAACCATCGCCGGGAAGGTCGAACGGCTGACGGTCCACAACGGGACCGAAGGGCTGATGTCCGACCTTGTCAAACTGCGGGAGTGATCCCGAATAAGGGCCGGTCCGGGGTATTCCGGGCCGGTCTGCCTATTCCACAATCGCGTGTTCGGTCAGCAGGCGCAGTGGCACCACGTCCAGCGCACGCTGATGGGTTGCTTCAAGATGCACCTTGGGGGCGCAGCCCTCGTCATGGGCCTGCAGAAAGCGCCCGGCGCACAGGCACCAGCGGTCACCGGGGTTCAGGCCGGGAAAGTTGAACTCGGGGCGCGGGGTGCTCAGGTCGTTTCCGACATACTTGGAAAAGGCCAGAAACTCGGCTGTCATCACCGCGCAAACCGTATGACTGCCCTGATCTTCTGGGCATGTGTTACAGGCGCCATCGCGAAAGAACCCGGTCAGCGGATCACGGGAACACGGTGCAAGCACACCGCCCAAAACGTTGATACTGTCCTGTTTTTGCATGACCCCACCTTACAGGCTTTGGGCGATGCTGCGGAACATTTCTATGTTTTCTTCGTTCACGCCGTCATCGCGGAATTTTCGATCCGCCCCGGTTGTCACGATCAACACCCCGCGCGGCTGGTCGAAATATATGTACTGACCATAGACGCCACGTGCGAGGAATTCACCTTCATGCGCGCCGACGGGAATCCACCACTGATAGCCGTACCCGATCTCGCCTGCCTTGGTCGGTGCGCTGGGCAGGACGGATTCTGCAATCCAGTCTGCGGGCACCAATTGATGGCCGTCATGTTCTCCGTTCTGCAGGACCATCTGGCCAAACCGGGCAAAATCGCGGGTGGTAAAATTCAAGCCACCCAGCACAAAGGCAACCCCGGCGCCATCGGTCACATAGTAGCCGTCATGTTCAAGCCCCAGCGGCTGAATGATTTTTTCGGTCAGCAGCTCGGTCACGCTGCGCCCGGTGGCCCCACGGATCACCATGCCGATGACATGGGTGTCGATAGAGACGTATTGCCAGGTCTCGCCCGGGGTGGCGAAGGTGTCCTGTAGCGAGGCCGCGAAGTCGTCCAACTCTCCGCCCAAGGCCACGACGCGGCCCATCCGGTTGATGTCCGAGTTGGGGTCGAAATAATCCTCGTTGAACGTGACGCCGCTGGCCATGTTCAGCACATTGCGGATCGTTGCACCGTCATAGGCGGTGCCCGTCAGCTTGGGCGCGTATTTCACCACCGGGTCGTCCAACGAGTTGATGGCCCCTTCGGCCAGAAGAACGCCGAACAGAGCCGAAAGGTAGCTCTTGGCAACCGACCATGAAATTCGCCGATCTTCGGGGGTCGTGCCCAGATAGTATTCTTCGAACCGGATTTGCCCGTTCTGCAACACCAGCAGAGAGGTCACCGCCCGGTCCTCGATCCATTGGTCGGTGCCGTCGGGCAGATCAAAGCCGGGGCCGTAGGGCAGGTCCCAGGTCGGGCCATCGCCGCGCGGCAGATCGACCGTCAGAAAAGCCTCATTCATATGCGAGAAATTGTGGACGATCTTTTCTTCGGAAAACAAAGAGTTCACAGCCATCAACCGCTGAAGCTCTTCGCGTTTCCAGAATCCGACAACAACTGCGGCCAGCACCAGCATCAGCAGGATGCGCAGCACCCACTTGAACAGAGCTTTCATCTAACGCCTCCCGTATCCCTGCCACATTGGTACCCGCCCGATGCGGTTCCGCAATTGGGACGTTACGGCAAGGTCAACAGGCCTATTTGAACTTGTCCAGCAGCTTTTGCATGGCCGAGCGTTCATCAACCTCGGGTTCCGGCGTGGGTATCGTGTCGGGCTTCAGCGTTTTAGCCGGAGATTTCGAAGACCGCGGCGGTGTGGTGCGCAGTGCGACCGCGTTCATGAACTTGCCGCCGTCGCCGTCGGCCAGGTATCCGGCACCATCCGACACACCGCGCAGCACATCGTCCAGCCAATCGGCATCGGCCTTGGCAAAATCGCTCAGGACATAGGGCGAGACCATCTCCTTGCGCCCCGGATGCCCGATCCCCAGCCGCACGCGGTCATAGGCGGGGCTGATATGTTCATGGATCGAGCGCAACCCGTTGTGCCCGGCATGTCCGCCGCCCGCCTTGACGCGCACTTTGCCGGGGGCGAGGTCCAACTCGTCGTGAAAGACGGTCACGTCGGTCGACTCCAGCTTGTAGAACCGCATCGCCTCGCCCACCGATTGGCCCGAGCGGTTCATGAAGGTTTGCGGCTTGATCAGCAGCACCTTTTCCCGGCCCAGACGCCCTTCGGCGATCTCGGCCTGAAACTTGGACTTCCACGGCCCGAAACCGTGATCCTCGGCGATCCGGTCCAAGGCCATAAAGCCGATATTATGCCGGTTGCGGGCATATTTCGATCCCGGGTTCCCCAATCCGACAAACAGTTTCATAGTCTCGTCCTTGTGCGATGCTCGCGGTTGATGGCACAGAATGCCATCCGTTTTCCAGCCCACGCGCCAAAAGAAAACGGGGCCTGCGAAAGGCCCCGTCTCAAAATCCGGATCGTTGGGTCCGGCTTTATTCTTCGGCTTCTTCCTGACCGACGACTTCAACTTCGTCTGCGGCCACTTCTTCACCTTCTTCTTCATCGTCGCTGGACGACAGGCCGGTCGGTGCCGAGATGTTCGCGATCACGAAGTCACGGTCGATGGTCGGCTTGGTGCCTGCGGGCAGATCAACGGACGAGATGGTCACAACGTCGTTGATATTCAGACCGGTCAGATCAACGGTGATCTTCTCGGGAATGTCACCCGCGGTGCACATCAGTTCGACTTCCGGACGGACAACGGTCAGAACGCCGCCCTTCTTGATGCCGGGCGCTTCTTCTTCGTTGACGAACTCAACGGGGATGTACAGCGCGATCTTGGTGGTCCGACGCAGGCGCATCAGGTCCAGGTGGGTCGGCAGGTCCTTGACGACGTCACGCTGAACGTCGCGGCAGATGACGCGGACGTCTTCGTGGCCTTCAACCTTCAGGTTCCACAGGGTCGACTTGAACCGGCCCGCTTTCAGGCGCTTGAACAGGACGTTGAACGGGATCTGGATCGGCAGCGGCTCTTTGTCACCACCAAAAACAATGCCCGGAACCATGCCGTCGCGGCGTGCTTGACGAGCGGCGCCCTTGCCTGTCCCCGTCCGTTCCAGAGCTACGAGATCAGGAATCTCACCAGCCATGATATATCTCCAAATGTTAGGGCGGGCATCCTCCAAGGCTGTATGCCCGCGTGAAGCCGCGTCCTTAGCTTGATTCATTGGATTTGGAAAGGGCTTTTTGACCTTTTGTTTTTAAGGCCAAGTCAGTCCTGCCAGCGGCCACCGAAGTCTTCGGGGATCAGCAGGTTATGCCGCCCCAGATCGCCCACGTTGCGTTCTCCGCACAGCGCCATTGTGGTGTCCAGTTCCTTTTGGATGACGTCCAGCGCCGTTGTCACACCTTTCTGCCCCATTGCGCCCAGCCCATAGACAAAGGCGCGACCGATAAAGGTGCCTTTGGCGCCCAGAGCGACGGCTTTCAGTACGTCCTGACCAGAGCGGATGCCGCTGTCCAGATGGACCTCGATATCATTGCCGACCGCGTCCATGATCTGCGGCAGCATACGGATAGAGCTGACCGCGCCGTCCAACTGCCGCCCGCCGTGGTTCGAAACAACGATGGCATCCGCCCCCAGCTTTGCGGCCATCCTGGCGTCTTCGGCGTCCAGAATGCCTTTTAGGATGACCTTGCCGCCCCATTGTTCCATCAGCTTTTCGACCTTGCCCCAGTCGAGGCTGGGGTCGAATTGTTCAGCGGTCCAGGCCCCAAGAGACGAGGCGTCCGAGATGCCTTCGACGTGACCAACGATATTGCCGAACTCGCGTCGTTTTGCGCTCAGCATTTCGATACCCCATGACCATTTAGTCATCAGGTTGGCGATGGTTTTTGCGGTCAGCTTAGGCGGGGCGGACAAGCCGTTCTTCAGGTCCTTGTGGCGTTGACCCAGGATTTGTAGATCCAGCGTAATCACCAAAGCCGAACATTTCGCATCCTTGGCGCGCTGGATCAGGCGGCTGACATAGTCCTGATCCTTCATCGTATAAAGCTGAAACCAGAACGGTTTCGTCGTGTGCTCGGCCACATCCTCGATCGAGTTGATCGACATGGTGGACAGGGTGAAGGGTACGCCAAATTCTTCGGCAGCTTTGGCAGCCTTCATCTCACCATCCGCGTGCTGCATGCCTGTCAGCCCGACCGGGGCCAGTGCGACGGGCATCGCAACGTCCTCTCCGATCATCTGCGAGGCGGTCGAGCGTCCGGCCATGTCCACCGCAACCCGCTGGCGCAGGCGGATATCCGAGAAATCCGAGCTGTTGTCGCGGAAGGTCTGCTCGGTCCAGCTGCCGCTTTCGGCGTAATCGTAAAACATCCTGGGCACGCGGCGTTCGTAGATGCGGCGGAGGTCTTCGATTGTCGTGATAACAGCCATGTTTGAGCGCCTTCGATATTTTGGTCAGATTTTCACGCCAATTTCTAACATGACAGGACCTCACGTCCAGAGACCAAAAAACCGCAGCAGGCCATTGCCGTGCTGCGGTTCAAAAAACACTCTGATGCCCGGTGATCAGGCGGAATGCGCGCCGTCGGCCAGAGATTTCACAAAGTCCAGAACCTCGGCCACCGGCTTGCCTGCGCCGATCTGGCTGACAATGGCCGAACCGACGACGGCACCGTCGGCGACAGTGGCGATGGCTCTGGATTTTTCGGGCGTGTTGATACCAAAACCCACGATCACGGGCAGGTCGGTCGCGGATTTGATCCGGGCGACTTCGGGGCCGACATTCGTGGCCTGAGCTTCGGCCGCGCCGGTGATGCCGGTAATCGAGACGTAATACACAAAGCCCGAGGTGTTCTGCAGCACGCGGGGCAGGCGCTTGTCGTCGGTGGTCGGGGTCGCAAGACGAATGAAGTTCAGACCGGCTGCCTGCGCGGGCAGGCACAGTTCTTCGTCCTCTTCCGGCGGCAGATCTACAACAATCAGGCCGTCGATGCCTGCGGCTTGGGCATCCGCCAGAAACTTGTCCACGCCACGGCTGTAGATCGGGTTGTAGTAGCCCATCAGAACGATGGGCGTCGTGTCGTCTGTTTCGCGGAACGCGCGCGCAAGGTCCAAAGTGCGCTGCAGCGTCATGCCCCCATCCAGCGCCCGCTGACCTGCGGCCTGAATGGTCGGGCCGTCCGCCATGGGATCGGTAAAGGGCAGTCCCAGCTCGATCACGTCGACTCCGGCACCGGGAAGACCCTTCACAATCTCAAGCGAGGTGTCGAAATCGGGGTCACCTGCCATGATATATGCGACAAAGGCCTTCTTCCCCTCGGCCTTCAGGGCGGCGAACTTAGCGTCAATACGGGTCATCTGCGGTCCTTGCATTCAGAGTTGAACCTGATGTGCAGAAACTTTGCCCGGAAATCAATCCCGCCGGGTCAGATTGCCTCAGAACTGGTAGTGGTATCGCAGCAGGGCCGAGTTGACGCCGGGGTTATCACTATTCGTGCTGGCATTGGATTTATGGGTGATGGCAAATGAGATCTTGTTGCCGCTATCCAATGTGTAACCAAGGCCCAACAGGCTGCGGATCTGGAACTCTCCGCCAAGATCATTCTGGTCGTCGTCCTCGGAAAAGTACCCCGGCATGACGCTGCCTTCGACAAACCATCGATCCGCGAAGGTATAAAAGCCGATCAGCCCAATGCCGATATGGATATTGCTTGCCGTATCTACGGTCAGCGCGCTGCCCCAGGTGGCGGAAAAGCGTGTGGCCTCATGAAACGGGCGGTGCTGGTATTCAAGCGCGAATACGGCTTCGTCCTCAGCCGCGCTATCGGAAAAATCGGAATAGCCGGCGCCAAAGACAAGGGATTGGGCCTGCGCTGTCTGGGCGGCCAGCAGCATCGCAAGGGTTATGACAGTTTTCTTCATTCCTACTATTCACTTTTTGTTTGTTCTTAAGGTTCTATACGTCGATCTTAGAGCGCAGATTCAGATCCGGGCAAGCCGGTAAGGGGTGAACATTTTCGTGATGTTGCAGATTGGACTTGGCCGGGTTGCCTGCAGTCCGGCTTGCGCATCGACCCGGACCTGCATAGAAGCACCCCTCGAATGGCATCAGGAGACCGTCATGGGCTTTAAAATGGGAATCGTGGGTTTGCCGAATGTGGGCAAGTCGACCCTCTTCAACGCGCTGACCAAAACCGCGGCCGCACAGGCGGCGAATTTCCCGTTCTGCACGATCGAGCCCAACGTGGGTGACGTAGCCGTGCCTGATGATCGTCTGGATAAACTGGCGGCGATTGCCAGCTCGAAACAGATTATCCCAACACGGATGACCTTCGTGGATATTGCCGGTCTGGTGAAGGGGGCCTCGAAGGGCGAAGGCTTGGGCAACCAATTTCTGGCCAACATTCGCGAGACCGACGCCATCGCCCATGTGCTGCGCTGTTTCGAAGACGGTGACGTGACCCATGTGGATGGCCGCGTTGATCCGGTGGCCGATGCCGACACGATCGAGACCGAGCTGATGCTGGCCGATCTGGAAAGCATCGAAAAGCGCCGCGCCAATCTGGTGCGCAAGCTCAAGGGCAACGACAAGGAAGCGCAACAGCAGGATCGTCTGTTGGCCGAAGCGCAAGCGGTGCTGGAAAACGGCAAACCCGCGCGTCTGGTTGAGGTGTCGGGCGAGGACGCCAAAGCGTGGAAGATGCTGCAACTGCTGACAACCAAGCCGGTGCTCTATGTCTGCAACGTGTCCGAGGAAGAAGCCGCCGAGGGCAACGAGTATTCAGCCAAGGTTGCCGAGATGGCAGCGGCGCAAGGAAACGCGCATGTCATCATCAGCGCCAAGATCGAAGAAGAGATCAGCCTGCTGGAAGACGAAGAAGCCCAGATGTTCCTGGAAGAGATGGGGCTGGAAGAGCCCGGCCTCGACCGTCTGATCTGCGCCGGCTATGACCTGCTGAAACTGGAAACCTATTTCACCGTCGGCCCGAAAGAGGCCCGCGCGTGGACCATCCGCACCGGCACTGCCGCACCTCAGGCTGCCGGTGTGATCCACGGTGACTTTGAGAAAGGCTTCATCCGGGCTGAGACCATCGCCTATGACGACTATGTCTCGGCCAATGGCGAGCAGGGCGCCAAAGAAGCAGGCAAGATGCGGGCCGAGGGAAAGGGCTACATCGTCAAGGACGGCGATGTGATGCACTTTTTGTTCAACACCTGATCCCGCAGCCTCGCTGACTAGCGGTTCGGTGAGTATTGTCTCGAGACCAACGGTCACTTCGAGCCAAAGACCGAGCGGAGTTGCAACAGATTCTAGAGCTAGTTTGGGGATTAGGATCCGAAGCACGAGCCGAAGCCTATCGAAAGGAACACTTAATCTCCACAATTTGTGACCCTGATATTCTTTGACCACGGCCCGAATTAAGCACGTTCAAAATGACACAATCAAAGTTAACGGCACACCGGCTTCTACCTGTAATCTTGTTCGCAGCGTTGTCTTTCGCATCGTCGGCCGAGTCTAAAAGCAAAAGCCCCTATAATCCGCGGGCGGTGGTGACCTATGACGAAATTTACGATTTCGAAGTAAGAGAATTTCCCCTTATGATGGCACACCCGTACCAGATAGTGATCCCAAACACTTCGCTGGGCCAGGTGATTGCTTGCCGTATCTACCAAGGTAGCGGCGACGAAAACACGAGCTTGCCAAGAACTCCAGGTCTCGCTGCACTCTTTGCGGAAGGCTCAGAGGGCATAACAATTAATCACCGTACGACGAGCAGAGATATGCAATATGTGGATTCTGGAAACAACGAGACCCATGTCCATTTTTCACACAAGATTGCAGACGCAACCTTTCGCTGTTTCAATGCGCACGTCGAATACAAGGATTGATAGGTTTTTGTTCACCAGATTGCCAGTCTTGAGGCGAGTTCCTGTGCGTCGAAGACCAATCTAGTCTTGGGTTTGATCCGCCATTTGAGACAACTGACAAATGATCGAAATCCGCGACCTGCAACTGCTCAGCGCTCTGGCGCGGCACCGGCATTTTGCCAAGGCGGCTGAAGAGTGCGGGATTTCTCAGCCTGCGTTTTCTATGCGCATCCGTAACCTTGAGGAACGGCTGGGCGTCTCAATCGTGCGGCGCGCCAATCGGTTTCAGGGTTTGACCGAAGAAGGCGAGATGATCGTCCTGCGGGCGCGGCGCATTCTGGATGACACCAAAGCGCTGGAGCAGCAGGTGCTGGCCTCGAAGGGCGAGATCACCGGAACCCTGATCCTTGGCGTGATCCCTACGGCGATCGCCTTCACCGGGCGGTTGATCAAACGCTTGCAACTGGCGCACCCACGCATCCTGTCGCGGATCGAGACCATGTCCGCGACGGCCATCCAGCACAGGTTGGACGAAGGCAGTCTGGATGCAGGCATCACCTATGGTGATAGTATCGGCACCGATCTGCGGCAGGTGCAACCTTTGTACGAAGAAACCTACGTGTTGCTGGTCCCGTCGCACATGACCAGCGAGACCGGCCCGATCCCCTGGGTGCGGGTGGCCGACTTCCCGCTCAGCCTGTTGGAGCCACAGATGCAAAACCGGCGCATTTTGGACCGCATTTTTGCCGAACAGGGGCTGCACCCGCAGGTTGTTGCAGAGACCAGCGGCTTTACCGCCTCGATGGTCATGGCACGCGAGGGGTTGGCGGCCACCGTGGTCCCGCGCGTGCTGGTCCGCGCGTTGGGCGATCTGAAGGGTACGAAGGTGTTACCCCTGGTCGATCCCGTTGTCAGCAAACCGATTTGTCTGGCGACTTTGTCTCGTGATCCCGAACTGCCCACGGTCGAGGCGTTGCGGGCAGTGGTGACGTCTTTGCGGTGATAAGGTGTCGTTATCGTGCGATTGCGATAAGCGATTTGACGATATGTTATTCTGATGAGACACGGAGCCTCAATCGGAGGGCATCATGGCACCATTAGACACCAAGCCATCAGGCGCACCCAAGGGCGTCTGGAAGTCAGGTAAAGGCAAGGGGCGGCACACGCCCAAAGGCCGTCAATTCTCGGACGAGGCACAGGCCGAAATTCATCGCCTGCTGGGCGACCGTCCGCGTCGCCGCGATCTGCTGATCGAATTTCTGCATTTGATTCAGGACGAACACGGCCATATCAGCGCCGACCACATCGCTGCTCTGGCGGTTGAGATGCGGATCGGTCAGGCCGAGATTTATGAGACAGCGACCTTCTATGCCCATTTCGATGTGGTGAAAGAAGGCGAGACGCCTCCGCCCGCGCTGACCATCCGGGTCTGTGATTCCCTGTCCTGCGAAATGGCTGGTGCCGAGCAGCTGCAGAAGGCGCTGGAAGATGGTCTGGACCCGGCTGAGGTTCGCGTTGTCCGCGCGCCATGCATGGGCCGTTGTGACACCGCTCCGGTGCTTGAGATCGGTCACAACCATATCGACCACGCGACCCCCGAAAAGGTGCAGGCTGCGATTGCTGCCGGTGACACCCACGCGCATCTGCCCGATTACGAAGCCTTTGCCGCTTATGAGGCCAATGGCGGCTACGCGAAGCTGAAAGAGCTGCGCGACAGCGGCGATTGGGAGAAGGTGCAGGAAGACATCCTGTCCTCGGGCCTGCGCGGTCTGGGCGGCGCTGGCTTCCCATCGGGCAAGAAATGGGGCTTTGTTCGCATGAACGAAGGCACCCGTTATCTGGCCGTAAACGGCGATGAGGGCGAGCCGGGTACGTTCAAGGATCGCTATTATCTGGAACGCACGCCGCATGTCTTTCTTGAGGGCATGTTGATTGCCGCCTGGGCGGTCGAGGCCGAGACCTGCTTTATCTACATGCGTGATGAATATCCAGCGGTGCTGGAGATTTTGCGCCGTGAGATTTCGGCGCTGGAACAGGCGGGGATTGTTGCATCCGGCTATATCGACCTGCGCCGCGGTGCCGGTGCGTATATCTGCGGAGAAGAATCCGCGATGATCGAGTCGATCGAAGGTAAAAAGGGCCTGCCGCGCCACCGTCCTCCGTTCGTGGCGCAGGTTGGGGTCTTTAACCGCCCGACCTTGGTGCACAACGTCGAGACGCTCTATTGGGTCTCGAAGGTTTGCCGCGAGGGGCCGGAATGCCTCAACAGCACCGAAAAGAATGGCCGTAAGGGCCTGCGCAGCTATTCGGTCTCGGGCCGCGTGGCGAAGCCGGGCGTTTACCTGCTGCCTGCGGGTTCGACCATTCTGGATGTGATTGATGCTGCCGGCGGTATGGCCGAAGGCCAGACCTTCAAGGCGTATCAGCCAGGCGGTCCGTCCTCGGGTCTGTTGCCTGCGTCGATGGATGACATCCCGCTGGACTTCGACACGCTGCAACCGCATGGCACTTTCATCGGGTCGGCCGCCGTGGTGGTTCTGTCCGATCAGGACACAGCGCGCGATGCGGCGCTGAACATGCTGCGGTTCTTCGAAGACGAAAGCTGCGGCCAGTGTACGCCCTGCCGGGCAGGCTGCGAAAAGGCGGTCAAGCTGATGCAGGCCGACAAGTGGGACACCGATCTGCTGGAAGATCTGTGCCAGGTCATGGGCGACGCATCGATTTGTGGTCTGGGGCAGGCGGCCCCGAACCCGATCCGCCTTGTCATGAAGCATTTCGCTGACGAAATCTGAAGGGAGACAGAGCCATGCTTGATGCAAGCCCGAACAAAACCGTCACCTTCAACCTGAACGGCGAAGACGTCACCGTGCCCGAGGGCTGGACCATCTGGGAAGCCGCCAAGGGGCAGGGGTTCACCATTCCGCACCTTTGCCACAAGCCGCAGCCGGGCTATCGCCCCGACGGCAACTGCCGCGCCTGTATGGTTGAGGTGGAAGGCGAGCGTACTCTGGTCGCCTCGTGCATCCGCCCCGCAGCGGACGGTATGGTGGTTAAAACTGACTCGGACCGCGCCGAGAAATCGCGCGCAATGGTCATGGAACTACTGGTCGCCGACCAGCCCGAGGAAGCACACGACACCTCCAGCCATTTCTGGGACATGGCCAAGCTGAACGATGTCAGCGACAGCCGTTTCCCGGCGAAAGAGGCCGAGAAAATCCCGCTGCTGGATGACAGCCACGTTGCGATGCGCGTCAATCTGGACGCCTGCATCAACTGCAACCTTTGCGTCCGCGCCTGCCGTGAAGTGCAGGTGAATGATGTGATCGGCATGGCCGGTCGTGGGCACACCGCGCAGGTGGTGTTCGACCAGAACGACCCGATGGGTGATTCAACCTGTGTCGCCTGTGGCGAATGCGTTCAGGCCTGCCCGACTGGCGCCCTGATGCCCGCGACGGTGCTGGACGATCAGCAGAAGGGCGACAGCAAGGATTATGACTCTGAGACCGAAAGCGTCTGCCCGTTCTGCGGCGTGGGCTGCAAGGTCTCGCTGAAGGTCAAGGACGGCAAGGTCAAATACGTCGAGGGTATCAACGGCCCCGCAAACGAAGGGCGCCTGTGCGTCAAAGGTCGGTTCGGCTTTGACTACATCCACCACCCACACCGTCTGACCAAGCCGCTGATCCGCCGTGAAGACGCACCTGCCAAAGGTCTGAACGTCGATCCGGGCAACCTGTCGACTCATTTCCGCGAAGCAACGTGGGAAGAGGCGATGGATCTGGCCGCGACCAAGCTGAAAACCCTGCGCGAAGAAGACCCGCGCAGCGTTGCGGGCTTTGGTTCGGCCAAGTGCACCAACGAAGAAGCGTACCTGTTCCAGAAGTTCATCCGTCAGGGCTTCAAGCACAACAACGTCGACCATTGCACCCGTCTGTGCCACGCGTCGTCCGTTGCGGCGCTGATCGAGAACGTCGGGTCTGGCGCTGTGACCGCGACCTTCAACGAGATCGAAAACGCGGATGTGGCGATCATCATCGGCTCGAACCCGATCGAGAACCACCCCGTCGCGGCGACCTACTTCAAGCAGTTCGCCAAGCGTGGCGGCAAGCTGATCGTGATGGACCCGCGCGGTGTTGGGATGCGCAAGTTTGCCGATGAGATGCTGCAGTTCCGTCCGGGTGCGGATGTCTCGATGCTCAACGCGATCATGAACGTGATCGTCGAGGAAGAGCTCTATGACAGCCAGTACATCCACCGCTGGACCGAGAACTGGGAAGCCGAGAAAGAGCATCTGCGCCAGTTCACGCCCGAGGCGATGGCGCCGATCTGCGGCATCGAACCGGATCAGCTGCGCCGTGTCGCGCGCACCTTCGCGCAGGCCAAGGCCGGTCTGATCTTCTGGGGGATGGGCGTCAGCCAGCACATCCACGGCACGGATAACTCGCGTTGCCTGATCTCGCTGGCTCTGATGACAGGCAACGTTGGCAAACCCGGCGCGGGTCTGCACCCGCTGCGCGGTCAGAACAACGTGCAGGGTGCATCGGACGCGGGCCTGATCCCGATGTTCCTGCCGGACTATCAGACTGTGACCGACGACGGCATCCGCGCCAAGTTCAACGAGGTCTGGAATTCGGACGACTTTTCGAACGAGAAAGGTTTGACCGTCACCGAGATCATCGACCAGGCCTATGCGGGCAACATCAAGGGCATGTACATCATGGGTGAGAACCCGGCCATGTCCGACCCTGATGTGAACCACGCGCGCGACGCGCTGGCCAAGCTGGACCTGATGATCGTGCAGGACATTTTCCTGACCGAAACGGCGAACTATGCCGACATCATCCTGCCCGCCTCGGCGCTTTATGAGAAGAACGGCACCGTGTCGAACACCAACCGTCAGGTCCAGCGTGTGCGTCCGGCGGTGACCCCTCCGGGTGAGGCGCGAGAGGATTGGAAAATCACCGTCGAACTGGCGCAGCGCATTGGGCTGAACTGGGATTACTCCGATGTGTCCCAGGTCTTTGCCGAGATGAAGTTGACGATGAACTCGCTCAACAACATCACGTGGGAGCGTCTGGAGACCGAGACCATCACCTATCCGTCGCTGTCCGAGACAGACCCGGGGCAGGCGATCGTGTTCGGCGATGGCTTCCCGCGTGCGGATGGTCGCGCCCGGTTCACCCCGGCCAGCGTCATCCCGCCGGATGAGGCCCCGGATGAGGAATACCCGATGATCGCCACCACCGGCCGTCAGCTGGAGCATTGGCACACCGGTTCGATGACCCGCCGGTCCAATGTTCTGGACGCCGTGGAGCCCGAGGCGAACTGTTCGCTGAACCCCCGTACGCTCAAGCTGATGGGGATCGAACCGGGCGAGGTGATCCGTCTGACTACCCGTCGCGGCTCGATCGAGATCATGGCACGGGCCGACCGGGCGATTGCCGAAGACATGGTGTTCATCCCATTCGCCTATGTCGAGGCAGCGGCGAACATCCTGACCAACTCGGCCATCGACCCCTATGGCAAAATCCCCGAGTTCAAGTTCTCGGCGATCCGGGTCGAAAAGATCGAAGACGCCGTCGCGGCGGAATAAGACCTCCACTCACACATCCAGGAAAGGCGGCCCTTTGGGTCGCCTTTTTTCTTTCCTTGACAGAGTGTTGCTTGCGGCCAAACCTGTCGTCACTTTGGTGATGGAGGAGCATATGGCCCGCCGTTTCGTTGATCTGTCCGTTCCTCTGGAGACCGGGATCGTATCCGATCCGCCGATCATGCTGCCCGAGATCGAATATCTGACGCATGAGCAGACCGCAGAGCAGGTGATGGCGTTCTTTCCGGGTCTTCAGAAAGACGATCTGCCGGGCGGCGAGGGGTGGGCCATCGAACGGCTTCAGATCGCAACCCATAACGGCACCCATCTGGACGCGCCGTATCACCACCACTCGACCATGAATAACGGCGAACGGGCAATCACGATCGACGAGGTTCCGCTGGAATGGTGCATGAACCCCGGCGTGAAACTGGATTTCCGCCATTTCGACGATGGTTATGTCGCCACTGCGGCCGATGTCGAGGCAGAGTTGAAACGCATCGGCCACGATCTTCAGCCGCTGGACATCGTGATCGTAAATACCTCGGCAGGCACGCAGTACGGCCAGCCGGACTATCTGATGAAAGGCTGCGGTATGGGACGCGAGGCGACCTTGTACCTGACCAAGCGCGGTGTGCGGGTAACCGGCACAGACGCCTGGAGCTGGGACGCGCCCTTTCCCCTGACCGCACAGGAATATGCCGAGACCAAGGATGCCTCAATCATCTGGGAGGGCCACCGCGCCTCGATGGAGATCGGTTATTGTCATATCGAAAAGCTGACCAACCTCGAAAACCTGCCGCCGACCGGATTCGAAATCTCGTGCTTTCCGTTCAAGATCAAAGGGGCGTCGGCGGGCTTTGTGCGGGCTGTCGCGATCTTTGAGGAGAGCGGCGATGACTAGACCGCTCAGTGGTCATGACGGCCCTTATGATGCACCGGTCGAAATCCGGGGATTCTCGGTTCTGCCGGAATGGGTCGACTACAACGGCCACATGAACGTGGGCTATTACGGCGTGGCCTTCGACATGGCGCTGGAAAAGCTGATGGCGGATCACCTTGGGCTGGGTGAGGTGCAGGTCAAGGCGCTGGGGCAGGGGCCGTATGTCCTGCAATCCCACATGAACTTCCTGCGCGAGGTCCAGCCGGATGAGCCGTTCTATTTCCGCTTTCGGATGTTGGATTCAGACCGGAAACGCGGTCATTACTTTGCGCAGATGCTGTCAGAAAAAGACAATGCCATCTGCGCCACGCAGGAAGCGCTGTTCATGAATGTCAGCCATACCACCGGGCGGTCTGAGCCCTATCCGGATTGGGCGGCCGCACGGCTGGCCCGCATGGTCCGCGATCACGCCGGGTTGGAGGCCGCACCGCAGGTCGGGCAGGCGATTGGTATCCGGCGGAAATAGCGACCTTAATAATCCCGTTCGAAAAACAGGCCCAGCCCGGTTTCGCCGCGCCCGTCGACGGTGCCGCGTACGGTGAAACTGTCGGTGACGTCCAGGTTCAGGTTCACCTCGGTGTCGCCCTCGGTGTTGACAGTGAAATCGGTGTAGAGGTTGTCGCTCAGATAAGCTCCGGCCCCCAGACGACCGGCGCCGCCCTCGGTTGCCCCGATATCCACCGTGTCAACGCCGGTCGAGTCGCGCAGCCCTTTGGTCGTATCGCCCCCCGCGCCACTGAGTTGCGCCAAAGACGCGGCCATCTGGGCAATGATAAAGGGTGAAAGTTCTGAGAAACGGTTGCCGAACAGCAGCATCGCCAGCGCCTCTTCCGCCGGGCGTTCGGGATCGGAATAGACGTCAACCTCGGGCGCATCCAGCGGACCGGCGATTTCGATCGTGGCTGTACCCTCCGAGGTACTGGTGGACGAGGCGAACTCGATATACGGCGTCAGATCCCCCTGCAGGGTCACGATGCCTTTGGTCAGGGCCAGCCTGCGGCCCAGAATGTCGAAATTGCCCCGGATCAGCTCAATCTGGCCGGAGGGGATGACCGACGCCGTCGTGCCGCCGATGAACAGGTTTCCACCCAGTTCGGCATTGACACCACGACCGCGCACGAAAACCGCTTTGGGTGCCCGCAGGCTGACATCCAGCGCAATGCGGGAGTCGCTTTTGGAGGCCCCTTCCTCGACGATCAGCCGCGCCCGTTCGCGGGTGATGTAACTGGCCCGGCTTTCGTTGAAATGTTCGATCTCGGGGATCGGCGCGGCCCCTACGGCCCCGGCTGCGGCGGCGAGGTTGATGTTGGTCTCTTCAAACGTGATCTGCCCGGAAATGGCGCTGTTGCCGGCCAACGCTCCGGTCATGGCGATCTCACCGTTCAGCGTGGTTTCATAAAGCAGCTTGTCGGTCAGCACGAGTTGGTTGAGCCTGGCGACAATGTTGGCATTCAGCGGCGGCGTCAGATCCAGCGGGCCCGAGATAGTGAAGTTGCCTCCGGCCCGCATCCCGCCATTCAACGAGATATTGGCGCGGCTTTGTGCCAGTTCGACCGAGCCGTTGATGCCGGTGACCGTCTGCCCGATTTCAGGGATCGCCAGCGACGTCCCCGAGGTGGTGATCGTACCGCTGAGCGAACTGAGCGCGGGTTTGCCTTTCAGGCGCAGATTGTGCCGGGCGGTTCCGTCGATCTTGTTGGGCGAGATAAACAGGTTGATAACGCCCAGATTGACGCCGCCCTGTGCCTGTAGATCAGCCTCGCCGCTGGTTTCATCGAAAGTGCCCGCGATCGTGCTGTTGATTTCGGCGGGACCATTGGCCGAGCCATCGATGGTCCAGACGCCGTTGTTGCGTTTCGCATTGCCGGTTGCCGCGACGGTGCCGGGAAACTCGGGTGCGAAACGTTCGATCTTGTTTAGCTTGGCGTCGAAATCCAAATCGGCTGTGCCATCCGTGTCCACGGTTCCGGTCAGTGCGGCGTAAGAACTGTCCGGCCCGCTTAACCGCATGGTGCCTTCAAGCCCGGATCTGTTCGGGGCGACGTTGCCGTCCAGCGTTAGCGGCCCGGACATTGTGGTCAGGATACGGGACAGATCGTCAAGCTGTGCGGTAAAGCTCAGCCCGCCGGCGTCGCGGTCCAGCTGGCCCGATGCGGTGGCGGACAAAGCGGTACCCTGCAGGCGGAAGGTGCGGATATCGACTCCTTCCTCGCCCTTTTCGGCATCGACATTCAGGGTCGTGCGGCCCTGGATCAGCTTGTCGACCAGTTCGATGCCGGTTTGCAGGTCGTCCGCATTCACATTGCCCTGAATATTGAAAACCTTGCTGGCCAGGGTAGCGTTGCCCTCCAGATTGGCCGAGATCGACCCGGCCAGATCGCGTTGGGCCAGCCCGGAAAACAGGGATAGATCCGGGGCCTTCACCTGCGCCGTGCCGTTCACCGACAGATCGCCGGTGGGGTCGTCGACCGTTGCGGCGACCTGCGCGGTCAGGGCGGCGCCATTCACTGTCGCCTCTCGGATTTCGATCCGGTCTGTTGTCCGAGCTCCGTCCCAGGTGATAGCGGTTTTGCCGGTCAGCAAGGGGTCAAGGTCGGACATGCCGGTCTTGATATCCTGTCCGATCACGCTGGCCGTGCCATCAAATTCCAGCGTCTGCACCGTGCCCTTGCCATCGAATTCGGCCTGTAAGGCTCCGCCCAATTCGCGCTTGGCCAGCCCGGAGAAGACCGACAGGTCAGTTGCATTCACGCGGGCTTTTCCGTCGATGGTCAGGTTGCCGTCGGGTGTCGTGACCTCGCCGCTGGCCTGCGCCTGCGCGGCCTCGCTGTTCAGGTCGAATTCGCGGATGGTGATGCCGTCGCTGCCACGGCTGGCATCCAGCGTGATCGTGGTCTCGCCCTTGATGACCGGGTCGATATCGTCGCGTCCGGTGACCAGATCGCGGCCCTCGACCACCACCTTGCCGTCAAAGCTGCGTTCCAGCGGCGAGCCCTTGCCTTCGACGCGCACCGAAGCCTCGCCGCCCAGATCAAGCTGTGCGAGGCCCGAAAACCGCGACAGGTCCGATGCGTCGAGCGTGGCTGATCCATCTACCGTCAACCCGCTGGTCAGCCCGTCGATCAGCGCATCCAGCGCCAGCGTATAGTCGGTTCCGACCAGTTCGAACCCCGAAAGGTTCAGGGACTGATCAGAGCCATAGTCGAACTGACCATCCAGCGTGATGCGCTCGCCCAAAGCGGTGTTCAGCGCCTGATCGTTCAGGTCGATCCCGTCGACGATGGCCTGCAGATCACCGGTGACGGTAAACGCTTCGCCCTGTTCCAAAACGCCTTGCGCGGTGATCCGGGCGTTGTCCAGTTTCGTCTGCGGTGACTGAAACGCGTCTGTGGTCAGGCTCAGGTCCCATAGATTACCGTTTTTCTGATCGAACAGGGCGGAAATCTGTGCCGCCTCGATCGACGTATCCCCACCCGCAACCGGCAGCACCACAGAATTGCCGTCCGGCGGCGTGATCCGGCCCTGCAAGGCCGCAAGCTGCAGGGTGCCGCCTTCGGCCAGTTGCAACTCACCCTTCAGGTTCAGCGCCTGGGTCGTGAGTTCCAGATCAGAGATATCCAGCGCGCCCTGGGGTTTGGTCTGGCCGTCCACGAAAAGCCGCGTCCTGGGGCCAAAGAAGGGGTCCAGATCCTCGGCCATGAAGGGGGTCAGGTCGCCGCCCAGATCGGCGGTAAAGGCGATCCCGTCTGCCGCGCCGGTTTCCGCGGCGCGCAGTTCGACCTGTCCTGTCACCTGCGGCTGCTTGTCACTGCTCAGGGCGATGTCGGCGGTGAATTCGGTCAGGGGGCCCGCGCCTTTGGCGGTAAAGCCGATCGGCGGGCTGTCGGGGATCTTCAGGGCGGTCGAGATCAGGCCACCCTCGGCCTCGTTCACGTCCAGATCCAGATTGATTTCGCGTGACGCGTTCTGGAACCCGGCGGTCAGCTTGATCCTGTCCCCGGCACGGTCCAGCCGGGTGATGTCCAGGTTGGTGTCCAGCGCGCCATCGGCAAGGGACAGGTTGCCGGTGACGGACAATGCGGCAGAGACCCCGATCAGAGGTTTGCCCAGCAACAACTCATCTACCCGGATCTCGCCAATTTCAATGGAAACCGGCAGTTCAGGCAGTTGAAAGGGTTTGGTCTCGGCCGAGGGGGGCGGGGTGTCCTTGGTGGTCGTGCCGGGTGCGCGGGCGATGTCAATCTCTTGCGCCGTCAGGGCATTGACGGAAAACCGCCCCCGGATCAGGGCCAGCCGGTTCCAGTCCAGCTCGGCATCCTTGATGGTCAGCCAGACACCTTCATCGTCCGAGACGATGATCTCTTGAATCGTCGCGCGCGCGCTCAGCGCGCCCTGCAGGCCCTTGACGGTGACGTTTTGATCGTCGCCCGACAGCGTGTCCTGCAGGAACCGTTCCAGCATACTGCCGCCGCCTTCATCCTCCTGCGCGATCACAGGCGGGGCAGTCACGATCAGAACCGAGGTGACAACAGGATATGCGTAGCGCCGTATCAAAATGCCTGTCCGATCCCGATATAGAATTGCAGACCGCTGCCGGTATCGCCCTGCATGGGCAAGGCCAGATCCAGACGCAGTGGGCCGAACCCGCCCAGATCATACCGGACGCCCAGTCCGGCGCCCGAATGGTACTCGGCACCGCTGCCGATAAAAGATGACGTGTCCACGGTACCGAAATCGTAAAACCCGACAAGCGATATCGCGTCGGTGATCTTTCCGCGAACTTCTCCGGACAGCCCGACGAAGGATTTGCCCCCGGCCACGCCTCCGTTGACCGGGATACCCAGGCTTTCAAAGGGTTGCCCGCGCACGGTTCCCGCACCGCCCGAGAAGAACAGGAAATCCGGTGTCACATTGCTGGGCGAAGGCCCGATCACCGAGCCGATCTGAGCGCGACCGGCCAGAACGATACGCCCACCCGTTCTCAGGCTGGTATAGGCGCGTGCGTCGGCGAAAAGCCGAATGCCTGTGTCCGTACCCGAAAACCCGACGAACGGCATGGCTTGCGCGTCCAGATAGAATCCACGGGTCGCGCTGACCTTGCTGTCACGTTCATCCCATTCCGATCGGAGCGGGATGATAAAATATCGGAACTTTCGGCCGCTGCCATAGGCATCATCCGCATCCGACCATTGGAAACCGGCCGAGGCTTCGGCATAGAGCCGGTCGGAAAAGGTGCGCCGGGCACCATAAGCCAGCGACGCGACCGAGACGTTGTAGTTCTCGGTGTTGCGCCGCTCCAGCAGGGCGCTCCAGAAAGTGTTGTCATCCGGGCCCAGCCGGTCGGGCTGATCCAGACGCAGGCCGATCCGGCCGTCCAGGTCCTCGGACCCGCCGATGTTGCGCAGCGCGGCTTCGAACCGCAGCCGTTCGGCGCGGCGGAATACGTTGCGGTGGGTCCAGGTCGCGGTTACGTCCAGCCCGGCGTTCGAGGCCAACTCGACCCCAAAGGTCAGGCGGCGCTTGGGCATGTCTTCGAACGTGGCGTCGAAATCCAGCGTGCCGTCGGGGTTAGGGGTTTTGTGCTCTTCGATCGACACGACGCTGAATGTACCGGTTCGGCGCAACCGCGTGCCGACCCTCTGGATTTTCGCCGGTGAATACACTTCGCCCGAGGGGAACCCGGCGATTTTTTCAATCGACCGGTAACGCACATCCGTGTCGCCCTTGATGATCATTTTGCCAAAGACCAGACGCGGGCCGGGTTCAAGATCGATCTCGGCGTCCAGCCGTTTCTGCGCATGGCGGGCGATGACCTTTTGGCCTTCGACCTCGGCCTTGGCGTGTCCGGTGTCGCGCCAGCCCTGTACCCCGGCCGAGGCCGCCTGCTGAATGGCTCCGGTCGTGGCCAGCTTGCCGGGGGCGAACTCTTCGGGCAGGACAGTGCCCGGCGCAACCGGTTCAACGATGGCGGTGCCGAACTTGAAGGTCGGGCCGGTATTTACCGTGATGACGGCGCGGTTGATCGCATTGGGCACGGTGAGCGAGCTCATGTCCGCTGCTTCCTGCCCGTCCAGCTTGATGCTGACGACCGGGCTGAAATAGCCCTCGTCATACAGGATCTGAACGATGGTGCGGTAATCGGACAACGCGGCAGAGAGGATTTCCAGCGGTGTGTCCAGCCCCCTGTCTTCGGCGGTCGCGACCGAGGACGTTTCCTCGATGCGTTCGACCAGCGCTTTCGGAGCACCGGGTGCGGACAGCGTCGTTTCAAGCGCGGCCAGAGACGAAGGCAGGGCGGTGATCACGCCAAGAAGGCAATATTTCACAAAGCCCTTTGGCCTGCTTCCCTGCATCGAATGGCTCCAACTGCCCCAAGTCGAAATCAATTTCGCCGTTTTATGCAATGCGACGGCTCATTGCATTCATGTTAGAGCATCAGTTTCCACGCAGGGAAAGAACTTATCGAAAACAACGCCGAATTTCCGGCCCTGTTGTGGTCAGGACCCGGCGTTGCGGAACCAGCGAATGATCGTTTCGCGGTCTTCGGGTTCCATATAAGTCACGTTGGCGGGCGGCATGGCGTGGCTGACGCCCGCCTGCAGGTAGATTTGTCTGGCATTACGGGCAATGTCGCCTTCGGTTTCCAGCAGGACCCCTTTGGGGGGCCACTGAATACCCTCCCACACCGGTTCGCGGGCATGGCACATGGAACAGCGGCCCAGCACGACGTCATGCGCGTCTTCAAACCCGTCCGCGGCGGCGAATTTTTGTTCATAGGGCGTCAGTGGTTGCGCCTCGGCCTCTTCCAACGGTTTGTACATTGGCGCAGTGGACAGCCACATGATGGCGATGAACAGGATGGCGGTGACGGCCCAGGTCCAGGTCGGGTTCCCGGCGCGGGCGTGGCGGGTGTTGAAGTAATGCCGGATGGTGACGCCCATCAGGAACACCAGCGCCGCAATGATCCAGTTATATTCCGTCGCAAAGGCCAGCGGGTAATGGTTCGACAGCATCAGGAATACGACCGGCAACGTCAGGTAGTTGTTATGGGTTGATCGCAGCTTGGCGATCTTGCCGTATTTCGGGTCCGGCGTGCGGCCGTTCTTTAGGTCATCCACCACGATCCGCTGGTTCGGCATGATGATGAAGAACACGTTGGCGGTCATGATCGTGGCGGTGAAAGCCCCCAGATGCAGCATCATCGCACGGCCGGTGAAGATCTGGTTATAGCCCCAGCCCATCACCACCAGCAGTCCGAACAGCAGCACCATCAGCAGGGTCGGGCGTTCCCCCAGTCCGGATTTGCACAGGAAGTCATAGATCAGCCAGCCCACGGTCAGCGAGGCGGCCGAGATCAGAATCCCCTGCCAAAGCGCCAGATCGGCCTTTTCCGCGTCAATCAGATACAACTCTCCACCGACCCAATAGACGATCATCAGCAGCGCGGCACCGCTCAGCCAGGTGGCATAGCTTTCCCATTTGAACCAGGTCAGGTGATCCGGCATCCGTTCGGGGGCGACCAGATATTTCTGGATGTGATAGAAGCCGCCGCCATGGACCTGCCATTCCTCGCCATCCGCCGGGCCGGGGATGTTGCGGTTCAGGCCAAGGTCCAGCGCGATGAAGTAGAAAGACGATCCGATCCAGGCGATCGCGGTGATGACGTGCAGCCAGCGCACGGCAAAACCCATCCAATCCCAGAACACGGCGAATTCGAACATGAGAGGTCTCTCCGGTAAGTTACCGCCACACTAGGCAAACGGGCTTTTCTTCGGTATTCCCGTATATTGTCAAACTGTATCAAAAAAAACGATAAGATGTCCTATCTCGACAATATCCGTACTTTTGTTCGTGTCTACGATCTGGGCAGCATGTCCGCTGCTGGCCGCGATTTGCGGATTTCACCTGCTGTGACTTCGGCACGGATTTCTCAGTTGGAAGATCATCTGGGCGTGCGCCTGTTCCAGCGCACCACGCGCAACCTCAGCCCGACCGAGCAAGGCCGGGCGTTCTATCCCGGTGCGGTCGCGGTGCTGGACGCCGTGGATGAGGCCGAGGCACAGGTGGTCCACCTGACCGAAGCGCCGCGCGGGTCTCTGTTTGTTGCAGCGCCATTGGGTGTGGGGCGCAGGTTGTTGGCGCCGCATGTGCCTGATTTTCTAGAGGAATATCCCGAGATTGATGTGCGTTTGCGCCTGACGGACCGGTCGGTAGACCTGACGACCGAGGGGCTGGATTTGGCGTTTTTCATTGGTCAGCCCGAAGACAGCACCCTGCGCATCCGCAAGATTGCCGACTGCCAAAGGGTGCTTTGCGCGGCGCCCGATTATGTGCAGCGAAGGGGGATGCCACAGACGGGGGCAGACCTGATCGCGGGGAACCATGAATGTCTGAACCTGCGCTTTCCGGGCGCGACAGAGTTCCAATGGCAGTTGGAGACACCCGAGGGCCCCAAACGCTTTGCAGTGTCGGGCCGGTTCGAATGCGATGATGGGGACGTACTGACCGATTGGGCGCTGTCGGGGCAGGGGATCGCAATGAAGCCGGTATTCGAAGTGTCCGAACATCTAAGGGCCGGGCGACTGGTGCCTGTGGCGGCGGAAACACCTCCGGTTCCGGTGCAGATGGCCTGTCTTTATACCCATCGTCGCCATCAGGATCCCAAGGCGCGTCTTTTCATGGATTTCATGATCGCGCGTATTGGCAAGGTCGTGCGGAGTTCTGAAACTTCGGGGTAGCAAAGGCTCCCGCCCCTGTTTGCGCCCTGCTGGCGCTACACAGCGTTGGGCCGGGCACCGCGGCAAAGCCGCGGTGCGGTCGCGCTGGAGGACGCGAAAAAGGAAATGGAACTCGGGACTGCGACACGCCTGAAAGGCGTGGCGCCCGGCCCAACGGGAGGCGCCACGGCAGGGGCAGCCGACGGGCGGGAGCCTTGCGGGTTTTCTTCAGCTGCCTCGATAGGTTGAGTAGCCATAGGGCGACAATAACAAGGGCACGTGGTAGTGCGCATCCGCGTCAGACATGCCGAACCGGATCGGTACCTGATCCAGAAACAGAGGGTCTTCGGCGACCTGGCCTGTGGCGCGCAGGTAGTCTCCGGCAAAGAAAACCAGCTCATAAGAGCCTGTTTTGAAGTCTTCTTGCGGAAGAATCGGGCTGTTGGTGCGGCCGTCGGAATTGGTCTCGGTTTCGGCCAGTTTGCGGCGGGTTTCCCCGGTGATTTCATACAGGGCGATCCGCAGTCCTTGGGCCGGGCAGCCGCGTGCGGTGTCCAGAACGTGGGTTGTCAGGTAACCTGCCACGGGGGTCTCCTTTGATTTGCCTTTAGCTTTGTCGCAGTCTGGCGCAAAGTTCTAAATAGTGGAAATGCCGAAAGAACCGGAAACAGCGTTCGGATTAGTTTGATAATCAACCGCGCGTTTCTGGTCTAAGGCTGATGAAACGCACCAGAACGGAAGATGCCATGCAGCCGCCTCGATACCCTCGTGACATGATCGGTTACGGAGCCACCCCGCCCGACGCCAAGTGGCCCGGCGGGGCCAAGCTGGCGGTGCAGATCGTGTTGAACTACGAAGAGGGGGGTGAGAACAATATCCTGCATGGTGATGCCGCGTCCGAGGCGTTTCTGTCCGAGGTTGTCGGCGTGGCCCCTTGGCCCGGGCAGCGCCACTGGAATATGGAATCGATCTATGAATACGGATCGCGGGCGGGGTTCTGGCGTTTGCACCGGTTGATGCGGGACGTGCCGATCACGGTCTATGGCGTGGCGACGGCGCTGGCTCGGTCGCCGGATCAGGTGGCCGCGATGAAGGCGGCGGGTTGGGAGGTTGCCAGCCACGGTCTGAAATGGATCGAACACAAGGACATGTCCGAGGATGAAGAGCGCGCGCAGATCGCCGAGGCCATCCGCCTGCATTCCGAGGTCGTGGGTGAGCGCCCGCGCGGTTGGTATACCGGCCGTTGTTCCGAAAACACCGTCCGGCTGGTGGCTGAAGAGGGCGGCTTTGCATATGTGGCCGACACGTATGCCGATGATCTGCCCTATTGGATGCGGACGGGCGGGCGGGATCAGTTGATCGTGCCGTATACGCTGGATTGCAATGACATGCGTTTTGCCACGGCGCAGGGGTTCAACTCGGGGGATCAGTTCTACACGTATCTCAAGGACAGCTTCGATGCGCTTTATGCCGAGGGGGAGGCGGGCGCACCCAAGATGCTGTCGATTGGATTGCATTGCCGCCTGATCGGGCGGCCCGGACGCGTGATGGCATTGAAGCGGTTCCTGGACTATGCGCGCGGGTTTTCGGATGTCTGGTTCGCAACGCGGTTGCAAATTGCCGAGCATTGGGCGGCGCAACATCCCCCGATGGCGCATCCGAAACCATCGCAGATGCAGCGGGATGAGTTTGTCGCAGCTTATGGTGGCATCTTCGAACACTCTGTCTGGATTGCGGAACGTGCCTTTGATCTGGAGCTTGGCCCGGCCCATGACACGGCGGGAGGCATGCACAACGCACTGTCCCGCATGTTTCGCGCAGCCTCTGAGCAGGAGCGGCTGGGCGTGTTGACGGCGCACCCGGATCTGGCGGGCAAGCTGGCACAGGCCAAGCGGTTGACGCAGGAAAGCACATCCGAGCAGGCCTCGGCCGGGTTGGATGCTTTGACGGATGAGGAGCGCGCCGCTTTCACCGAGCTGAACCAGCGCTATACTGATAAATTCGGGTTCCCGTTCATCATTGCCGTACGTGACCACGACAAGGCGTCGATCCTGCAGGCGTTTCAGCGGCGGATCGAACAGGACCGGGATACGGAGTTTGCCGAAGCCTGCCGTCAGGTCGAACGCATCGCCGAGTTCCGTTTGCGGGACGTGTTGCCCTTATGAGCCGCCGGATCGTCGCTGCGCCGCTGACCGCCGAAGCCTTTGCGCCCTTTGGCGATGTGCTGGAAGTTGCGGGTGAGCCGGACAGGATCATCAATCAGGGGCAGTGTGGCCGATACCATGACCGCGCTGGGCTGGATTTTTCCGATGGTCGCGCAGGGATCAGCCTGTTCAATGCCAATCCGCGAAGTTTGCCATATCGGCTGGATATGGTCGAGCGGCACCCCGACGGCAGTCAGGCCTTCGTTCCGATGACGCAGCACCCGTTTCTGGTCATCGTCGCGCCGAATGTGGACGGGCGGCCGGGTGAGCCCCTGGCATTTGTCACGGCACCCGGGCAGGCAGTGAATTATCACCGGGGGACGTGGCACGGCGTTCTGACGCCGTTGCATGCTCCGGGCCTGTTTGCCGTTGTCGATCGGGTAGGAGAGGGGGCCAATCTGGAAGAGGTCTGGTTCGACGAACCTTATGAGGTTGTGGCGGGTTAGAGGCGGGTCCTCCCGCCCGGTCCCTGGCGCATCAGAGATGCTTGGGACCCGTTGGGCCGGGCAGCGTGCGGGCAAGCCCGCCCGCTGCGGTAGTGCAGATGTCAGGGTTGTGCCATCAGCCGGGCGACGTCGAGCATCCGTGCCGAAAAGCCCCATTCGTTGTCATACCAGCCAAAGATGCGAACCTGATTTTCGCCGACCATGCGCGTTTCGGGGCCTGCGATGACCAGCGATTCAGGTCTGGTCCGCAGGTCTGACGATACCAGCGGGTGATCGGTCCAGCCCAGAACAGCGGATTGCGCAACGGCAGTTCGCAATTCGGCCTCAAAAGCAGACGCGGACATGCCGCGGTTCAGGGTTGCGACCAGATCGACCGCGGACACGCTTGCGGTTGGGACGCGTACCGCTGCGCCTGAAAAGCGGCCTGCGAGGTGGGGCATGACCTCGTCAATCAGTTCCGTTGCACTGGTGGTCGTGGGGACCATGGACAGTGCCCCGGCGCGCGACCGGGCCAGATCGCCGCGCGGGGCATCCACCATGGGCTGGCTGTTGGTGTAGCAGTGGATCGTCGTCATATGGGCTGAGGCGATGCCTCCGATCCCGTCCAGCACCTTGACCAGAGGGGCCAGCCCGTTTGTGGTGCAGGACGAGTTCGATACGATCCGGGCGTTGCCCAACTGGTCCTCGTTGGCACCCAGAACGATGGTCACCTCGGTGGCGGGTGAGGGGCCGGAGATCAGCACTTTGCCCGCCCCTGCGGTCAGCCCCTGACCGGCCACGTCCGAGGTGCGCGCGACGCCGGTGCAATCCATCAGAACGTCGACCCCGGTCAGATCGACACGGGACAGGTCCGGACTGTGGGTGACCGGGATGGTACGGCCGTCAACCTGCAAGGCCTCGTCACCGGCCTCGACCGATCCGGGGTAGGGTCCAAAAGTGCTGTCGTATTTGAACAGGTAAGCACAGGTTTCGAGCGGTGCGATGTCGTTGATCAGCAAAAGCTCGACATCACTATCCGGCGGCAAAGCCAGCAGCTGCCGCAGGATCGTGCGGCCAATCCGGCCGAATCCGTTGATCGCGAGTTTCATGCGCAAGCTATGGCAGCGGGTTGCGTCGACCTCAATGCCCGTTTCGACCCGAGGTCAGTTGCAGTTGACCTGCGAAAAGAACTGACCCGAGATGTTCTGATACATGCTGGCCCGGAGCGGCTTGCAGCCGGTCGCCGCCTGGATGGCCGCCATGGCCTGAATAGTGCGCAGGCGCGGCGGCGGGCCAAACGGGTTCAGATTGTTGTTGTCTCGGGTTGCGCGATACATGACCGGAGCGTCCGAGACCTGTGTAACGGCCCATGTACGGCTCATGACGAATACCGATTTGGTTTCTTCTTTGGCGGCAACGGGGGTTGCCTCCAAGGCCGTCAGGCCAACTACAGCTGCTAGTGCCAGCATCGATCCGCGCAGTACCATTGAACAATCTCCAGTGCTAAAAACCGGTGTTATTTCACCAGATTAAGGCGCTTCTGTGAACCCCCGCGCCGGAAAAAGCCGGTTTGGCGTCAGCGGTTGGGCAATGACAGCGGCATGTGCCGGTTCACATCCTTGTAGAGCAGATAACGGAATCGCCCCGGACCGCCCGCGTAACAGGCCTGCGGGCAGAAGGCGCGCAGCCACATGTAGTCGCCGGCCTCGACCTCGACCCAATCCTGGTTGAGCCGGTAGACGGCTTTGCCTTCAAGCACATAGAGGCCATGCTCCATCACATGCGTTTCGGCAAAAGGGATCACGCCGCCAGGTTCGAAGTTGACGATGTTCACATGCATGTCGTGGCGCAGATCCTGCGGGTCTGCGAAGCGGGTGGTGGACCAGCGGCCCTCGGTTCCCGGCATCTCAACAGGGGTGACGTCGCGTTCATTGGTGATGATCGGATCGGGGGCTGGCAGGCCGGGGACCGTCTCATAGGCCTTGCGGATCCAGTGGAAGCGGGCGGTTTCATCGGTGCTGTTGTGCAAGGTCCATTCGGAACCGGCTGGAATATAAGCATACCCGCCTGTGTCCAGCTGGTGCACCTCACCGGCCAGTGTCAGCGTCACCGCACCTTCGACAACGAACAGCACGCCCTGCGCCTGAGGGTCGGTCTCGGGGCGGTTACTGCCGCCGTCGGGCTGCACCTCCATGATGTACTGCGAGAAGGTCTCGGCAAATCCGCTGAGGGGGCGGGACAGCACCCAGAGCCGGGTCTTTTCCCAGAACGGCAGCGCGCTGGTGACGATGTCGCGCATCGTGCCTTTGGGGATCACCGCATAGGCCTCGGTGAACATGGCGCGGTCGGTCAAAAGCTGATCCTGACCGGGGTGGCCGCCTGTGGGCGCGTAGTAGGTGGGGTGTGCCATCGGGTGCCTCTGCTTGGTGATTGGGGCACTATGGGGGGATTGCCCCGCCGGTCCTAGCGGCAGAGTTGCGATAGGTTTGTTCGGGATAATTTGAAGGTCGCCCAACAGGGCTTGGCCCCGGTTCACGGGCGGTATAGTCTTGAATGCAAATCTTTTTCAGCAAGGCGAGGCGATCATGAAAGCCTGGATTTCTTCTACTCTGACAGCGGTTGTTATTCTTGGCGCGGCGACGGTCGTCCAAGCCAAGCCGATTTCCCGAATTATCTCGGAAATGGGGCTGACGCCTGCGGATTTCGAAGTGGTGAGTGCGACCGCGGATGCGATGTTGACCGGATCGACACCCCGCGTCGGCGAAGAAAGCACCTGGGTAAACGACGCAACCGGGTCGAAAGGCACGATCCTTGTCCGTGATGTGCGGGATAACTGCGTTCACCTGCAACACTTTATTCAGCCCGAAGGCGCGGAGCAAACCCGAGAGGTCAGGACCCGCCGCTGCCGCGATGCGGGCGGCAACTGGATCCTGACACCCTGATCCGCGATCAGTAGCCGCGCGCCCTATCGACCTCGTGCAGCAAGGCTTGCCCGGTGGTCAGCCGCTGAAAGTTCTCGCCCACATCCGTCAGAGCCTCGCCCAGATGCCAGCCGGACACATGTGGCGTGATGGTGACACCCGGATGCGCCCAGAGCGGGCTGTCCGAGGGCAGGGGTTCCGTTGATGTCACATCCAGTACCGCATGGCCGGGTGCGCCATTGTCCAGCGCAGAGATCAGCGCGGTTTCGTCGATCAAATCGCCCCGGCCGGCGTTCAGTAGCTGGCTGCCGGGTTTCATCGCGGCCAGTTGCCGGGCATCGAACAGCCCGACGGTCTGGGGGGTCGAGGGCAGGATCGCGCAGACATGATCGCATTGCCCCAGCAATTCCGGCAGAGAGGCATCGCCATGCAGGCAGGTCACGCCGTCGATCTGCTTGGGGGACCGGCTCCAGCCCATGACCTGAAACCCGACTGCCCGCAGCATCCGGGCGCTGCGCGCACCGATATGGCCCAGCCCAAGAACTCCAACCACCGTTTCGGGTGCATAAAGTGGGGCCTTGGGCAGCCATTCCGCGCGGCGCTGGGCGGCTTGGTGAAAGACCATATGGCGTTGGCGGCGCAGGACATAGGCCACGAACCATTCGGCGATTTCCTGTGCGGGCGCGTCCGGTTTCAAACGCGCCACCCGCACATGGTCCGGCAGGTTGGGGTTGCTGACGATGGTCTCGACCCCGGCGCCCAGCTTTTGCACCAGTTGCAGGTTGGGCAGGCGTTTGGGGTGGTCGTCGCTTAACCTGACCACCGCAACCACGGTGATGTCGGCAGGATCGCCCAAGGTGTCCGGTGTCCTTACATCCGCGCCGGGGTAAAGCCGCTGGATATCGCGGGCAATATCGCGATCGCTGATCCAGTCAGACACCCCGGTTTCGATCAGCAACGCCATGATGCACCTCCCACTGCTTCAATTTTCGCTATGCCCGGTTAGCGAACTGGACATTTTCCCCGCAGCTAAGTCATTCTCGGGCCGAAGGTAAAGCCCGGTCTTGGCACCGGGTGAGCAGAAAACGTTGAGGCAGTTCATGAGCGGGACATCAGAGCAGAGCCGTCCGGCCTATTTCCATTTGCGCGACGACGGTGCCTTTGTCGGCAACGATCCGGCGCGTGGGCCTTGGTCTGCCGATCATTGCCATGCGGGTCCGGTCAGCGGCCTGATCGTGCGGGCAGCGGAAACCGAGGTCGGCCCCGAGAAGATGCTGACTCGTCTGACGGTCGACCTGCTGCGGCCGCAACCGTTGGCGGGACTGCGTGTGGCAGCGGAAACCACGCGCCACACCAAGACGCTGGCAACCACGCGGGTTACGGTGCACGATCTGGACGACAGGCTCTGCGCCACCGCCACGACCATGCATCTGGCGCGACGCGATTTGGGTCCGGTTCCGAATGTGACGGTGACTCCGCCCCGGTTGGAAGACGCGGTGACCGGCCCGTTCCCGATCGGCGAGGTGCGCCATGATCTACCCGGCTTCGCCAATCACTCGGATGTGTTGTATCCGAAAGGCGGCAATCAGGGTGCGGGTCCCAAGACGGTATGGATGCGGGTCCCGGCCCTGTTGCAGGGCGAGGCGCCGTCACCGATCCAGGCGCTATGCCCGCTGGCCGATTGCGGCAATGGCATTTCGTGGAATGCACCTACGACCGAGATGGGATTCATGAACACTGATCTGACTGTCCAGATTCATCGTGAGCCGGTGTCGGACTGGCTGGCCTCGGAGTCGATCAGCCATTGGCAGCCCTCGGGGATCGGAATGTCGCAATCGGTGCTGTATGACACCGAAGGACCGGTGGGCACCGCCCTGCAAACGATTATTCTGTTTCCACCAACCTGATCCCTTGGCTGGTTTCTGCATGCCTTCCGTGAAACGCATTGCCGGGCGTGGGCCGAACCCCTATCTTTCGCCCATGCGCTGGATCGTACCCTTTTTGACCTGCTGCCTGCCGTTTTCGGCAATGGCGCATCCGCATGTCTTCATCGACACCGGGTTGGAATTCATCGTGGACGACTCCGGCCAGCTGACCCATGTGCGCGTGACCTGGGCCTATGATGAGTTCTACTCGTTGCTGGTCCTTGAAGACATGAAGCTGGATCAGGATGCGGACGGTGTTCTGACGGACAGCGAACAGGGTTTTCTGGCCGGTTTCGATGCGCAATGGATGGAGGGGTATAACGGCGATCTGGTCCTGTTCGCGGACGGTGCTCCGGTGACCCTGTCCGGACCGTTGGAGCCGCAGGCCACCACCGAGGACGGGCGCATCGTCTCGTCCCATCTGCGCGCGGTCGAAGGCGGTGCCGTGCCGGCTTCGGCGCTGACGGCAAAAGCCTATGACGAATCCTATTATACCGCCTACGAGGTGACCCGTCCGGTGACGGTGACAGGTCCCGCGTCTTGCCAGATCAGCCGGATTGATCCCGACATCGACGGTCAGCTGGCGCAGATGCAGGCGTTTTTGTTGACGCTCGACGCGGATTACGATCTTGAGGAAAACGATATCCCGCTGGTCGGGGAGAGCTTTGCGACCGAGATTTTCGTTTCATGTCCAAATACCTGATTGTTCCGGTTGCCATCTCCATTGCCTTGCTGCTGTGGTTCTGGGGCAGCGGCGGCTTTGACAGCTTGGCCGCCTGGGCCGCAGGTGAGCAGCGCGAGTTTCAGAACCAGATTGCCCGCGCCTTGCGTGCCGCCCGCGCTGAACAGCCCGAGGCGGTCGCGACCCTGCTGACGGTCTGTTTCGCCTATGGCTTCTTTCACGCTATCGGTCCCGGCCACGGCAAGGTGCTGATCGGAGGCTACGGGCTGGGGCGCCGCGTCGCGTTCTGGCGCCTGTCTGCGATCAGTGTGCTGTCCAGTCTGGGTCAGGCGGTGACGGCTGTTGTGCTGGTTTACGCCGGGGTCCTGATCTTTCAGATGTCACGCGAAAGCCTAGTGGGTACGACCGAGCAGGTCATGGCCCCGATCAGCTATGCGGCCATTGCGGCGATTGGTCTTTGGCTGGTGGTCCGGTCTGTTCGCAGTTTTGCACGTCGTCATCGGACCGAAACCGCGCATCAGCATGAGCATCACCACCATCATGACCACGATGATGGCGTCTGTTCCGATTGCGGCCACCGCCACGGGCCAACGGCCGAGGAAGTCGCTCAGGTCGGCAGCCTGCGCGAGGCCATGATGCTGATCGCGGGCATTGCGGCGCGGCCCTGTACGGGTGCTCTGTTCGTGCTGATCCTGACGTGGCAGATGGGCATCGCATTGGTCGGCATCGCGGGCGCCTTTGCGATGGCGTTGGGCACGGCGACGGTCACGACTCTGGTCGGCTGGACCTCGTTCGGACTGCGCGGAGGGTTGCTGGCCTCTGCCTCGGCCACGCGGTTTGCCTCGGTGCTGGCCCCGACCATCGAACTGGTGGCGGGGCTGATCATCGTTGTGATCGCCAGTGGGTTGCTGATGCGCGCGATCTAGTCGAACACCGGTTCCGGATATCCGACCCGCGCCAGGTACAGGCCCTGCGGCGGGCATACCGGCCCGCAGGCGGCCCGATCCGCAGCTTCCAATGCGTCGCGCACATCTTCGGGCGTCCATGCCCCTGCGCCGACACGTTCCATCGTTCCGACAAAGCTGCGGACCTGATTGTGCAGGAACGACCGCGCGCGGACGTGGAAATGAACTTCTGGACCGGAAAACCCCTGAACCTGTTCGACCCGCAGCTCATCCAGCGTTTTGACCGGGCTTGCCGCCTGACAGATCGAAGACCGGAAGGTGGTGAAATCATGCCGCCCGATCAGCATATCCGCCCCGGCCTGCATCGCATCGACATCAAGCCGATGGTTGATTTGCCAGACCTGTCCGGCGTCGTGGGTTGCAGGTGCACGGCGCATCAGGATACGGAACAGATACTGACGCTCCAGCGCCGAGAACCTTGCGTGCCAGTCGTCATCCACCCGCGCGGCCTTTACGATTGCCACAGGCTGCGGCTTGAGGTGGTAATTCAGCGCCTCGGACAGGCGGAACGGGTCCCAGTCCTTGACCAGATCGCAATGGGCCACCTGACCCAGCGCGTGCACGCCTGCGTCGGTGCGGCCTGCGGCGGCGATGGTATGCTCTCCGGGTTGAATGCGCGACAGTGCCTGTTCGATTGCCCCCTGCACGGACGGCAATTCCTTCTGCCGCTGCCACCCGGCAAACGGTTCCCCTTGGTATTCGACTTTCAGCGCGTATCTGGGCATGGGCCGCTGGTAACGTGCTGCGCGAAAAGGGGCAAGAGCGGGAAAGCTCTGGCAAGTGCCGCGTGCTCTACCTATCTTGAGCGAAACGAAAAAAGCGGGGCGACAGTTTGGTCATCTCATCCCTGGCAGACAGTCTTGTGCGCGGCGTTGAAACCGTGGGCGACCGCGTGTCCGAGACATTGTTCGAGCCGGTCATACGTCTGGGCGTCACCGGTCTGGCGCGGTCGGGCAAGACGGTGTTCATCACCTCACTGGTCGCGAACCTGCTGGATCGGGGGCGGATGCCCGGACTGGTGGCGCAGCAAGAGGGTCGGATCAACACCGCTTATCTGCAGCCGCAACCCGACGATACCGTGCCCCGGTTCGACTTCGAAAACCATCTGGCCGCGCTGACCGGCCCACAACCGCACTGGCCCGACAGCACCCGCGCCGTGTCAGAACTGCGCCTGTCGTTCAAGGCCCGCCCCTCGGGTTTGCTTTCCGGCCTGCAGGGGCCGCGCACCGTTCATCTGGATATCGTGGATTACCCGGGAGAGTGGCTGCTGGATCTGGCCTTGCTGGACAAATCCTATGAGGTCTGGTCGGCAGAAACCTTGGAGCGTATCGCCGGACGCGGCGAAGCAGAGCCATATCTGGCGCAGGCCAAGGCGGCTGAACCAGCGGAAAAACATGACGAACCCACGGCGCAGACGCTGGCGAAAACCTTCGCCGCGTATCTGAGCGCCGCGCGGGAGGCCGGGTTCTATGACTGCACGCCGGGGCGGTTCCTGTTGCCGGGCGATCTGGCGGGGTCCCCGGTGCTGACCTTTGCGCCTCTGCCTGTCGAGGGCCACGCACCCCGGCGCAGCCTGCATCGGGAAATGGCGCGCCGGTATGAAGCCTATAAAGCGCAGGTGGTAAAACCCTTCTTCCGCGATCATTTTGCCCGGATCGACCGGCAGGTGGTTCTGGTCGATGCGCTGGGCGCAATCCACAAAGGCCCGCAGGCGGTCGAGGATATGCGCCGCGCGATGGCCGACATCCTTGCGGCCTTCCGCCCCGGGCGCAACGCGTGGCTTGCTCAGTTGCTTTTGGGCAAACGGGTCGAACGCATCCTGTTCGCCGCCACCAAGGCTGATCACCTTCACCACTCGCAGCACCCCCGCCTGACCCATATCATGGAGGCCCTGACCCGCGACGCCCGCGATCGCGCAAGCTTTGCCGGGGCGGAAACGGCAGCGCTGTCGCTGGCGGCGCTGCGGGCGACGACCGAGGAAATTCGCACTCATAACGGGGCTGATCTGCCTTGTGTGCGTGGCACTTTGCTGGACGGCAAGCAGGCGGCCTTTTATCCCGGCGAACTACCCGAAGACCCGGCCCATCTGTTGGGACCGGCCCGCAACGGGGCTGAGAGCTGGCTGGGTGAGGATTTCGGGTTCATGGCCTTCGCGCCCGCGCACCTGACCCTGCGCCCGGGCGATGGCCCGCCGCATATCCGGCTGGACCGCGCCGCGCAGTTCCTGATCGGAGACCGCCTGTGACCGTCACCCTCCGCCCCGCCCGCAGCACGGATGCCGGTAGTATCGGAGAGATCCTGCACGCGTTCTCTCGTGATAACGACTGGATGCCGGTGCTGCATTCGCGCGCCGAAACGATCGCTTTCTGCGGGTGGATGATCGATCAGGGTTGGGTCACCGTGGCCGAGGATGACGGCGCGGTTACAGGCTTTCTTGCGCTCAACGGAACGCAGGTCCATTCCCTGTATTTGACGCCCGTCGAGTGTGGGCGCGGGATCGGGCAGCGTCTGCTGGATCACGCAAAAACCGGGCGGCCTGAGCTTTCGCTATTTGCGTTTCAGGCCAATCCCGGCGCCTGCCGGTTCTATGAACGCAACGGGTTTGCCGAGGTTGCCCGCAGCGGCGGGGCGGACAATGATGAAAACCTGCCGGACATCAAATATGTCTGGCGCAGGGAAAGGGTGGCGGATGGCTAAAGGTCCGGTACTGATCGATCTGGATGCGGAAGAACCCGCAGCTGACGTGGCGCAGGCCCCGCCGGTGCCCGATTTTGCTCCACCGCAGGGGCAGGCGATGCAGACGGCGGCGCGGCTGGCGGCGCGGAAACCCTCGGCCCTGTCGCGGTGGTTCTGGGGCTTGGCGCTGGCCGTAATTGGCGCGGTGATCTCGGTTGCCGCCTGGGACTTCGTCAATTCGCTGCTGCTGCGCGCGCCTGTTTTGGGCTGGGTCGTGACCGGTTTGATCGGGGCGCTTGTTCTGGTTGCCCTGATTATCGCCCTGCGAGAGCTGGCCGCCATCGGGCGGCTGTCCCGCGTGGACGGGATGCGGCACGCTGCCGACGTCGCTCTTGCCGAAGGTGATCTGGCGCGGGCCCGTGCGGTCACCAACCGTCTGATTGCGTTCTACAAGGGGCGTGACGAAACCCAATGGGGCCGCGACCGTCTGGCCGAACGGATGGGCGAGCAGTTTGATGCCTCGACTCTGCTGACCCTGGCCGAAGACGAACTGCTGGCCCCGCTGGACACCGCCGCCAGCCGAGAGGTCGAGGCCGCCGCCCGGCAGGTCGCCACTGTGACTGCGCTGGTGCCTCTGGCGCTGGCGGATGTGGTGACGGCGTTGGCCGCCTCTCTGCGGATGATCCGCCGGGTCGCCGAGATTTACGGTGGCCGCGCAGGGTTTCTGGGCAGTTGGCGCCTGACACGCGCGGTCTTTATGCATCTGGTGGCGACCGGGGCCGTGGCTGTGGGCGATGACCTGCTTGAGCCGGTTCTGGGCGGCTCGGTTCTCAGCAAACTGTCGCGCCGGTTTGGCGAGGGGTTGGTGAACGGCGCGCTCAGCGCGCGGGTCGGCGTTGCCGCGATGGAGGTCTGCCGTCCGCTGCCGTTTTCCGATCGGCACCAACCCTCGACGCGCGGGATGATCAAACGGGCGCTCAGCGGGTTGTTTTCGAAAACTTGACCTGACGCAAAGTCCTCCGGTCTGCTGGTGCGCAATATAAAGCCGGAGCCAGCCATGACCGATCACGGACACAGCCAGCAGGAAATCGTCGCGCGGATCAACGCGCCGCCCGGTCGGGGTGTGCTGCGCGATGTGGTCTATGGCGGCATCGATGGCTCGGTGACCACTTTTGCCATCGTGGCCGGGGTCGCGGGCGCGGGGCTGTCGCCCTTCATCATCGTGGCGCTGGGTCTGGCCAATGTGCTGGCGGACGGGTTTTCCATGGCTGCGGGGAATTACTCGGGCACCAAGGCCGAGTTGGACAATATCCGCCGCATCCGCGCTATCGAAGAGCGCCATATCGACCTCTATCCCGACGGTGAGCGCCGTGAAGTGCGCGAGATTCTGGCGCAGAAGGGCCTGTCAGGCCGCGTGTTGGACGAGGCAACGGATGCGATCACCGCCAACCACGAAAACTGGATCAACCTGATGGTCGAGGGCGAATATGGGCTAGGCAGTGTCGATCCCCATCCGTTCAAGGCCGCGATGGCCACCTTCATCGCGTTCCTCGTTGCCGGTATGGTGCCGCTGCTGCCGTTCCTTCTGTCGCTTGATCAGGCCTTTGCTGTCTCGGCCTGCATGACCATGGGTGTTTTCTTTGCCATCGGCGCGTTCAAGAGCCGCTGGTCACTGGCCCCTTGGTGGCGATCCGGGTTCGAGACCTTTTTGATCGGCGGGGCCGCCGCGTTGATCGCCTATCTTGTCGGGTCGCTGTTTCACCCATGACGGCCAAGATTGTCGCAGGGTGGCGCATATGGCTGGTCAATCCCCGACCAGCGGTTAGGCTGCTGCAAATAGGTTCAAGTGATCGAGTGCCAATTGCAGCTTGCGCATAAAAACGTTCTGGTTTTAGGGGCTTATGGCTTTATCGGTGCCGCTGTCACGCGGTCGCTGCGGGCTGAGGGCGCGCATGTTTCGGCCTTTGTGCGCAGTGGGAAATCAGCGGCTCAGGTTCTTGGGGGCATTCCGCAGATACAAGGTGATTTGCGGACCTGTTTGCAGCCCGAGGATTGGGACAGCCACCTGCGGGGCATTGATTGCGTCGTGAACTGCGCGGGCGCATTGCAGGATGGTCCGGCCGATGATCTTGAGGCCGTTCACCACACCGCCATTGCAGCTTTGGGCGAGGCTTGCGCGCAAAGGAATATTGCAGTGGTCCAGATATCGGCCATCGGGGCCGAACCCGATGCCGACACCGATTTCATGCGTACCAAGGCCGCCGGGGATGCGGCGTTGCGGGCCAGCGGCGTTCCGTTGTGTATACTCAAACCGGGTCTGGTGATCGGGCAATCGGATTATGGCGGCACCGCGTTGTTGCGGATGCTGGCGGCGGTGCCTTTGGTGCAGCCCATCGCGTATCCCGACACCCCTGTTCAATGCGTCGGAATGCAGGACCTGTGCCGCGCCGTTGTACTGGCCGTGGCGCAAGACTTGCCGCAGGGGGACTATGATCTGGTCGAAGACACTCCGGCCCCATTGTCTCATGTGCTGGCGGAGACCCGCAAATGGATGGGATTCCCCGACGCGCGGGTTACGGTGGCGGTGCCGGGCATGGTGATCGGCCTGATCTCGGCCTGTGCAGATGGGCTGGGGCATTTGGGGTGGCGCTCGCCCCTGCGCAGCAATGCGATGACGGTGATGGCCGACGGTGTGGTGGGTGACCCAGAGCCCTACCGTGTGGCCACGGGCCGGACGCTGGCCGGATTACCGCAGGTCTATGCGGGTCTGACCTGTTCACGTGAGCATCGGCTGACCGCGCGGATGTTGCTGTTGATGCCTGTGGTTGTCGCGGTGCTTAGCCTGTTCTGGCTGGTATCCGGCCTGATCGGATTGATCAGCCTGCCCCGGGCCGCGGCCCTTCTGACCGATGCCGAGTGGAGCATGGCCATGGCCGTGGCCAGCGTCCTGTTCTGGTCCCTAGTGGATATCGCGCTGGGGCTTGCCATCTTGTGGCGGCCCTGGGCTGCGCGGGTCTGTCTGGCGCAGGTTGCGGTTGCTCTGATTTACCTGCTGGCCGCCAGTTTCACCGTTCCCGGCCTGTGGCTCGACCCGCTCGGCCCGTTGATCAAGATACTGCCGGTGATGACGTTGTCGTTGATCGCATGGCCCCTGTTGCAGAGCCGCTGATGGACCCGGACCTGATCCTGCGCTGGCTGCACGTCATCGGAGCTTGCGTCCTGCTGGGCACCGGCGCGGGGATCGCGTTTTTCATGCTGATCGCGCACCGTTCGGGCGATGCCCGGTTTATCGCGCAGACCGCCGGAGTGGTGGTTTTGGCCGATCTGGTGTTCACGGCCACGGCTGTTGTTGCCCAGCCAATCACCGGTGGCCTGCTGGCATGGCGGCTGGGCTGGCCTCTGACCGAAGGGTGGGTGCTGGCCTCGCTAGCGCTTTACGCAGTGGCCGGGGTGTTCTGGCTTCCGGTCGTATGGATACAGGTTCGAATGCGCGACCTGGCGCAGGCGTCGGCTGACCGCGCCGCGCCCCTGCCACAAGCCTATCATCGCCTGTTCCGCATCTGGTTCGCCTGCGGGTTTCCCGCTTTCGCGGCGGTGTTGATCATCCTCTGGCTGATGATCGCGCGCCCGACGATTGGTTGGACATAGCTCGGGAATCTGCGTGCAAATCGTGGGGTTTCTGACTGTTGCCCGCTGCGCGCCTCGGGTAGCTTGGCGTTGAAACCACTCGGAGAGCCCATTGGAATCCCTGCTTGTTCTTGTCGGATTGATCGTGCTGGCCATACCGGTGGCCATCGTTGTTCTGCTTGTCGGCCACACGCGCCTGCGCCGCCGGGTCGAACAGCTTGAAAAGCAACTTCGCGCGCTGGGCGGAGACGTTCCCGAAGCGCGCCCTGCGCCAACCCGATCCGAGCCGCGCAAACCGACGGAAAAGCCGGACAAGACGCCAAAGCCCGCCCCGTGGTCCAAGGCTCAAACTTCCCAGCCTGCTGCCGAACCGTCCCCACCCGCAGCCGTTGTGTTTCGCGAGGATCGGTTTGCCGCCCTCTCGACCTGGCTGCGCGAGAACTGGTTTTACGCGGTGTCGGCCCTGTCGCTGGCGTTGGCGGGGATTTTTCTGGTGCAATATGGCGTCGAAAACGGGCTGCTGCCTCCGTTTGCGCGCGTGGCAGCGGCCTTGCTGTTCGGTGCCGCGCTGATCGTTGCAGGGGAAGTGATCCGCCGCCGGTTCGGCGATGACGAAACCTCGGCCACCGCCTATCTGCCCTCGGTCTTCTCCGGCGCCGGTCTTGTTACCCTGTTCGGAGGTATTCTGGCCGCGCGCCAGCTCTATGACCTGATCGGCCCCGAGGCCGCGCTGGCCGCGATGGTTGTGGTCGCGCTGCTGGGGCTGGTCCTGGGCTGGTTCCACGGCCCCTTGCTGGCCGCCGTCGGTTTGATCGGAGCTTTTTCAGCCCCCTTCGTCGTTGGCGGAACCTCCGAGGACCTAAGCTGGCTGTACGCCTATTTCTTTGTGATCGCCGTGTTGGGGCTGGGAATCGATACGGTGCGGCGCTGGGCGTGGATCTCGGTTCTGACCCTGTTTGGGGCGTATACTGCCTGCCTGTTGCTGGTGCTGTCCTCGCCGCTGACTGAACCGGATTACCTGATCTGCGTCACGGCGCTGGCGGTGATTGCGATTGCCATCCCTGTCCGGCGCGTTTGGCCCGATCATGGCGGCGCGATGATCAGCCAGATCATCGGTCGTAAAAAGGGCGATGCGTGGCCTGAATTTCCGGCCCGGCTGGGTTTTGGCGCAGTTGCCGTAAGTTCTGCCATTCTATCAGTGCACTGGGCCGACAGTCCGGCAGAGTTTTGGCTGGGCGTTGTTCTGCTGGCGGGGCTGACGCTTGGATTGATGCTGTGGGGCAGGCGGGCAGAGGCCTTGCAGGATGCGACCGTATTACCTGCGCTCGGCCTTATTTGGTTTGTCCTGATGCACGGTTGGGACAATGGCGTTGTGCTGCGCCAGTTCGCCGATACCTATACCGAGACCGCCGAAGCAGATTACCCGTGGGTGGTCACGATTTTGACCGCTCTGGGCGCGGTGATTTCCGTCACCGCAGCGTGGCGCTCGATGCAGGCGTGCAGGTTTGCAGCCGTCTGGGCCGGTGCGGCCGCTGTCTTTGGACCTGCACTCGCCATCGCGCTTGAGGTCGGCTGGCACCCGGCGGCAGTCATCGGAGCCTACCCCTGGGCGCTGCACGGCATTGCTTTGGGCGTGCTGATGGTTGTCTTTTCCGAACGCTTTGCGCGTGTTGACGGCGACAACCGGATGCGTCCGTCATTGGCGACACTTTCGGCGCTGTCCTGTTTGACCTTCGCCTGTGTCATCGTCCTCAGTTCAGCGGCGCTGACCATTGCTCTGGTCGTTATGGTTGTCGTTGCCGCCGGGCTGGATCGCAAATTCACCCTGCCGCCGATGAGCTGGTTCATCTGGGCCGGAGTGTTCACGGTCACCGTGCGGCTGGTCCTGAATCCGGGTCTTGTGTGGGCCAGCACAGCTCCGGTGGCCGAGATGGCATTGGTTTACAGCGCGGCCACCGCCGGGTTCCTGGCTGGCTGGCTGCTGATCCGACCGTTGAAACGCCCCCTGGCGACGTTGCTGCTGGAGAGTGCGGCCTGGGCAACCGGGGGGATCCTGCTGTCGCTTCTGCTGGAACGCTGGCTGCAGAGCTTTGGCGAAGGCAATGCCACCAACAGTCACTGGGGGCTGGGTCTGCTGGCGATCATCTGGCTGCTGCTGGCCTTTGCACAGGTGCAGCGGTTCGAACTGGGCGGCAAGCTGAACTATGCGCGCTATCTTTTGGCCGCGTTCTTTGCCGGGCATGGCCTGTTCAGGCTGGCGCAGGCGCTGACCGAGGCGAACCCGCTGCTCAGTACGCTCGTGCCGCCGGTTCTGGGCCCGCCGGTGCTGAACACGCTGGCCGTGGCTTACCTGCTGCCTGCGCTGGCCATCGGGTTCTCGGTCTGGCGCATCCAAGCCACGCCTCTTTGGCTGAAGCGCGCCAGCTGGGGGCTGAGCGGTCTGTTGGCCGCCGTCTGGCTGGGCCTGACAATCCGTCATGTCTGGCAGGGTGCCGCGGGCATGTTTGAGGGCAACGGCGTGACCCAGCCCGAGCTTTACACCTACACCATGGCCTTGCTGTTGATCGGCGCGGCGCTGTTTTACCAGTCTCTGGCCCGCCGGTCCGATCTGATGCGCAAGGCGGGGCTGGCTGTGATCGGGCTGGCAGTGGCCAAGGTGTTCCTGGTCGATATCGCCGGGCTGGGAGGGTTGATCCGGGTATTCTCGCTGCTGGCGTTGGGGCTTGCGCTGGCGGGCCTTGCGTGGCTCAACCGTTGGGCCAAGCTGCGCCATTCGCCGCATGGGGCGAACCCTCTGGACCATTAGGCGCGGGCGTCCTATAAGCGCGGCCATGCATGACCGGACGGCCATCATTATTCGAATTATATCCCCGGCGCTCTGACCCTCTGAGACGCCGGGCAAAGGTGTTTGAGACTTCGCACCGACCGCTTCGATCCTAGTACGACCAGATCATCCAAAGGACGCCCCCAATGTGCGCCGACACGATCCAGACACCTGAATACAAAGACACGCTGAACCTGCCCAAAACCGAGTTCCCCATGCGCGCCGGCCTGCCCAAGCGCGAACCCGCATGGCTGGAGCGTTGGGAGACCATCGGCGTCTATGACCGCCTGCGCGAAAAAGAGGGCCGCGCGCCCTTTACTCTGCACGACGGCCCCCCCTATGCGAACGGCCACCTGCATATCGGCCACGCGCTGAACAAGACCATCAAGGACATGATCGTGCGTTCCCATCAGATGATGGGCTTTGATGCGCGTTACGTGCCGGGCTGGGACTGCCACGGCCTGCCGATCGAATGGAAGATCGAGGAACAATACCGCAAGAAGGGCAAGAACAAGGACGAAGTGAACGTCGTCGACTTCCGTCAGGAATGCCGCAAGTTCGCCGAGGGCTGGATCGATATCCAGCGTGAAGAGTTCAAGCGTCTGGGCATCACCGGCAACTGGCCCGATCCCTACATCACCATGGACTATCACGCCGAGGCTGTGATCGCGGATGAGTTCATGAAGTTCCTGATGAACGGTACGCTCTATCAGGGTTCGAAACCCGTGATGTGGTCACCCATCGAAAAGACCGCTCTGGCTGAGGCCGAGGTTGAGTATCACGACAAGGAAAGCTTCACCATCTGGGTGAAGTTCAAGGTCGCAAGTGCTGGTACCATCCCCACTCGCCGGGTTTCTGGAGATGTAAACGAACCGGTCGAGTCGGTTCCAATGCCTTCCTTTGATCTGGTGGGCGCGTTCGTCGTGATCTGGACGACCACCCCTTGGACCATGCCGTCCAACAAGGCGGTCGTGTACGGCAAAGACATCTCTTACGGCCTGTACGAAGTCACCGGAGCACCCGATGAATGCTGGGCCAATGTCGGCGACAAGTTCCTGCTGGCCGACAATCTGGCCGCTGATGTTCTGGGCCGCGCCCGCTTGAACGACGACCAGTGGACCCGCGTCCGTGATGTGTCCACGGATGAGCTTGCAGGCGTGCAACTGACCCACCCGCTGGCCGGGGCCGAGGGCGGCAATGGCGAATGGGACGACATCCGCGATTTCCGCGCCGCCGAATTCGTGACCGATACCGAAGGGACCGGTTTCGTCCACTGTGCGCCCTCGCACGGTATGGAGGAATTCGAACTCTACCGCGATCTGGGCATGCTGGAACAGGTCATCACCTACAACGTGATGGACGATGGTAGCTTCCGCGCCGATCTGCCGTTCTTTGGTGGCAAGTTCATCCTGTCCCGCAAGGGCGGTGAGGGTGACGCCAACAAGGCTGTGATCGACAAGCTGGTCGAGGTCGGCGGACTGCTGGCGCGTGGCAAGATCAAGCACAGCTATCCGCATTCGTGGCGCTCGAAGGCGCCGATCATCTATCGCAACACGCCGCAATGGTTTGCCTCGGTCGACCGCAAGCTGAACGATGGCATGGGCGAGATGGGCGATACCATCCGCGAACGTGCCCTGCGCTCGATTGACGAGCTGGTGAAATGGACCCCGCAGACCGGTCGTAACCGCCTGTATTCCATGATCGAAGCGCGTCCGGATTGGGTTCTGTCGCGCCAGCGCGCCTGGGGCGTGCCGCTGACCTGCTTTACCAAGAAGGGGGCTCTGCCGACCGATGCGGATTACCTGCTGCGCAACGAAGACCTGAACGCTCGCATCAAGGCGGCGTTCGAGAAAGACGGCGCCGATATCTGGTACACCGACGGCTTCAAAGAGCAGATTCTCGACGGCATCGCCAACCCGGACGACTACGATCAGGTGTTCGACGTGCTGGACGTGTGGTTCGACTCTGGCTCGACCCATGCCTTCGTTCTGCGCGACCGTGAAGATGGAACCGAGGATGGGATTGCTGACGTCTATATGGAAGGCACCGACCAGCACCGCGGTTGGTTTCACTCGTCCATGCTGCAGGCCTGCGGCACCAAGGGCCGCGCACCGTACCGCAACGTTGTGACCCATGGCTTCACGCTGGATGCCAAGGGCAACAAGATGTCCAAATCGCTGGGCAACACCATCGTGCCGGAAGAGGTCGTCAAGCAATACGGCGCCGATATCCTGCGTCTGTGGGTGGCTCAGACCGACTATACCGCCGACCAGCGGATCGGGCCTGAAATCCTGAAAGGCACTGCCGACAGCTATCGCCGTTTGCGCAATACGATGCGGTTCATGCTGGGCTCGCTGGCCGATTTCACCGAGGCCGACCGCGTCGCGCCCGAGGAGATGCCGCGTCTGGAACGTTGGGTCCTCAGCCGACTGGCCGATCTGGATGAGCAGGTCCGCAAGGGCTATGCCGCGTTCGACTTCCAGGGCGTGTTCAGTGCGGTCTTCACCTTTGCCACGGTCGATCTGTCGTCCTTCTATTTCGACGTCCGCAAGGATGCGCTGTATTGCGACGGCGACAGCCTGCGCCGCCGCGCGGCCCGCACCGTGCTGGATATCCTGTTCCACCGCCTGACCACATGGCTGGCCCCGGTTCTGGTGTTCACCATGGAAGAGGTCTGGCTGGAACGTTTCCCGGGCGACGACAGCTCGGTTCACCTGGTGGACTTCCCGGAAACGCCCGCCGACTGGCGCAACGAGGTGATGGAAACCTACATGGCCAAAGTGCGCCGCGTGCGCCGCGCCGTGACCGCCGCGTTGGAGGTTCAGCGTCAGGACAAGGTGATCGGTTCCAGCCTTGAGGCCGCGCCGATCGTGCATGTCGAGGATCAGGAAACCCGCGATCTGCTGGCGACCTTTGACGTGGATGACATGTGCATCACCTCTGGCCTGACTGTTACTGGCGACCCGGCCCCGGCCGAGGCCTTCCGTGTGCCGGAGATCGAAGGAGTCGCGGTGGTATTCGAAAAGGCTGAGGGCGAAAAGTGCCAGCGTTGCTGGAAAATCCTTCCCGATGTGGGCCGCCACGCCCACGAAGGCGTCTGCGGACGCTGCGACGATGCGCTGAGCTAAGATCAGACCCCCGGCTTAAACGCCGGGGGTTTTTCGTTGCGTAGGGAGCGGCGATCTGAAACGTTGCCCTCATGCCGATGATCGCCGTTGAAACCCAGTTTGGCCGCCTTGGTGTCGAAGAAACCGACGGAGCCATCACACGTCTTGTCTGGAATGGCCGGGACGAAGGGCCTGAGACGCCTCTGCTGCAAGAGGCTGCCGCGCAACTGACAGCTTATGATCAGGGTCGCCTGGATCGATTTGACCTGCCGTATCACGTTGTCGGGTCCGCGTTTCAACAACAGGTCTGTGATCTGATGTATGCCATTCCCTTGGGCGAAACCCGCACCTATGGCGATATCGCCAAAGAGCTTGGGCAACCCGCTCAGCCTGTGGGGCAAGCCTGCGGCGCCAACCCGATTCCGGTCATCATCCCCTGTCACCGGGTGCTGGCGGCCAACGGTCTGGGCGGTTTTTCCGGGGACGGCGGGATCGAGACCAAGGTTGCCCTGCTGCGCCATGAACGGGCAGCGGGTCTGCTGATCTGAGGCGCGGAATTCTATTGCAATCCGGTTGCTTGAAGCCCAACTTGTATCAGACAGAGAATTCAAAGGACCGCATTGCATGACCGCCCAAACAGACCCGGCCGCCCGCAAGAAGGCCATCATTGACCGACTGATGTCGCTGGAAGAGCAGGAACTGGCAACCGCCCAGGCGCATTACGACGCCTTCCTGAAGGATTCCCAGCTGGATGACCGGGAAGGGCACGACAAGGACGACATTGCCGCCTCGCGCGAGAATGCGGATCTGGCGGCGGCCTTTGATGCGCCGGTCCACGCCCATCACGCCAAGATCGACGTGATTGAAAACACCGATTTCGGTTTGACCGACACGGTGCAGCCCGGTGCGGTGGTCAAGTTCAACAATCGCCGATTTGTGGTCTGCGTCTCGACCACGCGGTTTGATGTGGACGGCAAGACCTATATGGGGATCTCAACCCAAAGCCCGATCTATCTGGCCATGGTCGGCCTGCAAGAGGGTGACATCTTCACCCATAACGGCACCGAGTTCGAGGTTCAGGAAGTCCTGTAATCCGCGCTTTTGCGCTGCGGTATGATCTGCTGTGCAATTCCCGCCGACACCAGATAGAGGCTGGTGATCACTAGGCCCCAATGCGCCCAGCTTTCGGGGTGGAAATCGACCCAAGCGGCCCATCCGGCAAAGAAGGTCCAGGCAAAGGCTATGGGCAGCGATACGGCGCGCCAGCGCTCGGTTCGGACGGGGTGGATGAATTTCAGCGGCAGGAACATCGCCAGTGACAGCAGCGACACCAGCAGCAGGATGATCCAGAAATTGGGCTCTAGCGCGAAAATCACGATCACGAACATGTTCCAGCAGCCGGGGAAGCCGGAAAAGGAGTTATCCTTTGTTTTCATGCGCGTATCGGCAAAATACATCGCACTTGCAAAGGTGATGACGATGATCGCGAACCAACCGGTCCAGCCGTCCATAAGCCCGGATTTGAACAATGCAAAAGCCGGGATGAACACATAGGTCAGATAGTCGATGATCAGATCCAGCAGCACGCCATCGAACTCGGGTGCGTTCTTTTTCACCTGGTAGTGCCGGGCCAGAGGGCCGTCGATACCATCCACAATGAACGAGACCACCAGCCACAGATACATCAGGCTCCATTTTTCTTCGACGGCGGCCAGCATGGCCAGCATGGCGAAAACGGCGCCGGTGGCGGTGAACAAATGGACGAAAAGCGCTTTGAATCTGAGGGTCATGCAGGTGTCATGACCGATGCGTTCGCCAGATGCAAACCAAAAGCCGGGTTAATGGGATTGCCCGACGTCGCGATGCGAAGACATCACGCTTTGGGGTGGGTGCGGTTGTAGATTTCCATCAATCGCGCCGTATCGACCGCCGTATAGGTTTGAGTGGTCGAGAGCGATGCGTGCCCCAGCAGCTCCTGAATGGCGCGCAGGTCGCCGCCGGCGGACAGAAGATGAGTGGCAAAGCTGTGTCGCAAAGCGTGCGGCGTGGCTGTCGCGGGCAGGCCGAGCTGCATTCGCGCCTTGGCCATCACCTCCTGAATGGCCCGCGGGTTCAGCGGGCCGCCGCGCACGCCGCGGAACAGGGCCTTGTCGTTGTCTTGCGGGTGCGGGCACAGCTGCAGATAACGATCCACGGCCGCGCGGGCGGCGGGCAGGACGGGAACGATCCGCTCTTTGTTGCCTTTGCCGACGACTCGCAGGGTTTCGGGCAGGGGGGCGTCGGCACCGGTCAGGGACAGGGCCTCAGAGATGCGCAACCCGCAGCCGTAAAGCAGTGTGACCACGGCCACATCACGGGCCGAGACCCAATCGTTGGTCGATTGCAGTTCGACCGTTTCGATCATGGCGCGAGCGGCGTCTTCGGCCAGCGGGCGGGGCAGTTTCTTGGTGAACTTGGGCGCGCGGATCGACAGCACGGCTGTGGGTTCGAACCCCTCACGCTCGGACAGCCAGCGGTAGAAGCTTTTGACCGCCGAGAGTTTGCGCGCCAGCGACCGCGCGCCGACGCCCGAGGCCCGCTGATCCGCCATCCACGCGCGCATGTCGGACACGGTGATCCGGGCCAAAGCCGCCAGTCCCTGGCGTTCGCTATGATGCAGGGTCATGAAAGAGAGGAAATCGGTGACATCCCCGCCATAGGCGGTTTTCGTGTTCTCGGACCGTCCGGCCAATGCCCCCAGACTGTCCAGCCAATGCTGTAGCGCATCGCGGCAGGCTGGGGAGATCAGGCTCACGACAGCCAGTGGCGCATCGAGCGTTCGAACACGCCAGCGAAGAAGGACAGCAGGTCAGTGCCCAGTTGCGGGGTGAAGTGGTTGGCGTCCTTGGCCCCCATGACGATCATGCCGGGCAGGCGGCCTTCACCCAAATTCAGACTCAGACATGCTTCCGAGCGGAACTGGTTGGCCTTGGCGCCGAAAATTCGGGGGTTGGCCTGTGCAATCGGGCGCAGGACAACTTGCCGGGCCGGACCGCCGCGATCCTGACGGAGGTAGGCATCGACAGCCCCCGGTTCGACCACGGTCAGCACTCCACCCAGCTTTTCGATGGCAGGGTCTTCCTGCCGGACAGTGGTTTCCAGCACCAGGGTGATGTAGTCCACCCGCAGGATATCGGCAATTTCATCACCGAGCGTGCGCAGAAAATCCTCGAATTCCACCGGCTCCAGCAGGCGGAGAATGGCACGATGCACCTGATTGGTGCCTGCGAGGTTTTCATAGGCCGCAGCGATGACCGAGCGATGCGTGTCCTCGAGCCGGTCCAGCCGCGCCTCGAGCCGTTGCATGGCGATGCCGCGCAGGTCTATGACATTGTCGCCGCGCGCCTGTTCGTTGGCGGCTACCAGCGCCTGCATCAGATCCTTGTCGTCCAGCACAGCGTCCGGTTCGGCCAGAATCGCGGCGCGGAGATTATCCTTGAGTTTGGTGTTGCTGCTCATGTCCCGTCCGGTCTTTTTTTGTTGAGCAGCTTATAACACGAGACACGGGAATTGCCTTGGGAAAAATGCAGGCAAAAGTGGATTTCATGTGGGGGTGTGTCGGAATGGCTCCCGCCTGCAACATCCTGATCCAAGATCAGGTTTTGCAGTTGGGCCGGGCGCGGCGCCTGACGGCGCCGCGCGGTCGCGCACAGTATCAGAGGATTTTCTGACCGGTCTTGGCCCAGTCGGCCAGGAAGGTTTCAAGGCCTTTGTCGGTCAGGGGGTGATCGGCCAGTTTCTTGATCACGGCGGGCGGGGCGGTGATCACGTCGGCACCGATGCGGGCGCTGTCGGTCACGTGGTTCACGGTGCGGATCGAGGCGGCGAGGATTTCGGTTTCGAACCCGTAATTGTCATAGACCTGACGGATATCGGCGATCAGGTCCATGCCGTCGAGGTTGATGTCGTCCAAACGACCGATAAAGGGCGAGATGAATGTGGCCCCCGCTTTCGCAGCCAGAATCGCCTGATTGGTCGAGAAGCACAGGGTCACGTTGACCATCTGGCCTTCGTCGCTGAGGGTTTTGCAGGTTTTCAGGCCTGCCCATGTCAGCGGAACCTTCACGGCGATGTTCGGGGCAATCTTGGCCAGCTTGCGGCCTTCGGCGATCATGTCGTCGGCTTCGGTTGCGACGACTTCGGCGGATACGGGACCGTCGACCAGATCACAGATTTCCTTGGTGACTTCCAGAATGTCACGGCCCGATTTCAGGATCAGCGAGGGGTTGGTGGTGACGCCGTCCACCATGCCCAGATCGTTCAGTTCGGCGATGGCGTCGATCTCGGCTGTGTCTACGAAGAATTTCATGAGGGCAGTCCTTTGATGGGTTGGCCTTGGTTGCGGATGCCTTTACCTCAAAGAGACCCATGCTGAAACCCCCGACCCAAGGATATGCGGTGAGCATTCAGGAGTATTTCGACCAAGGCGCGCTGGTGGCCGTGCTGACCACCCAGCCGTTGGACCGGACGCTGGACTACAAGGCGCCCGAAGGTGGGTGTTTTTTGGGCGCGTTTGTCGAGGTGCCGTTGGGGCCGCGCAAGGTTCTGGGCGTGGTCTGGGGGCCGGGGCAAGGCGGTTTTGATCTGGCCAAGGCACGGTCGGTGATCCGGGTGCTTGAGGTCGCGCCGATGCGCGAGGAGATGCGGTTGTTTCTGGGTCGTGTCGCCGATTACACGCTGACGCCGATGCCTGCGATGCTGCGGCTGGCGACCCGCGCGCCGGGGCTGGGGGACCCGCCGTCGATGCGCAAGATTTACCGCCTTGGTGATGATCAGCCGGATCGGATGACCGACGCGCGGACCCGTGTGCTGGAGGTTCTGCGTGAATATGGCGGATTGGCGTTTACGCTAAAAGAGCTGGCCGAGCAGGCGGGCGTGACGTCCTCGGTGGTCAAAGGTCTGGTGAAACAGGGCGCTGTGCGGGAAGAGGACAGCCCGCGCGATCTGCCCTATCCGCATCTGGACCCGGATTTGCCGGGAAAGGACCTGACCGACGATCAGGCCGCTGCAGTGATCCGGCTGCAGGCCGGGCAGCGGACGGGCGACTATGGCACGACGCTGCTGAAAGGGGTGACGGGTTCGGGCAAGACCGAGGTTTATCTTGAGGCGGTGGCCGAAGCCCTGCGTATGGGACGGCAGGCGCTGGTCTTGCTGCCCGAGATCGCGCTGACGGCAGAATTCCTGACCCGGGTCGAGGCGCGGTTCGGTGCGCGTCCGGCTGAATGGCATTCGGGCGCGACCATGACCGAGCGCCGCCGGGTCTGGCGGATGGTCGGGCAGGGCGACGCGCAGCTGGTCGTGGGCGCGCGGTCCGCGTTGTTCCTTCCGTTCCGCAATCTGGGGCTGGTGGTGGTCGATGAGGAACACGACACCTCTTACAAACAGGAAGACGGGGTGCACTATAGCGCGCGGGACATGGGGGTGCTGCGCTCTGCCATCTGCGGCGCGCGGGTGATTCTGGCCAGCGCCACGCCCTCGCTGGAAAGCTGGGCCAATGCCGAGGCCGGTAAGTATGAACGGCTGGACCTGACATCACGCTTTGGGGCGGCGGTGCTGCCCGAGATGAAGCCCATCGACATGCGGGCCGAGCAGATGCAGCCGGGAACGTGGATTTCTCCGTCTCTGCGGCAGGCGGTGCGGCAGCGGATCGAGCGGGGCGAACAGTCGCTGCTGTTCATCAACCGCCGCGGCTATGCGCCGGTGACGCTGTGCCGGGCCTGTGGCGAGCAGATCGCTTGCGATCATTGCGATGCGCGGATGGTTGAGCATCGGTTCCTGAAACGTCTGATGTGCCACCAATGCGGTGAGACCAAACCGATGCCCGACACCTGCCCGTCCTGCGGGGTCGAAGGGAAACTGGCTCCGGTCGGGCCAGGGATCGAGCGGCTGGCGGAAGAGGCCGAGGCAACTTTCCCCGAGGCCAGGATCGCGATGCTCAGTTCTGATCTGTTTGGTTCTGCCCGTGCCCTGAAGGCCAAGATCGAAGAGATTGCCGAGGGCGATGCGGATATTGTCATCGGCACGCAACTGGTTGCCAAGGGGCATAATTTTCCCAAGCTGACCTTGGTAGGGGTGATCGACGCCGATCTCAGCCTGCATGGGGCTGACCTGCGGGCCGCAGAACGGACGTTCCAATTGATGCGGCAGGTCGCGGGCCGGGCGGGCCGGGCGGACAAGCCAGGGCAGGCGCTGTTGCAGACCTTTCAGCCGGAACACCCGGTGATCCGCGCCATTCTGTCAGGCGATGAAGAGGGGTTCTGGAAAGCAGAGGCCGCTGGGCGGCAGGCCGCCGGAGTACCGCCTTATGGGCGTATGGCGGGGATCGTGTTGTCGGGGCCAGAGGTCGGGCCGGTTTTTGATATCGGCAATGCAATGGCCCGAAACGATGCACCGCTGCGTGACATCGGGGCGCAGGTTTTCGGCCCGGCTCCGGCGCCGATTGCGCGTATCCGGGGGCGGCACCGCGTACGCTTGCTGGTCAAAGCCCCCAAAGGCGCGCCCATACAGGATGCCATCTCCCGATGGATTGCTCCGCTGCGCCTAAAAGGGGATATCCGCCTGACCGTCGATATCGACCCGCAGAACTTTTACTGACCCTGCGCCAACGCAGAGCCAGTGTGCATCGCGTCCTTGGCCCTCGCCAAACCGCGAAAATGGGCGTAGAGGGAGTCCCATGCTGACACCCATGCCGCTTTCCGAGGCGCAGAGCCTGCCGTTCTGGCGCCGCCCAATCACGCTCTTGTTCGTGATGGCGCTGACCATGCCCATCGCCTTCAACGCATGGAGCGCGCTGCTCAACAACTTCGTCATCGAGGTTGCCAATTTCGACGGTGCGGATATCGGGTTGCTGCATACGGTGCGCGAGATCCCGGGCTTTCTGGCCGTTGGCGTGATTGCGGTGATCATTTTCGTCCGCGAACAGGTGCTGGCGATGATCTCGCTGATGATGTTGGGCGTGGCGACGGCGGTGACCGCATGGTTCCCAAGCCTGGGCGGGCTGCTGTTCGTGACGCTGTTCAGTTCGATTGGCTTTCACTATTACGAAACGGTGAACCAGTCTCTGCAATTGCAATGGCTGCCCAAGGATCGCGCGCCGCAGGTGCTGGGCTGGCTGGTTGCTATGGGCTCGGCGGCCACGGCGGTGGTCTATGGCCTGATCGTGCTGACCTGGGACCGGCTCGATCTGTCCTACGACTTCGTGTTCATGGCTGCGGGTGGGGTAACCGCCCTGCTGGCGCTGTTCTGTCTGCTGGCCTATCCGCAATTCAATGCGCCCACGCCCCAGACCAAAAAGCTGATCCTGCGCAAACGGTACTGGCTGTACTATGCACTACAATTCATGGCTGGCGCACGGCGGCAGATTTTCGTTGTCTTTGCAGGCTTCATGATGGTCGAGAAATTCGGCTTTGAAGTGCACGAATTGACCAGCCTCTATCTGATCAACCTCGTGATCAACATGGCCGCAGCCCCGATGCTGGGTAAAGCGGTGTCGATGTTTGGTGAGCGGCGCACGCTGATTTTCGAATACACGGGGCTGGCCATCGTCTTTGCCGCATATGGCGGCATCTATTGGTTCGGCTGGGGTGTGCTGCTGGCAGCGATCCTTTATGTGATCGACCACGTGCTGTTTGCTCTGGCGCTGGCGTTGAAGACCTATTTTCAGAAGATCGCCGACCCGGCGGATATCGCGCCGACGGCTGCGGTGGCCTTTACCATCAACCACATTGCAGCCGTGTTCCTGCCTGCGCTGCTGGGGCTGCTTTGGGTCGTGTCGCCCGGTGCAGTCTTTGGATTGGCCGCTGCCATGGCGTTGGTGTCACTGGCCCTGTCGCTGCTGATCCCGCGCCACCCCGAGCCCGGCAATGAAACCATCCTGTCGAAATACGCCCCGGCCCTCGCCGAATAGGCGCAAATGCTTGACCTTGGCGGGCCCACGCCCTAGGCGCTGTCTCAACTGAGACAGGAGGCCCCCATGCCCACATTCACCGCGCTTACCACTCTGACCGGCAAGAAAGCTGCCGAAGGTCTGGGCGAAGCGATGGAGCGACTGGACCCGGAGCCCACCGGCGTTGGCGTGTTCGAGGTCGAGGATGGCTCGGGCCTGTGGGAGGTCGGCGGCTATTTCACCGAAGCGCCTGACGAAACCGCTCTGGCTGTTCTGGCCGCCGCGTTCGAGGCAAAACCCTTTGTGGTCTCGGAACTGCCCGAAACCGACTGGGTTGCCCATGTGCGCCGTGAACTGGCCCCGGTCGAGGCTGGCCGCTTCTTTGTCTATGGCAGCCACGATGCCGACAAGCTGCCCGAGGGGCGCATCCCCCTGCTGATCGAGGCCGCAATGGCCTTTGGCACCGGTCACCACGGCACCACGCTGGGCTGCCTCAAGGCGCTGGATCACCTTCTGAACGACGGGTTTGCAGCGACCAAAGTGGCCGATATCGGCTGCGGCACCGCGGTTCTGGCGATGGCAGCGGCGCGGGTTTGGGACGGCGATATCATCGCCAGTGACATCGATCAGGTCGCGGTGGATGTGGCCGAAGCCAACCTCAAGGCCAATGGCATGTCGGGGCAGGTGGATTGCGTCGAGGCCGCCGGTTTCGACCACCCCGACCTGCAGTCGCACGCCCCCTACGATCTGATTTTTGCCAATATTCTCAAAGGCCCGCTGGTCGCCTTGTCCCCCGAAATTGCGGCGAATCTGCGGGGTGGTGGATATGCGATCCTGTCGGGAATCCTCAATGAACAGGCCGATGACGTGGTCTCGGTTTATTTACAAAACGGGTTCAATCTGACCAAAAGAGATGAAATTGGTGAATGGACTACGCTAATTTTGTGCAAAAAAGGCCTAAATTAGACCATTTGCAGGAGTTCCGTAGATTCTTGCCTCTTTTTTGTCGCAATCTGTAACTACCGTCATAACGTGGTTACGGGGGCGGTTTTTGGAGGCTGCCATGACGGGAAAACAACTGGAATTCGATCAGCGCGTTCATCGCCTGAACAAGAAACACGCCAAGCTAAGCCGGGGCTATCGCGCCACGATGCGTAAGGATGGCCTTGTGGTCATGAGGCCGCAGCGGGTCAAATCTGCGCTTCCGGTCAAGGCACTTGTGGGGTGTTTTTTGGGCCTGTTCGCGTTCAAGGTCTTTTTGCTAACAAGCTTGGGGGCTTCGGCCTATCAGTATCGCGTCGACAGTCTGGCGCAGGGGACATCTGTTGAAAAAGCCGGCGCATGGGTCATGCAAGTCGACCCGGTGTCCGAGTATCTGGCGGCCCAGATCAGCGGCTTCCTTCACTGAACCGATCAGCTTTGACGAAAAACGCCGCACATCATCATGAGATGCGCGGCGTTCTTTGTGTGCCCCATAGGGGAGTGGGGCGAGTGAGTGGTGGTTGTCTCTTAGCGACGACCTTCTGCCACGACGTCAATATCACCGCGGCACATACCGATATCTTCCAGTTCGCGATCTGTCAGACCGCTCAGCACGTTGCGTGTCACGCGGGCGTCGTTCCATTCGACAACGGCGTTCACGACCGATGCGAAAGTTTCGCCGATACGGCCGACGAGGCCGAACGAGCCAGTGGTGGTGCGAGTGGTGTCCAGTGCAGCCATATCCTGTTTCCTTCTGGTTAGTGTTTAACTTTTGATCATCCGATATACGCGGCATCTAGTTCCGTCGATCTGGTCGCGCAAGTGCGGAATTTGCATGTGTCCTATGCGTTTTTTGCAAGGGTGCTGAATCCTTAAAAACCTTTAATTTATAGGCCATTAGGCGGTAAGAAAGCGTGTCGAATTCGGACTTTCCGCAGTCGCAAACAGGCCGTTTTGTCGCCCCTGAGACAGGCGTGTCGTTTTCAGGCGCGGGGTCAATTCGCTTGGAAAATGTTCACGCTTCGTGCTAATCCGTAAGAAAGATCACAAAAACCCGAGCAGGCTGAGGCAAAAAATGCGAATTCTGGGCATTGATCCGGGGCTCAGGACCCTGGGATGGGGCGTCATCGAATCGCATGGCAGCCGCCTGAGTCATGTTGCGAATGGTTTATGCAAGTCCGACGGGGACGATCTGGGCGAACGGTTGCTGTCGCTGCATAATCAGATCGTCGAGGTCATTGCCGAACACCAACCCGATCAGGCCGCCATCGAACAGACCTTCGTCAACAAGGATGGCGCAGGTACGCTGAAGCTGGGTCAGGCCCGCGGTGTGGCGCTGCTGACGCTGGCGCAGGCTGGGCTGCCGGTGGGGGAATACGCGCCCAACCGGGTCAAGAAAACCGTCGTGGGTGTTGGTCACGCCGAGAAAGAGCAGGTTCTGCACATGGTCAAACTGCAATTGCCGGGCTGTCAGCCCAAAGGCGCGGATGCGGCGGATGCTCTGGCGATTGCCATCTGTCACTCGTATTACGGCACAGCACCGCATGCGCGGATGAAAGAGGTACGGGCATGATTGGAAAACTGACAGGACGGCTGGATTATCGCGCGGCGGATCACGTGCTGATCGACGTGCGCGGGGTTGGGTACATCGTCTATTGCTCGGACCGCACCATGGCGGCTTTGCCGGGCGTGGGAGAGGCGGTCTCGATCTATACCGACATGGTCGTGCGTGAAGACCTGATGCAGCTTTATGGGTTCCTGTCTCTGGTCGAGAAGGAATGGCATCGCCTTTTGTGCTCGGTTCAGGGTGTCGGAGCCAAGGTCTCGCTTGCCATTTTGTCAGCGCTGGGGCCGGATGGGGTCAGCCGGGCGATTGCCTTGGGCGACTGGGGCGCGGTTAAGGCGGCCAAGGGCGTGGGGCCGAAGACGGCGCAGCGGATCGTGCTGGACCTCAAGGACAAGGCGCCGGGTGTCATGGCAATGGGCGGAACTGTGACCGAGGCGATGGACGGACCCGCCTTGGAGGTTGTCGAATCCGCCGTACCTGCACCGGCTACGAAACGGGCAGCGAAACCGGCCTTGGGATCGGCGGCGGCCTCGGCGGGTGCATTGTCGGCCCTGTCCAATCTGGGCTATGGACCTTCCGACGCCGCCTCTGCCGTAGCCGAAGCAGCGGCCAGCTTGCCGGATGCCGGTGAGGCCGACCTGATCCGCGCGGCGCTGAAATTGCTTGCACCGAAAGGGTGACTGAATGGTAGATGCCGATCCCACCCTGCGCCCGGACCCTCTGCCCGAGGACAATGACCGCGCCCTGCGCCCTCAGGGGCTGGACGAATTTATCGGTCAGGCCGAGGCCCGCGCAAACTTGCGCGTGTTCATCCAATCCGCCCGGCAACGAGGCGAGGCGATGGATCACACGCTGTTCCACGGGCCTCCGGGTCTGGGCAAGACGACACTGGCACAGATCATGGCGCGCGAACTGGGGGTGAATTTCCGCATGACCTCGGGGCCGGTGCTGGCCAAGGCAGGTGATCTGGCGGCGATCCTGACCAATCTGGAATCGCGGGATGTATTGTTCATCGACGAGATTCACCGTCTGAACCCGGCGGTAGAAGAGGTGCTGTACCCGGCGATGGAGGATTTTGAACTGGATCTGGTGATTGGCGAAGGCCCCGCCGCGCGCACGGTTCGGATTGAGCTACAGCCCTTTACTCTGGTCGGAGCAACCACGCGGATGGGTCTGTTGACGACGCCCTTGCGCGACCGGTTCGGTATTCCAACACGGCTGCAGTTCTACACGGTCGATGAGTTGCATGAGATCGTCACCCGCAACGCTCGCAAGCTGGGTGCGCCAGCCGATGACGACGGCGCGCGTGAGATCGCCCGCCGCTCGCGTGGGACGCCGCGGATCGCCGGGCGGCTGCTGCGGCGTGTGGTGGATTTCGCCATTGTCGAAGGCGATGGGCGGATTACCCGCGAACTGGCAGACGGGGCTTTGACCCGGCTGGGTGTCGATAACCTGGGTTTGGATGGCGCGGACCGGCGATATCTGAAGCTGATTGCCGAGAACTACGCAGGTGGGCCGGTGGGGATTGAGACCTTGTCCGCGGCCCTTTCGGAAAGCCGGGATTCGCTGGAAGAAGTGATTGAGCCGTATCTGTTGCAACAGGGTCTGATCCAGCGCACGCCGCGCGGTCGAATGCTGGCCCAAAAGGCATGGACGCATTTGGGGATGGCCGCACCCAGAGGGCAAAGCGATCTGTTTGGTTGAAGCCGGGTCAAAGAGATTTTATGCCTTCGGCGAGAGTATTTTCGAAAAGATGAAGGATTGGGCGTGACCCCCGAAGACATCCAGACGTTGTTCACCCGCGAAAGTGGCGAGTTTCTGTTTGCCCGCTGGGGGCGGCCCATCGTGCCCATCGTCTTTGGTGTTCAGGATGAAACGCTGGCCACCGTCAAGGGGGCGTTCGAGGCCGTGGTGGCGCTGGCCGGGCACAAGATGGCCGAGACCGACCCGGAGCTTGGTGCCAATTGCATGATCTTTTTCTTCCGCGACTGGCAGGAGTTGCTGGAGGTTCCGGATCTGGATCGGTTGATCCCTGATCTTGCGCCTCTGGTCGAGCGGTTGGTTTCGGCAGACGCCAACCAGTATCGCATCTTCCGGTTCGAGGAAGATGGCGCGATCCGTGCCGCCTTTGTTTTTCTGCGGATGGACAAAGAGATGTCCAAGGTGCCTGCTGAGGCATTGGCGCTCAGCCAGGTTGTGCAGACCATTTTGCTGTGGTCGGATACCGCCTTTCGATCCCAGTCCCCTTTGGCAGTGGCCGGAGATACAACAGTCCTGCGCCCCGACATCGCCGAGCTGATCCGGGCGGCCTATGATCCGGTTCTGCCGGGGGCGGCACAGGACGCGTCTCATGTTTTGCGGCTGTTCGCGCGGATGCAGCCGCCGCAATAAGGGTCAGGAGGGCGGTTTGCCCCGAGTATGAAACGCTCTGATCAGGGCGTTCCCTGATTCGAAGTAGGCGTCGTCCCCAACCAGATCCGTGATCCCGTAGCGATCAAGCTCTTTACGGACATTGGGTTCGACCAGCAGAAAAACCAGCTTGATGTTTTTGGACTTGAGCAGGTCGTGGAGGCTGCGCAGCGTATAGCCAGCGGTGAAGTCGATATCATCGACAGCAGAGGCATCGATGCAGAACCAGCGCAGCGGCGGGTCGGATTGGTTGACGATGGCCGTGACTTCATCCGACAAGCGTTGGGTGTTGGCGTAGTATAGGCTGTGGGAAAAACGATAGATCACAAGGCCCGGCTCAAAATGGTTTGGGGCAGTGATGGGTTTCGACCGCCAGCCGCCATCATCGCTTTTGACGATCACTGCATTCTTGGGCCGGTAGCCCCGGCGCGTGTGATCGATCAGCGACAGGACCATTGCAAAGATAATCCCTTGCTCGACGCCAACCAGAACCACCACGGCGGCGGTGGTGATTGCAATCCAGAACTCGGACCGGGCCTGCCTGTATATGGCAGCAAGGCCTTTGAGGTCGATCAGCTTGACGCCGATCAGAAACACTACGGCCGATAGGGCAGCGTTCGGCAGAAACGCCAGAGGGCCGGTCAGAAACAGGATCACAACAAGGACAATTGCAACTGTCGTCAGTTGCGCGATCTGGCTGCGGCCACCGGCGCTGGCCACCATCTCGGTCTTGGTGGGGCTGCCGTTGACCACGAAGGTTCCGGTAAAGGCCGCGCCCAGATTGGCCAGCCCGAGGCCAACAAGATCGGTGTTTTCACTGAACTTGTCATCGTAGCGTGCCGCGTAGGCGCGCGAGGTGGCTGCGCTTTGCGCCAGGATCACCACAAAGATGGACAATGCCGTAGGCAAGAGCTGTTTGAACAGCGGCCAGCTCCAATCCATGTCCGGGATCGACAGGGCGGGCAGACCGCCGGGAACCGTGCCCAGAACGCCAATGCCGGATGCACTGAACTGAAACGCCCAACTGCACAGAATGACGCCCAGTATGGCGAATAGCGGGCCGGGAAGCTTGGGGGACAGCCGTTTGCACCCGATGACAACTGCCAGCACTGCAGCGGATACGGCGACCGTTGGCCAATGTGTTTGGGCGTAGTGCCGTGCGACATCCCCGAGCTTGGCGAGGGTTCCGTGACCTCCGCCTTCGATCCCCAGCATTCCGGGGATTTCGCCGCTGGCCACCTGTATGCCCACGCCTGTCAGAAATCCGACCAGTACCGTGCGTGACAGGAAATCCGCCAGAAACCCCAGGCCGACAAGACGGGCTGCAATCAACAGCACGGCCGCCATCAGTGCCAGCAGCGAGGCCAGCGCCAGATACTCGGACGACCCCGAGACCGCCATACCTGCCAGCGCCGATGCCGTGATCGCTGCTGTGGCGGAATCCGCCCCCACCACCAAATGCCGCGATGATCCGAACAGGGCAAACAAAGCCATCGGGATCAGGATCGTATACAGCCCAGTCACGACCGGAGTGCCAGCGATCTTGGTGTAGCCCATGACCTCGGGGATCGCGAGGCAGGCGAATGTCAGCCCGGCCAGAACCTCGGCTGGCAGGGCCGAGCGGTGGATCGGCAGGATGCCCTGCAGGATGGGAAGCGGAAATCTGCCCTTCTTTCCGTGCGATCCTGCCATTCAATCACCTGTTATGTTCATATCTCAATTTTCGCAGGTTAGTCGGCAAAGGACGGGATTTCGATACCGAGGACCGTGTAAGCCGAAATTTGTAGTCCCGCAGGGATTGCACGACCGCTGACGGGGGTGCATCTGTTGAGGGAGGCTCGCCCCGAGCCAGATGTTTAAAGCGGATTGAATGACCGGATGTGTGACCATGGCTGAAAGCACCCAAGCGCAAGACACGCATATCTACCGGGTCCGGGTTTTTTATGAAGACACCGACATGGGCGGTGTGGTCTATCACGCGAATTATTTGAAATACATCGAACGTGCCCGCTCGGATTATGTGCGTCGTCTGGGCAACGACCAGAACGCCATGCGCGACGACGGGGTTGTCTGGGTCATTCGGCGGATCGAGGCGGATTATCTGGCGACGGCGAAGTTCGACGATGAACTGACCATCGAAACCCAATTCCTGTCCCGCTCGGGCGTGCGGCTTACCATGGGGCAGTTGATAAAGCGGGGCGAAACCGAGGTTTTTCGCGCCACCGTCACCGCAGTTTGCATGAACGCTCGGGGTAAACCGGTGCGGCTTCCGGCAGAGATTCGCGCATTGTTGTAACAAATTGCGGCACTGGGGTGGTTCTGTTGGCTTTTCAGGACCATCTGGGTTAGCGTTTGACAAAACAAGGCCAAACCAACGGCCATCAGGCAAAAAAGAGCAGGTTCATGGAAGCTGAAACGCTGGCGCTGGCGCAGGAGATCGATTTCTCCATGTGGGGGCTGTATGCCCGCGCGACATTTATCGTCAAACTGGTGATGCTGATGCTGGTTGGCGCATCGATCTGGTCCTGGGCGATCATCATTCAGAAACTGATCAATTATCGCGGTGCCCGTCGTGAGGCACAGGGGTTTGACGAAAGCTTCTGGTCCGGGAACCCTCTGGATGAGCTGTTCGAACAGATTGGCACTCAGCCCGATGGCAGTTCGGAAAAAATCTTTGCGGCCGGGATGATCGAATGGCGACGGTCGCATCGCACCGATGGCGGGCTGATCGCCGGGGCTACGGCGCGGATCGACCGCTCGATGGACGTGGCGATCGCGAAAGAGGCCGAGGGGCTGCAAAAGGGCCTGTCCATTCTGGCAACTGTCGGTTCGACCGCGCCCTTTATCGGCCTGTTCGGCACCGTCTGGGGCATCATGAACGCATTCATCGAGATTGCCGAACAGCAGAATACCAACCTCGCCGTTGTGGCCCCCGGTATTGCGGAGGCGCTGCTGGCCACAGGTCTGGGCCTGCTGGCAGCAATCCCGGCGGTGATTTTCTACAACAAACTCAGCGCGGATAGCGACCGGATCGTCAACGGCTACGAGGCCTTTGCCGACGAATTCGCCACCATCCTGTCGCGGCAGCTGGACAGCTGACATGGGCGCGGCAGTTCAGCAAAACGGCGGCGGGAATGGACGCAGACGCGGGCGGCGCCGCGGCCGCGCACAGCCGATGGCCGAGATCAACGTGACCCCATTTGTGGACGTCATGCTGGTGTTGCTGATCATTTTCATGGTGGCGGCCCCGCTGCTGACCGTAGGAGTGCCGGTGGATTTGCCGAAAACGGCGGCCAGCGCCTTGCCCGGCGACAACGAGGAACCGCTGACCGTGACGTTGACCGCAGATGGCCGGGTGCAGATTCAGACTACGGATGTCGTGCGTGAAGAGTTGATTGGCAAATTGCGCGCGATTGCGTCAGAACGCAGCAGCGACCGCGTGTTCCTGCGGGCCGACGGGGCGATCCCTTACGCGCAGGTGATGCAGATCATGGGCGCGTTGAACGCAGGTGGGTTTTCCAATGTGGGCCTGGTGACAGACACCGGTGGCCCGACGCTGGAAGAAGGCGGAGAGTGAGGCCGCACGGTGGATACCGGCACCAAGATCTCGGCAATTGCCCACGTCGTTTTGATTGGATGGGCTTTTTTCGGCGGAACATTCCGGTCCGAACCCCTGCCGATTCCGGTGCAGGAGGTGTCGGTGGTCACGGGTGAGCAATTTGCAGCGATGACCGCGCAGCGCGCCGCCCCCGAGGTGCCGACCCCCGCCGCCTTGCAACCACCTGAAGCACCCGAGGAAGAGGTGATCCCACCCGCGCCGGTGGAAGAGGAACTGACCCCGCCCGAGGTCGTGGCACCCCCGGAACCAGAGCCCGACCCGGTGCCCGATCCGGTCGAGGAACCGCCCGAACCCGAAGTGGTTGAGGAACCCCCGACGCTGGAACAGCCCGAGCCCGTGACCGAAGTGCTGCCGGTGCCTCCGGGTCCCGAGGCGCAGCCGCGCCCCGCCGACAAGGTGGCACCGGAACCCATCGCGCCGCCACCGCCCGAGGCGCAGCCGGACGAGGTGGAGACTCCCGCCGTGTCGTTGGATGAAGGGGCCGAAACCCAAGAGGAACAGCAGGATCAGACCGCCCCGGAAGAGGCGACCGATGAGATCGTGACCGAGGCGGAAGAGACCAAGGACAACGCCCCGCGCACCTCTCCGCGACCGCGGGTGCGGCCGAACCGGCCTGCTCCTCCTGCACAGCCCGAAGTGGCCGAAGAGCGGGACCCGACGCCGCCCGAGCCTGCGCAGGACGACACTGCAATCGACGATGCCCTGGCCGAGGCATTGGGGCAGGGCAGCGAGCCCTCTGGCCCGCCGCTGACCAGCGGAGAGAAAGACGCCATGCGTCTGGCCGTGTCTAAGTGCTGGAACGTGGGTTCCTTGTCCACGGACGCATTGCAAACTGTTGTGGTTGTTGGGTTTTCGCTGACCCAGGACGGCAAGATCGTCGGCGGCAGCCTGCGCATGATCGACAGCTCTGGCGGCACAGCGGCGTCAGCGAAACAAGCCTATGAAGCCGCCAGACGAGCAATTTTGCGCTGTGGCGCCAAAGGATACACCCTGCCTGCTGACAAATACGACCAATGGCGGGATATTGAGATTACATTCAATCCCGAGAGGATGCGGATCAAATGATGAGATTTCTGACCAGCCTGTTGCTTGGCCTGACGATTTTGGCGGCACCGGTACATGCCCAGAGCGGACCGCTGCGTCTGGAACTGGATCAGGGGATCATCGAGCCCTTGCCCTTTGCCGTGCCGAACTTCGTGCCAGATGGCCCTGCGGCGACGCAATACGCCAACGACATCTCTCGGGTCGTTGCGGCCGATCTGACGGGCACTGGGCTGTTCCGCGAAATCGCACCCGAGGCTTTCATCAGCCGGGTCAGCAGTTTCGAGGCCCCGGTCCAGTTCGCCGACTGGAAAGCCATCAATGCCGAGGCGCTGGTGACCGGTGCAGTGAACGTCTCGGGCAACCGCCTGACGGTACGGTTCCGGGTGTGGGATGTATTCTCGGGTCAGGAACTGGGCAATGGTCTGCAATTTGCAGGTACCACCGATGGCTGGCGGCGCATGGCGCATAAGGTGGCCGATCAGGTCTATAGCCGGATCACTGGTGAAGGCGGTTATTTTGACAGTCGCGTGGCGTTTGTTTCCGAGAGTGGCCCCAAGGATCAGCGCCTGAAGCGTCTGGCGATCATGGATTACGACGGCGCGAATGTGCAGTACCTGACCGACAGCGCCGCCATCGTTCTGGCCCCGCGCTTTTCGCCCACGGGCGACCGATTGCTTTATACCAGCTACGAAAGCGGCCAACCGCGTATTTACGTTCTGGACGTGGACCGCGTCCGCCGGACCGAATTGAAAACACAGGACGGCACGATGAGCTTTTCGCCGCGCTTCTCGCCGGACGGGCGGTCGATTGTGTATTCGCTGATTCAGGGCGGCAACACCGATCTGTGGAAGATGGACATTGCCTCGGGCCAAAGCGTGCGCCTGACCAACACGCCGGCGATTGAGACCGCGCCCAGCTATTCGCCGGATGGCTCTCAGATCGTGTTTGAAAGCGACCGCTCCGGTACGCCGCAACTGTATATCATGCCCGCAAATGGCGGCGAGGCGACCCGGATCAGTTTCGGGCAAGGCCGTTACGGCACGCCCGTCTGGTCGCCGCGCGGGGATTTGATCGCCTTTACCAAACAGAACAAGGGCCGGTTCCATATCGGTGTCATGCGCACCGATGGCAGTGAGGAACGTCTGCTGACCTCGTCTTTCCTGGACGAAGGCCCCACTTGGTCGCCCAACGGCCGGGTCATCATGTTCACCCGCGAAACGCAGGGGGCCAGCGGCCGGGCCAGCTTGTATTCGGTGGATATCTCGGGGCGGAACCTGCGCCCTGTGCGCACCCCGGATGGCGGCAGTGACCCGTCATGGGGCCCATTGCAGAATTGATCGGGGCAGGGGCTTGGAAAAGTTCACAAAAAACCTGCACTGTGCTACAGAGACGGCAATAAACCGATAAAACAACGAGGCACTTGAAATGAACGTATTGGGCAAAATCCTGGCCTTGGGCACGCTGAGCGTGATGGCCGCTTGTACCAACAATGATCCGTCCGCGCTGGGTGGTGGTTTCGGCAACGGCGCGAATGGCGCAATCGCACCGGGCTCGCCCAGCGATCCGCGCTCGCCGGCCTATTTCGAGCAAACCATCGGCGACCGGGTGTTGTTCTCGGTGGACCAGTCGACTTTGACACCGCAGGCGCAGCAGATTCTGCAAGGGCAGGCCGATTGGCTGATGGCGAACCCGGATTATGTGGCCACTATCGAAGGCCATGCGGATGAGCAGGGCACACGCGAATACAACCTCGCTCTGGGCGCACGCCGGGCCAATGCCGCGCGCGAGTTTCTGATTTCGCGCGGTGTGGCGGGCAACCGTCTGACCACTGTCAGCTATGGCAAGGAACGCCCGATCGAGATTTGCAGCACCGAGGATTGCTATTCCAAGAACCGCCGCGCGGTGACGGTGCTGACCGGTTCAACCTTGGGGTAAGACGATGAAAGTTGCAGGATGGGTTCTGGCCGCGGTTGTTGCGACCGCGGGTATGGCACAAGCGCAGGATCAGCAGACTCTGGCGGATATCCGGCAGGAACTGACGGTGCTGCATGTGGAAGTTCAGCGCCTGAAGCGCGAGTTTTCGACCACCGGCTCTCCGGCCCCGAACCTGTCCGGCAGTTCCGTTTTGGAACGGGTGGACGCCATCGAGGCTGAATTGCAACGTCTGACCCGGCAGACCGAACAGTTGAATCAGCGGGTGCAGAACATTGTGACTGATGGCACCAACCGGATCGGCGATCTGGAATTCCGTCTGGTTGAGCTGGAAGGTGGTGATCTGAGCACATTGGGTGAAACCTCGACCCTTGGCGGAGATACGCAGATCACCGCAGCAGCAACTGCAACACCAACGACGCCTCCGGTGATCGAACAGGGAGAATTGGCGGTAGGTGAACAGGCAGATTTCGATGCCGCTGCGCTGGCTCTGGCCGAGGGCAACTTTCAGGCCGCCGCCGATCAGTTTGCGCAATTCGAAACCTCATACCCCGGCAGCCCCCTTGCGCCCGAGGCTAACCTGAAACGCGGGCAGGCGCTGGAAGGTCTGGGTGACACGCGTGAGGCGGCTCGGGCGTTCCTGGCCAGCTTCACCGGTGATTCCGAAGGCGCATTCGCGCCCGAAGCCCTGTTCGAACTGGGGGCCGCACTTGGGCGTCTTGGCCAGACCGATCAGGCCTGCATCACCCTGTCCGAGGTTGGCGTGCGCTTTCCGGCCTCGGCCACCGCATCCGCCGCCACGCAGGAAATGGCGTCGCTGGGCTGTTCTTGACCAAGCAGGCCGACACGCTCCGATCCGAACTCCGCGCGCGGCTGCCTGACCGGTTGCCGCCGCGTTTGGGTGTTGCCGTCTCGGGCGGCGGAGATTCGGTGGCTTTGCTGCGTCTGCTGCACGAAATTGCACAAACCGAACCAATCCGGCTGTTTGCCGCGACGGTGAATCACGGCCTACGCCCCGAAGCGGCCGCCGAGGCCGATCAGGTGGCCGAACTGGCCGCGCGTCTGGGCATCCCCCACGAAACGCTGCTGTGGCAGGGCTGGGATGGTGCGGGAAACTTGCAGGATCAGGCGCGGCAGGCGCGATACCGGTTGTTGACCGACTGGGCGCGACGCAATGACATCCCGGCGATTGCTCTGGGCCATACCGCAGATGATCAGGCCGAAACGGTGCTGATGCGGCTGGGCCGGGCGGCAGGGGTCCGTGGTCTTTCAGGTATGCCTTATGCGCGGGATCAGAACGAAGTCACTCTGTTGCGTCCGATGCTGGGGGTCACGCGCCAAAGCTTGCGGGATTACTTGTCGGACCTTGGTGAAGGATGGATCGAAGATCCCTCGAATCACGATCAGAAATTCGATCGGATCAAGGCGCGCGAGGCACTGACGGGGCTTGGGGCGCTTGGGATTTCGGCACAATCTCTGGCCCGGGTCGCTGAAAATCTTGCACAAGCGCGTGAGGCGCTGGCGCTTTATACGCAGGAATCCGCGCGAAAGTTCGCGAAAGTGGACGGCGGGGATGTCTGTATCGACCGTAACGGTTTTGGACTGCTTCCTGTGGAAATCCAAAGGCGGCTGGTCGTCGGCATCATTGGCTGGATTGCGGGGCAGGGCTACCCGCCGCGCGGGGCGGCCGTTGATCAGGCAGTTACTGCTGTTGGCGCAGGGCAGACGCTGACCCTGGCGGGCTGCCTTCTGATCCCGCATCAGGATAAAATGTGGTTTTGCAGAGAGCTAAACGCGGTGGCAACGGAAACCGCCAACCCGCAGGAGGTCTGGGATGACCGCTGGGTTTTGACCGGGCCGCTGACTGCAGACGCCGAGGTCCGCGCACTGGGAGAGGCCGGTTTGCCGCAGGTGCCCGAGTGGCGCGCCTTGGGTAAACCGCGCCAGGCGCTCTTGTCTTCGCCCGCGGTTTGGAGCGGGGAAAGCCTGCTGGCAGCACCTCTGGCCGATTATTCAAACGGTTGGTCGGCTGAATTCGCCTCGCACAGACCCGAGTTTTACTCTTCTCTTTTATCGCATTGAACATGCTTGAATCATCTCTATTTTATAGAGCAACCCGGCAGGTCCCCATCTGCCGAAATCTTTTGGGAGATTTTCCTTGGGCAACGCTCGTAACATCGCCTTCTGGGTCGTTCTGTTTCTGCTGATCCTTGCACTGTTCAACTTCTTCAGTGGTCAGGGCGGAACACTTCAGAGCAATGAAAAAACCTATTCCGACTTTGTCACCGCTGTTGAAGGCGGCGAAGTCAAGAATGTGACGCTGGATGGTGAGCAGATTCGCTATACCACCCAAAGCGGCGCGACCTATGTCACCATCAAGCCCGGCGATGCCGAGGTCACCCAGCTGCTGATCAAGGAAGACATTCCTGTTCAGGCGGTGAAACAGCAGCAATCGGGCTTTCAGTCCTTCCTGATTACGTTGCTGCCCTTCCTGCTGCTGATCGGTGTATGGATTTACTTCATGAACCGGATGCAGGGTGGCGGCAAAGGCGGTGCGATGGGCTTTGGCAAGTCCAAGGCCAAGATGCTGACCGAAAAACATGGGCGCGTGACCTTTGATGACGTTGCGGGTATCGACGAAGCGAAGGAAGAACTTGAAGAGATCGTGGAATTCCTGCGCAATCCGCAGAAATTCTCGCGCCTTGGTGGCAAAATCCCCAAAGGTGCGCTGCTGGTTGGCCCTCCGGGTACTGGTAAGACGCTGCTGGCTCGTGCAATCGCGGGTGAGGCAGGCGTGCCGTTCTTCACCATTTCGGGTTCCGATTTTGTTGAGATGTTCGTGGGTGTCGGTGCATCGCGTGTGCGCGACATGTTCGAGCAGGCCAAAAAGAACGCGCCCTGTATCGTTTTCATCGACGAGATTGACGCCGTGGGCCGCCATCGTGGCGCCGGTTATGGCGGCGGCAACGACGAACGCGAACAGACCCTCAACCAGTTGCTGGTCGAGATGGACGGGTTCGAGGCCAATGAAGGTGTGATCATTCTGGCCGCAACCAACCGGAAAGATGTTCTGGACCCGGCGCTGCTGCGTCCGGGCCGGTTTGACCGTCAGGTCACCGTCGGCAACCCCGACATCAAGGGCCGTGAAAAGATTCTGGGCGTTCACGCGCGCAAGACACCTCTGGGTCCCGATGTCGATCTGCGCATCATCGCGCGTGGTACGCCAGGCTTCTCGGGCGCCGATCTGGCAAACCTCGTGAACGAGGCCGCGCTGATGGCTGCCCGTGTGGGTCGTCGCTTTGTCACCATGGAAGATTTTGAGAACGCCAAGGACAAGGTGATGATGGGGGCCGAGCGTCGTTCGATGGTGCTGACCCAGGACCAGAAGGAAAAGACCGCATATCACGAGGCTGGTCACGCCGTTGTTGGTCTGGAACTGCCGCTGTGCGATCCGGTCTACAAGGCGACAATCATTCCGCGCGGTGGTGCGCTGGGTATGGTGGTTTCGCTGCCCGAGATGGACCGCCTGAACTATCACCGCGATGAGTGTGAGCAGAAGCTGGCCATGACCATGGCGGGTAAGGCTGCTGAGGTGATCAAATACGGTGAAGATCACGTTTCGAACGGCCCAGCCGGTGACATCATGCAGGCCAGCCAACTGGCGCGCGCCATGGTGATGCGCTGGGGCATGTCGGACAAGGTCGGCAATATCGACTACGCCGAAGCCCACGAAGGCTATCAGGGCAACACTGCCGGGTTCTCAGTCTCGGCTCATACCAAAGAGCTGATCGAAGAAGAAGTGAAGCGCCTGATCCAGCAGGGCTACGAACGCGCCCACGAAATTCTGACCGAAAAGAACGAAGAATGGGAACGTCTGGCGCAAGGTCTGCTGGAATACGAGACCCTGACCGGAGATGAGATCAAGCGCGTCATGAACGGGGAATCGCCCAGCGAGGGTGATGACGAGGGCGACAAGCCGGATGAAGGCAGCGCGCCCAGCGTGACCGCGATTCCGAAGACCAAGGTCAAGAAGTCTCCGCCCGATGGCGGGATGGAGCCGGAACCTTCGGCATAACGACATCAGACCCGGGCATTGTCCCGGGTCTTTTTTCTTTCCAATCCGGATTGGCTGCTTTCTAGTGCGAGGCGACAAAACGCGAAAGTGAGGGGCGAACATGCCGGTGATGCGTGAGACCGAGTACAAGGGCGAAGTGGTCTGGCTGGGCCATGTTCCCGCGGGCGGTTCGATCCGCGCCCATGCGGTTAATGCGATGGACCTTGGCTTTGCCGGGGATCGCGGTGCACGGCATGAAGGCGAGAACCGGGCCTCATGCGTGCGGATGAGAAATCTCTATCCGCAGGGCACGGAAATCCGCAATGTCCGGCAATTGTCGGTACTGTCAGCCGAAGAGATTGAGGCGACCGCACAAGAGATGGCGCTGGACCAGCTGGACCCGTCCTTTCTGGGCGCCAGCATCGTGTTGCGGGGGATCCCGGACTTTACCCACATCCCACCCTCTTCACGGCTACAGGTCACGGGTGGTGTCACCATCACGGTTGATATGGAAAACCGTCCCTGCGTGATCCCCGGCCGTGAGATCGAGGCGGATCTGCCCGGACATGGGGCTGCATTCAAACCGGCTGCACAGGGGCGGCGCGGGGTCACCGCCTGGGTTGAAAGGCCGGGTGAATTGAAGCTGGGCGACCAGATGACCCTGTTTGTGCCAGATCAAAGGACGTGGGCACCATAAGGGGCACTCGTTTCCGATCTGAAACCGCTGAAATGACGCAACGCCGTTTCGCGGCATAATTATGTCGGAATCCACAGCCATCTGTTTGGTACACGACGGTATGGGTTGCGCAGCGCCGACGCTCTGCGCCGGTTTTGCACGGCATTCAATCAGGGACCCTGCCCAATGAGCTATAAATCCGACATCGAAATCGCCCGCGAAGCGAACAAGAAGCCGATTCAGGAAATCGGTGCCAAGATCGGCATCGATTCCGCCGATCTGCTGCCCTATGGCCACGACAAGGCCAAAGTCAGCCAAGACTTCATCAACTCGGTTCAGGACCGTGAAGACGGCAAGCTGATCCTGGTCACCGCGATCAACCCGACCCCGGCGGGTGAAGGTAAAACCACCACCACCGTTGGTCTGGGTGACGGCCTGAACCGCATCGGCAAGAACGCGATGATCTGTATCCGCGAAGCCTCGCTTGGCCCGAACTTCGGCATGAAGGGTGGCGCTGCAGGTGGCGGCTACGCGCAGGTTGTTCCGATGGAGGAAATGAACCTGCACTTCACCGGCGACTTCCACGCCATCACCTCGGCCCACTCGCTGCTGTCGGCGATGATCGACAACCACATCTACTGGGGCAACGAAGCTGAGATCGACGTGCGCCGCGTTGCATGGCGTCGTGTGGTCGACATGAACGACCGCGCCCTGCGTCAGATCACCGCCAGCTTGGGTGGCGTATCGAACGGCTTCCCGCGCGAAGCCGGCTTTGACATCACCGTTGCGTCCGAAGTCATGGCGATCCTGTGCTTGGCAAACGACCTGAAAGACCTGGAAAAGCGTCTGGGCGACATCATCGTGGCCTACCGCCGCGACAAGACCCCGGTCTACTGCCGCGACATCAAGGCCGAAGGCGCAATGACCGTCCTGCTGAAAGACGCCATGCAGCCGAACCTGGTGCAGACGCTGGAAAACAACCCGGCCTTCGTCCACGGCGGCCCCTTCGCGAACATCGCGCACGGCTGTAACTCGGTCATCGCGACCAAGACCGCTCTGAAAGTCGCTGACTATGTCGTGACCGAAGCCGGTTTCGGTGCCGACCTGGGCGCCGAGAAGTTCATGAACATCAAGTGCCGCAAAGCTGGCATCGCACCGTCGGCAGTTGTTCTGGTTGCCACCGTGCGCGCGATGAAAATGAACGGCGGCGTTGCCAAGGCCGATCTGGGTGCCGAGAACGTCGACGCCGTGGTCAACGGTTGCGCCAACCTGGGCCGCCACATCGAGAACGTGAAGTCCTTCGGTGTTCCGGTTGTTGTCGCTATCAACCACTTTGTCACCGACACCGATGACGAAGTTGAAGCGGTCAAGAGCTACTGCGCCGATCACGGTGTCGAGGCGGTTCTGTCGCGTCACTGGGAACTGGGTTCGGACGGCTCTGCGCCGCTGGCCGAGAAGGTTGTCGAAATCGTCGAAGGTGGCACCGCGAACTTCGCGCCGATCTACCCCGACGAAATGCCGCTGTTCGAGAAAATCGAAACCATCGCCAAGCGCATCTACCGCGCCGACGAGGTCCTGGCAGATAACAAAATCCGCAACCAACTGCGCGAGTGGGAAGAAGCGGGCTACGGCAACCTGCCGGTCTGCATGGCGAAAACCCAGTACTCGTTCTCGACCGATCCGTCGCTGCGCGGTGCGCCCACTGGCCACTCGGTTCCTGTACGTGAAGTTCGCCTGTCCGCAGGTGCCGGCTTCATCGTGGTTGTCTGCGGTGAGATCATGACCATGCCCGGCCTGCCCCGCAAACCGGCGGCTGAGACAATCCGCCTCAACGAAGAAGGCCAGATCGAGGGCTTGTTCTAAGCCTCCGAATAGGACATCTCGTGGTCCGGGGATATCCCCGGGCCATGAGGAGATCGCTATGCCCACTCTGACACCACCGCAAGACTGCCAATCGATGCAGGAATTGCGGGCTCAGATCGACAAGCTGGATCGCCAACTGATCGAGATGTTGGTGACGCGCGCAGGTTACATTGACCGCGCCTCGCAGCTGAAACCCGGCGAGGGCCTGCCGGCCCGCATCCCGGAGCGCGTCGAAGACGTGGTGCAGCGCGTGCGCGCAAGTTCCGGTGAACTGGGGATGGACCCCGATCTTGCCGAGCAGCTTTGGCGCATTCTGATTGACTGGTCGATTGCACGTGAAGAACGTGTGCTCGGCCCTGATTGAACACCCGGGCGCCCAGCGCCCGATTTGTTTTTGGAAGGAAGGGATCACAGGATGGTAGCCCAGGTTATCGACGGTAAGGCCTTTGCGGCGAAGGTGCGCGCGCAAGTGGCCAATCAGGTTGCAAAGCTGAAAGAGGAAAACGGCATCACGCCCGGTCTGGCCGTGGTTCTGGTGGGTGAAGACCCGGCCAGCCAGGTCTATGTCCGTTCGAAGGGTAAGATGACTGTCGAAGTCGGCATGAACTCGTACGAGCACAAACTGGATGCAGATACGTCTGAAGAAGACCTGCTGGCCCTGATCGACAAGCTGAACAACGATCCCGCCGTGCATGGCATCCTGGTGCAGCTGCCGCTGCCCAAGCACCTGAACGAAGATCTGGTGATCAACTCGATCGATCCTGCCAAGGACGTTGATGGCTTCCACATCTCGAACGTGGGCCTGCTGGGTACCGGTCAGAAGTCGATGGTGCCCTGCACCCCGCTGGGCTGCCTGATGATGCTGCGCGACCACCACGGCTCGCTGTCGGGCATGGACGCTGTTGTCATTGGCCGTTCGAACATCGTGGGCAAACCGATGGCGCAACTGCTGCTGGGCGACAGCTGCACCGTGACCATCGCGCATTCGCGCACCAAGGACCTGCCGGATGTCGTCCGCCGCGCCGACATCGTTGTCGCCGCCGTTGGCCGCCCCGAGATGGTTCCGGGTGACTGGATCAAGGAAGGCGCCACCGTGATCGACGTGGGCATCAACCGCATCGAGCGTGACGGTAAGAACAAACTGGTCGGTGACGTTGACTACGCCAGCGCTGCCGAGCGTGCAGGCGCGATCACCCCGGTTCCGGGTGGCGTTGGTCCGATGACCATCGCCTGCCTGCTGGCCAACACCCTGACCGCCTGCTGCCGCGCAAACGGCCTGCCAGAGCCCGAGGGCCTGACGGCCTGATCCTTGGCGCACTGCAATTGATTTTGGGCCGAGGGGTGGAAACGCTCTTCGGCCCGATTGTTTCAACATGCTCGCGCTAAGTTTTAAATCTCGGGGTTTGAATGTAACGGGTTCAGTGATAAACAAGTGAATCCAGCCAGTTACGTTGTGGTATTGCGAGTCTCCGGGGTTTGTGCTGGACCCGTAGGCTTATTGTTGAGTAGGTATGAACATAATACTGAGCCCAATTCTGGCCGAGGTCTCGCTGCGCAGAATTATTGCCGCGCTTGCCTTTCCGCCGTTGCTGGCCTCTGCTTTTCAACCGTTCTCAGCCATTGACCTGACCTATTTTCAACGCCTGGTGTTTTGGGTTGGGGTCGTGGTGCTGGCGCTGTGTGTGACATGGACCGCCAGACAAGTGACGCGGACCTGTTTGTCGGGAATTCACTTTTCCTGGCGCGATACCGCGTTGGTTCTGGTAAATCTGGCGCTTTTCGTTCCGGCGCTTTGGCTGCTGTCCTACCTGTTAATCACCATCAATGGACACCAAGCCCCCGGGTTCCTGTCAGTGGCCCCGTACGGGGCGCTGTTCGTCACCGGGCTGATGCTGGTGAGGGGACGCAGGCGGATAGAGGTGCCACCGGAGCAGGCCGATCCCGTGCAGCCGCGGCTGGCAAAGCGTCTGCCGGAAACCTTTCAGGGCCAGATTTATCGACTGACTGTCCGGGACCACGCCGTGGATGTGGTCACGTCCGAGGGGACATTCACCATCCGGTCCCGCCTGGTTGATGCGATTGCCGAGATGGAGCCGGTGCCGGGTCATTGCACGCATCGCTCGCACTGGGTAGCGGATGCTGCCATTGCCGGGGTCGAGCGGCAGGGGGGCAAGACCTTTATGCGGCTGAAGAACAATGACTTGGTTCCCGTCAGCCGAAAATACAAACCGATGCTAGAGCAGGATGGCGTTATCTGAGCCAGCTCATCTTGGCATGGGAATGATCCGCGGCTGGGGGCCGGTCAGGATTGCCATGGCCCGGTCGTCCATCAATGCATTCAACACGTTATCCGAACTGCGCAACCCGCCGGTATAGGTACCGTAGGCGGGTAGAATCAGCCGTGTCTGATCGACCAGAAAGGCGGGGCGGATGATCGCGCGCCCGCGTGCGCGCAGCCGGGCTTTGGGGTGGTAATGGCCGGACACTTCGGCTTGGGCCTCTGCCTGAGCGATATGTCGAAAGGTCAGCGGGCCGATTTTGCTTTCAGACAAGTGCGCCCCGCCCAGATCAATCGGGCCGGGGTCGTGATTGCCCTCGATCCAGATCCAGCGCCGCCCGGCCTGCAGGGCGGTGATATCCCGTTTCTCATCCGAACCCATCGCCATGGACGCATCCAGATCGTCGAAGCTGTCACCCAAACAGATGACGGTTCCCGGATTGGTGTGCGTGATATCGGCGGCCAGACGCGTCAGCGTTTCCTGGCTGTCATAAGGCGGCAGGGTCGGGCCGCCGCGCCGGGCGATACGCTCAGACTTGCCCAGATGCAGGTCAGAGACACAAAGCAGGTTCTGCTCGGGCCACCACAATGCCCCGGACCCCAGCGCGCAGAGGCCTTGCCCGGCGAAAGAAAACGCGATGCTGTTCATGATACGTTCTTTGCGCGTTTCCGTCCGGTGCGCAAGCGATATCAGCCGGGTTTCAGTCCTGCGGCTTGCATCAGACGGGCGCTTTCTTCGGCCAGCAGGCGTTCCTCGGCCGCGCCTTTGACCGGCACCTTGCCGACCTCAAGGAACAGCGGCGCCGCGAGAGGTGAGACGCGATCCAGCCGCAGCAGGTCAATCCGGTCACCGATGCGTTCAACCATCGCCTCGATCCGCCCGAAATCCACCAGTCCGCGCATGGCCTCTTGGCGGGTGATCTGCATCAGCAGGTGGTCGGGGTCGTATTTCAGCAAGGTGTCATAGAGGATATCCGAGGAAAACGTCGCCTGACGCCCGCTTTTACGTTGCCCGCCGGTGTTGCGTTCGATCAGACCGGCAATGGTGGCCGAGGCGCGAAATGTCCGTTTCATCACTGCGTTTCCGGCCAGCCAGGTCTCAAGCCCGTCGCGCAGGGTCTGCAATTGAAACAGGGGGCGTGGGTCGGTTACCGCATCCAGCCCCCAGATCAGCGTCGCATAGTCGGTGGCCACGAAACCCAGCGGTGCCAACCCGGTTTCCTCCATCCGTTTGGTAAGCAACAGGCCCAGCGTCTGTTGCGCGTTGCGCCCGGCGAAACCGTAGACACACAGGTTCTCGCGCCCGTCATTGGGAAAGCTCTCGATCAGCAGACGGTCACGTTGGGGCAGGCGGGACATGTCGCGTTGCAGGGCCAGCCAGTCGGACGTGTGCCCGGGCAGTTGCGGCCAGTGGGGTTGCGCGAACATCCGCAGGATGCGATCGCTCAGCTGCGTTGAGGTGGCAAATTTCGTACCCGAGAAAACGGCAACCTTAGGCTTGCGATCCGCGCGGCGGCTGACCTCGACCACCATCTCGCGCAGGCCTTCATAGCGAACGATCTGCCCGCCAATCAGGAACGTGTCCCCTTGGGTCAGCGAGGCGGCAAAGCCCTCTTCGACCTCACCCAGAGGTTTGCCCCCGCGATTGCGCTTCAGCCGCACTTTTAGCGTGTCGGTGTCCTGAATGGTGCCCAGATTCATGCGGATGCGCTGCGCTGCACGCGGGTCGCGCAGCTGCCAGCGGCCATCGGCGCGCTGTTGCAGCCGTTGCCAGCGGTCATAGGCACGCAGGGCATAGCCTCCGGTGGCGCAGAACTCCAGACAAGCGTCGAATTCTGCGCGCGTCAGATCCGCATAAGGCCCGGCGGCGGTCATTTCAGTGAACAGCGTATCTGCGTCGAACGGTCCGGCCGCCGCCGCGATCAGAATATGCTGACACAAGACGTCGCGAGGGCCTGCGCCGCGCGGCTCACCGTCCAGATCATGGGCCTTGGCCGCCTCGAGCGCGGCGACGCATTCCACCACCTCGAACCGGTTGGCGGGCACCAGCAAGGCCTTGGAGGGCGCGTTATAGCGGTGATTGGCCCGCCCGATCCGCTGCACCAGACGTTTGACGTTCTTCGGCGCCCCGATCTGGATCACCAGGTCGACGTTCCCCCAGTCGATACCCAGATCCAGAGAACCGGTGCAGACAATGGCGCGCAGGTCGCCGCGGACCATGGCGGCCTCGACCCTTTCGCGTTGCTGACGATCCAGACTGCCGTGGTGGATGCCGATGGGCAGGCCGTCTTCGTTGGCGAGCCAGAGGTTGTGAAAGAAAATCTCGGCCTGCGCGCGGGTGTTGTGAAAGATCAGCGTGGTCTTGTGTTGCTTGATCTGCTCCAACACCGCCGGGATCGCATAAGCCGCCCCACCGCCGGACCAGGGGGGCATTTCCTGCGTTTCCAGCATCCGGATGTCGGGGTCGGGGCCGGGGTCGGCCTGCACGATCTGGCAGGGATCAGGGTGCCGGGCTAGAAACCGCGCGATGGCTGCGGGGTCTTCGACCGTGGCCGACAGCCCGACCCGGCGCAGTTCAGGGCAGAGCGATTGCAACCGGGCCAAAGCCAGCATCAGTTGATCGCCTCGCTTGCTTTCCGCCAAGGCGTGGATTTCATCGACGATCACCCTTTGCACACCTGCAAACATCCGGGGTGCGTCCTCGTACGAGGTCAGCAGGGCCAGGCTTTCCGGTGTGGTCAGCAGGATATGCGGCGGGTCCACGCGTTGGCGTTTCTTCTGCGTGGCCGAGGTATCCCCGGTGCGGTCCTCGATCCGGATGGGCAGTCCGATTTCATCCGCTGGGCCGCGCAAATTGCGGCGGATATCGGCGGCCAATGCCTTGAGCGGCGAGACATAGATCGTGTGCAGCCCTGCATGATCCCCCTCGGCCAACTCGGCCAGAGTGGGCAAGAACCCCGCCATGGTCTTGCCGCCGCCGGTCGGGGCGATCAGCAGCGTGGCCGGGTCCGAGGCCCGGTCGAACATGTCCTGTTGGTGGGGGTGGATCGACCAGCCTTTGGCGGTGAACCAATCGGTGATCCGGGCGGGAATCTGCGTCATTGTCGCATGATTACCTGCCCTGGATCAGAATTGCAGGGGTCAGTGAATGATCTTTTCTTCCTTGACGAACATATTGGCCCAGGCGCGGTCGACCAGATCGGGGCTCATCTGATAGGGGATGCCCTCGAATTCGCAGATCGAGATCATCTGATCGATCAGGAAGATCGGCTGATAGTTGGCGTAGATATTGTTGATGGTCGGGTATTTGACCTTCAGCAGATGCACCAGCGCGGCCTCATCCAGCGGCATTCCGCGTTTGCGGGCCACCATGGCAAAGATTTTCAGGAAGTTCTCCTGATTTGGGCCGTCGATCTTGATCTTGAAGAAGATCCGGCGCAGGGCCGCTTGGTCGAATATCTCGTTGGGGTGGAAGTTGGTCGAGAAGATGACCAGCGTGTCGAAGGGGACCTCGAACTTTTCGCCCGATTGCAGGCCGAGAATATCCTTTTTCTCTTCCAAAGGGACAATCCAGCGGTTGATCAGCGCCTGCGGCGGTTCCTGCTGACGTCCAAGGTCGTCCACGATGAAGATGCCGCCGGTCGATTTCAGCTGCAACGGTGCCTGATAGGTCCGCGCGGTGGGGTTGTAGACCAGATCCAGCATGCTCAACGACAGTTCACCACCCGTCACAACGGTCGGGCGTTCGCACTGAACATAGCGCGTGTCGAATCTTTTGCGGCGGCGCAGGCTGTTGGGATCATCGGGTTCCTGCTCGACTGCGGTGTGCACGATCGGGTCATAGACGGTGATCACCTGACCGGCATACTCGATGGCAAAGGGCACATAGACATTGTCCCCCAGCGCATCCTTGATTCCGTTCGAGATCGAGGACTTACCGTTGCCCGGCGGGCCATACATCAGGATCGACCGGCCGGCGCTGACCGCGGGGCCAAGATGGTCCAGCAGGCTGTCGGGCAGAACCAGATGGCCCATCGCACCCGTCAGCTGATCGCGGGTGACCTGAATGTTGCGGATCGACTGGCGCTTGACCTGCTCGCGATACACATCCAACGGCACGGGCATGGCGCCGAAGTATTCAGACTGGCTCAGCGCGTCCAGGGCGCGGGCCTTGCCGGCATCGGTCAACTGATAGCCCATCTCGTTACCGCTGTTGGCGTTCAGGGTACCGGTGGCCTCGATCAGCTTCTGCTCGCGGGCCATGTCGATCAGTTCCTGCGTGACGGAACCCGGCAGACAGACCGCACCGGCGATCTCGGAAACGGTGTCCACGTTCTTGCGGAAGATTGTCTTCAACAAAATGTCGCGCATCATGACGATGGGCAGTTTCATTTCGCCCAAACCCTTGGGGGCAGGGGGGGCCATTACCGAGGTCGTCTGCATATTCATGAGCGTTGCCCGTCTATCCAGTTTTCGCGCCAAAGGCCCCAAAAAGGGCCGCTTGGGGAAAATCTGGCCCGGCTTTGTGTCAGTACCAAGGCACGGACAAGGCGGCTTAATGATAGTTTACGAGCCGTAAACAGTGCCAAGAATCAGATAGAGGGCAAGGCTGCCGCCCAGCGAAAGACCCATCGGTATGTGTCTGGCCCTGCTCCAGCTTTTCCAATCCGGTGCGAAATTCCGCAGCCCCGTGTTGCGCGCCAGCCGGTGAGTGGTCAAAGCCGCCACATTCATCGTGGTCAGAATAAGAACCACCAGAAGATAGTCGCCGGGCCAGATAAACGGCGAGGCTGCTGCCAGAAACTTGGCGTCACCGGCCCCCATCTGGCGCATCACGTAGAACAGGATGCCAAAGGCCAGAGCCGGTACGACATGCAGCAGATGCCAGACATAGGGGGGCAACGAGATTGACAATGGACCCACCGTGGCGGTTGTCCACGCAGTCGACCATGGTGGCAGAACGAACAGACCACCGATAACGAACACCGCAAACACCGCGTAGACCGCCTGGTTCTTGATCTTCATGGCGCGCAAGTCCGTGAACGTCACGTACAGGCAGATCGGCAGAACGAAGGGCAGAAATAACAGCGCCGCATTCGCGGGAATGTTCATCTGTCAGGCATCCTCAAGCGCCCTGAGCGAGCGGACGGCCTCGTCATAATGCTGCGGATGCGTGGCGATGGCTTCGCGGAAAAGGTTCTTGGCCGTGGCCACATCCCCTTGTTTGACTGCGGAAATTCCCATCGTATTGAGCAACATGGCGCGCTCGATCTGCGTCAGCGGGACAACCGGCAAACTGTAGTTGCCCTGCGCGGCCCGGGCCAGAACCAGATTGTTCTTGGCGGTGAACAGGCTCTTGTCTTGCTGGATCGCTTCGTTGAACAGGCGTTCGGCCTCGGCGTATTGGCCACGCGTCAGCTTGGAATAGCCCCAGTTGTTCATCACCCCGCCGGGCCGTGTGGTCAGACCGACAGCGGTTTCATAGAAATGATCCGCACGTTTCCAATCCTTTTTGGAGTCCGCAACCACCGCCTCGAGGCGGTAACGTTTGAAGGTTTCATAAGTGGGCGGCACGGAATCCAGAACGGTTCTGGCCTGACTCCAGTTTCCGGCACGCACAAGGGCGTCGGCATATTCGACCTTGTCGACATTTGCAGCGCCCTTCATGGTAGTCACTTTTTTCCAGGCGGCGGCGGCCTCGGTCGTTCGTTTCGCGCGGGACAAAGAAATCGCCAATCCACGCTGCAGGTCAATTCTGTCCGGGTTTTTGGCGGCTGCGCCCCGGAAGTAGGTGACGGCTTCATTCGGGTCAGCGGCGGTCAGAAGCACCTCGCTCAGGTTGGTTTCGTCAATGACGTTGACCTCCTGATAGGTGCGTTCGACTTTTTCTTCCTCGGTTTCTTTTTCGCAGGCGGACAGGATCAGCCCGCACATCATCATCGGCGCAATCAAGAATTGTTGGCGCATTTTTTGCGTCCCTTACTGCTCTTGCCTGTGTTATGGGAGCTTGCGCAGCGTGTATTGCCCGTCGCCTTGCCGCTCCAGCGTATATTCTTGTTCTTCGGCTGTATTATTAGCAGGATTTTCCATTTTTGCGAGGGCTAAGCGCAGATTGTCGCGGATTGCGTCACTTTCGCCATTGTCCAGCGCATAGGCGCGTTTGAAGACCTGCGCGGCCTCGGGGTATTCGCCCGTCTCGACCAGCAAAACGCCCAGATTGTTCCACCCAACGGACCATTCGGGGTCAGTTTTTACGGCGCGGCGCAACAGGTCTTCGGCCTGTCCCAGGCGTTTGAGCCCCAGATTGGCAGTACCCATCGAGGTCAATATCTGCGCCGTCATCCCCTGATCCAGCGCGGCGCGCGTAAAGGAATCCAGTGCCAGTTCGTATTCTCCGGCGGCCATCAGCCGGTTTCCAACAGTGATTTCGTCTGCACCCTGGCCTTTCGGGTCGATACCGGGGGCATCCAGATCGTCCGTCGTGCCCATATCCGTACAAGAGGCCACCATGGCGATCACCACGGCGGCCCTAATTGTCAGGCGTATTCCTGAACGAATACGCCTGAAGCTGGTTGTCATGAGGTTATCCGCCAGCACCTTTTCCAAAATCTGCGATCCCTTTTGCCGAAGGTCCGACCAGAATGACCAGCAAAGGCGGTACCGTCAGCATCATTGTGGCAAGTGTCATTTTGGTTGGCAACTTGTTCGCGGCCTCTTCGGCCCGCATCACGCGTTTGTCACGCATTTCGCTGGCATAAACCCGCAGGGCTTCGGCAATGGATGTACCAAATGTTGCCGATTGGATCATCACGGTCACAAATGAACTGACATCCTGAACGCCGCAACGGGTTCCGAAATCACGAAGCACCGTGTCCTTGTCCTTGCCTGCTTTCATTTCATGGGCGACAACTTCGAATTCCTGCGCGATATCAGGGTACGAGGCGCTCATCTCGCGGGCTACGCGCACGATGGCCTGGTCCAGAGACTGACCGGCCTCGACGCAGACCAGCATAAGGTCAAGCGTATCCGGGAACCCGGCGGTGATCGCCTCTTTCCGTTCCTCGACGCGCCGGGTGATCCAGTAGCGCGGCAGGAAATACCCTGCGGCTGACGGAATCAGAACGCGGATTGTCATTTGGCTTCCGGTGAACTCCTGGTCGCCTGCCAGCACCGTCACCAGCATCACGCCGACAAGGATGCCGACAATGCCCAGGGCAAACTGTGCAAAATGGAAGAACCGCACCGCATCCTTCGAGTGATACCCGGCCTGGCGCAACTTGAGCTGCATCGCCGACAGTTCTTCCTCGTTCTGGGGTTCCAGGAAGGTGGCGAATTTCTGCAGCTGCTCGTTGCGGCTGCTGTTGCGGAGCTTGTCTTTTTTCGACCTTTTGTCCGCCTTGGGGGCAGCGGTCGATTTCTGCAGCTTTTTCAGCGGGTCCTCCGGCTGGTTCAGCATCAGAGAAACCGCGATCAGGATCATGGCCAGCCCCAGAACGCCGATGACGATCAGCGGTCCGAACTCGCCCAGGTATTGTTTGATCAGGTCGTTGATTTGGGTCAGGAATTCCATTGCTATGCCCTCAGACCTTAATGTTGGTAAGAACGCGCATCACGATCAGGTTCAGCGTCAGCATGATGCCGACAAAGAAACAGAGGGGGATGAACAGGGGGTGATCGATCACGTCGTCATAGTAATTGGGGTCGGTTACCAGAATGAACATCAGGCAGAAAAGCGGGAACCCGGACAGAAACTTGCCGGACCATTGCGCCTCGGCGGTGATTGCCTTGACGCGCCGGAACAGGCGGAAACGGGCACGGATCACCTTGGCCAGACCGGCCAGGATTTCGGCCAAGTTACCACCCGACTGTTGCTGAATACCGACGGCCACCGACAAAAAGCGGAGGTCCTGCATACCCAGACGCTCTGCCATGTCTTTCAGGGCCTCACCGACGTCACGGCCATAGGCGCATTCATCGGCGATGATGCCGAATTCCGTACCCAACGGATCCTGCACCTCGTTCGCAACGATCTGGACGGATGAAACGAACGGGTTACCCACGCGCAGCGAACGAACCATCAGTTCAACCGCATCCGGCAGTTGCTCTTCCATCAGCGCCATGCGCTTTTTTGCCTTGCGGTTGACCCAGGTGTAAACACCGCCAACGCCGATAAAGACCGACAGGGCGACCCGAAGAACCATATCCGTCGCGGTGCCGATGCTCAGGCCCACAAAGGCAAAGCCGGACAACAGAACCATGACCATGACCAGTTGTCGCGGAGTGAAGGCGATTGCCGCTTTCTGCGCCTTGTCGGCCAGCAGCGAATAGAGCGGGATGCTCTGCGTCTTCATATGCTGCTGCATTTCCTTGCGCAGCTGTTCCAGAACCTGTTCCCGCCCGACACCTTTGTCGAGCATGTCGAGACGGCGGTTGACCTTGCTGTTCAGGCTGATGGATTTCCCGAAGGCCACCAGATAGATGCCTTCGACCAGAAAGAACACCGCGATGAAGATCACGACATATATGAGCGCCTCAACAGGCAGTTGCATATCCAGATCTCCTACATAGTCGTCGGTTCATAGATCGAAGTCGGCAGATCAAAGCCCCACAGGCGGAAGCGCTCGGAATAGTGGCTGCGCACGCCTGTTGCCGTGAAATGACCGATGATCTTGTTGTCCGGTGTCAGGCCAACCCGCTGGAATTTAAAGATTTCCTGCATTGAGATCACGTCACCTTCCATGCCGGTGATCTCGGTGATCGAGGTCATCCGGCGCGAACCGTCCTGCAGACGGCTGGCCTGCACGATCAGGTTCACAGCTGATGATATCTGGCTGCGGACCGCCTTGATCGGCATTTCGATCCCGGCCATCGCGATCATGTTTTCCAAACGCGAGATACCATCACGGGCCGAGTTGGCGTGGATCGTGGTCATTGAGCCGTCGTGGCCGGTGTTCATGGCCTGCAGCATGTCGATCACCTCGGCGCCCCGCGTCTCGCCCACGATGATGCGGTCAGGACGCATCCGCAGGGCGTTTTTCAGACAGTCGCGGGGGCTGACCTCGCCCTTGCCTTCGACGTTGGGCGGGCGGCTTTCCATACGGCCCACATGGGTCTGTTGCAGCTGAAGTTCCGCCGTATCCTCAATGGTCAGGATGCGTTCGGCGTCGTCGATAAAGCTGGACAGGGCGTTCAGCGTGGTCGTCTTACCGGAACCCGTACCGCCCGAGACGATAATGTTCAGCCGGGTCGACACAGCAGCCTGAAGATAGGCAGCCATCTCTTCGGTAAAGGCGCCGAAATTGACCAGATCGTCGATGCCCAGCTTGTCTTTCTTGAACTTACGAATGGAAACCAGCGAACCATCCACCGCAATCGGCGGGACCATAGCGTTGAAACGCGAACCATCGGCCAGACGGGCGTCAACATAAGGATTGGATTCGTCGACGCGACGACCCACAGCGGACACGATCTTGTCGATGATCCGCATCAGGTGCTTTTCATCCTTGAAGGTGATGTCGCTGATTTCCAGCCGGCCGTCGCGCTCCACAAAGATCTGTTGGGGACCGTTGACCAGAATATCGTTGACCGTGTCGTCCTGCAGCAGGGTCTCAAGCGGACCCAGACCCGTTACTTCGTCATACAGCTCTTTGTTCAGCTGCGTGCGGTCCTCGCGGTTCAGGACGATATTGCGCGTTTCCAGAACTTCGCTGGCAATTGCGCTGATTTCAGCGCGCAATTCCGATTCGCCGGCATTCTCAAGCGCAGCGAGGTTCAGGTTCTCGAGCAGTTCCCGGTGCAGTTCGATCTTGATTTCGCCAAGACGCTCTTTGCGCTTGCGGTCTTTGTCGGCGACCACGGGCTCGGCAGCTTTCTTCGGCGCGGGGCGCCGGGCAACGGCATTGGCCGAGGACTTTTTTTGAACTGCGGGTTCCGGTGTAGCGGCCGGGGTTTGAACCGGCTGCGCTTCGGGCTGTTTCTTGTATCTTGAAAACACGGCGGCTCGTTCCCTTCCAAACTGAGTTATGCAGCTTCAGCGTTGTTGCTGCCCAGGCTATGAAGCGACTTCGCAAGTTTTGCGAATTCGCGGCGCAGCGGGTTTTTGGCGGCCGCATTGGCCAGCGGTTGCCCATGGTCACCGGCTTGCATGACTTGCTTGCCACCATCCGGCAGTTGCAGGTCGATAGAGATGCCCAGGCTTTCCCCCATCCGCTTTACCCGGCTCTTGCCGTTCAGATCGGTGAATTTCGGTGCCCGGTTCAGGGCGAAACGTAGTTTGTCGAACGGCAGTTCCTCGGCCTGCAGGGCGCGTTTCAGGCGCAAAGCGTTCTGGGCCGAGCGCATGTCCAGCTCGATCAGCGCGAAATAAACGTGTGCGGCCTGAAGAACGGTTTCCGACCAGTGAACAAGCGTCGAGGGCATGTCCACGATGACATAGTCAAAGTGGCGGCGGGCCGTGTCGATCACCCGCTGGATATCTTCCGGGGTGATCAGGTCGAGCGGCACCATGTCCGACGGCGCGGTGAGAACCTGCAGCTTTTCCTCATAGGTCTGCAGCGCCTGCGCGAACACTTCCTCATCCATCGAGTCGGTGTCGGACAGCATTTCAAAAACGGTTTCGCGGCGGGGCAGGTCCAGATAGGTCGATACCGTGCCGAACTGCAGATCCAGATCAAGCAGGCAGACCGATGGTTCTTCTTTTTCGGAAACGGTGGCCAGTTCCCAGGCTAGGTTGACCGCCATTGTGGTGGACCCTACGCCTCCGGCCAGGCCGTGCACGACGAACAGGGCGCCTTCCTTTGATTCGCCTTGTGTCAGTGGCGAGGCCGCCTCGTGAACCGCAACCGGGTCGGGACGGTTCATCCGGGCGATCGCTTCCTGCAACTCGCCCTCGGGCAAAGGGTAGGGGACGAATTCATCCGCACCCTTGCGCAGCAGCTGATGCAGAGATGCCGGTGTGACATCTTCGGCGATCAGAACAACCTTGATCTTCTTTTCTTTGGCACGAGTGATGATTTCGCCCATCAGAGACAGGTTGTCTTCATCTTCGCCATCAATGGCCAATGCCACGAATTCCAGAGAATCGGCATCGGGTTGGCTGAAAAAGGCCAGAGCTTCGGCAAAGCCCAGGTCGCCCCAGCGTTCCCCCAGTGCTGCTTCCATATCCTCAATCAATAGATCGAAGTTCTGGACATCACGGCTGATGGTACAGGCCAGAATGGCATTTTTATCATCTTGTGGCGATGCGCTCGTCATTAACACAATCCTCGTCGCGGGGGCAGGCAAACACAGTGGGCCTGAAGACCCTGTCTGGTTCGCTTTTGCCCCAGTGCGGCCATGATCGACCGCAAGTCACCTAATTGTTGAAAATTTGGCTTGGAACTTAGGCAAGATTTGGGCGCAAAAGAACCAATTGTAGGGAAATGGGCGACGATGCCGCCCAGTTCCTATTTATTGTTACTCGCTGGTCTCACCCAGAGCGGTATCTTTGCTCAGACGGCTTCCGTAAGTCGCGCTTGCAACGTATTCGCGATAGATGACTTCCGCGTACTTCCCGTCCAGAACAAGCGGGTTGCGATCCACAAAGCCGGACACTTCGGTCACGGTGCGGCGGTTGCGGCGGTCCCTGTCCGGAGTGTCGATGAGCGGCCGCGACTTGCCAAAGGACACGACAGCCTCGAGGCGCGAGCGAGAAATGCCTTGCTGCGTCAGGAACGCAACGGCGGCATTGGCGCGCCGCTGACCCAGGGCTTTGTTGTACGACGTCGAACCAACCGCATCGGTATGGCCGTATACGCGGAACCTGGCCTCGGGGAACTGTTTGATCCACGATGCCTGGCGCAGCAGTACCCGCTGAGCCGTTTCATCCAGCTGTGCGCTGTTGAAGGCAAAGTTGATCTGCGTCGGAACCTCGGCCGCGAATCGCTGGCCCAGAATCTGAGCGTATGTCAGTTCGCCGTTCATGACCTGGAGGTTGTTCAGGGTCGCATTCCCGAACGCGCCTTGGTCGACTTCGTACCCGGCCTCACGCGTACATGCGGCGACAGCGACCGACAGACCCAGTGTGATGATCCACTTCTGCATTGGTCTTATCCTCCTATCAATCCAGAACGTAGCCATAGGAGCTGCCAAAGTCTTGCTTGGCCACTTCCGAGGCTGCGCCGGCACCCGGGCGCGTTGTACGACCGACCCGGCCGTTCACGAACAGATCAAATTCGCTGGGCGGTTTGACCCGGTCTGTCGGCAAAGCCAGTGCTTCGCCGCGTGTCGGCGACACCAGATGGGCGGTGATGATGACGACCAGTTCACTTTGCTCGCGCTGGTATTCAGCGCTGCGGAACAGGGCACCCAGAACCGGAACGTCACCGATCCAGGGAAGCTGGCTGCTCAGGTCCGTGAATTCATCCTGAATCAGGCCGGCAATGGCAAAGCTCTCTCCGTCGCGCAGCTCGATCGTCGTGCTGGTTTGGCGGGTGATAAAGCTGGGAATCGTGTCACCCTGGATCGTGAAGTTCGAGTTGGTGTCGATGCTCGACACCGAGGTGGCCAATTCCAGATTGATCAAATCGCCATCAACGACACGCGGGATGAAGTCGATTTCAACACCGAACGCCTTGTATTCAATGGCGATTACGCCAAATTCCTGCGGTACGGGAATTGGAACTTCACCACCGGCAAGGAAGGTCGCTTCCTGTCCCGACAAAGCGGAAAGGTTGGGTTCCGCCAGGCTGCGTGCAAGCCCCTTGGCTTCCAGAGCCTCAAGCAACAGGCGTACCTGCGTCGATCCGGCCCCAAAGCCAAACAGGATGGCACCTGTATTGGTCTGAAGAGGGGGGATGTTGTTGTTCAGAGCGTTGTTCAGCGCTGGCTGCGTGTTCAGGGTGTTGAAACCGCCGGTCACGTCACCGCCGCCGAAACCAAGCGACGCGGTCAGGCTTTTGGCCACCGAACGGTTCATTTCGGCAAAGCGCACTTTCAGCATTACCTGCTGCACACCGCCGACCGACATCAGATTCGAAACACGATCGGGTGCGTAACGTTCAGCCAGTTCCAGGGCGCGCTCCAGTTTCGCGCTGCTCGACACGACGCCCGAAAGCACGATGCCATCATTGGCGGTCCGGACTTCGATCGGTTCCGCCGGCAGAATCTGCCGCAGCCGCTCTTTAAACTCGGACACATCCGGAGATACACGGACCCGAACGTTCGCCAGCAAGTTGCCCGCGCCGTCAAACAGGGTCAGCGTGGTCAGGCCCGGTGTTTTGCCCAACACATAAATCGTGCGATCCGAAAGCGACGAGATGTCGGCGATGCCGGCATTGGCGATGCTGAGCTCGGCGAACGGTTCTTCGCTTTCCACGACAATAGCGCGGTTCATCGGAACGTTCAGCGTTTCCGCTGTGCCATTCTTCACCACGCGCAAAGTTTCAGCCCAGGCCGTTTGGCCGACCGGACCAACTATTAGCGCCAACCCAAGAAGGGTTGCGCTGATCCAAGAACGTATTTTCATGTGACCTGCCTCTCCGATCACGCCTCGTTTTTAGGTCTAATGCCCTATGCAGGGTAACACTGCGCGAATTACGAATTTATTGCAATAATCAATGGTTTCCGGAATTTTCCTTATGTGGACAATGCGCAACATCCGAAACGAAACAAGCCGCGCACGTGGCGCGGCTTGTGGTCGTAAATCTCTGATTTAACGTCAGTTTGTGCAGGGAATCTGGGTTTTGATGATCTCGGCGCCGCGCCGCGTGTTTACGGTGCAGACCTTTTCTGCGACCGGGGCCGGAGCAGGGGCCGATTCCTTGAGGTTCAGCAATTTACGCTGGTCCACTTCTACCGCAGTTGCGACCGTATCATCCTGCACACCAACCAGAGCCAGAGACAACTGGCCAGTGTTCTGCGCCTGCGCCAAAGCCGCGATCTGCTCCGGTGTTGCAGCAACGGTCACGGTACGCGCGATCGTCGCGCCCGTCACGTCAGATCCGGCGATCTGGTCCACTGCGATCAGTTCTATGTTGGTCTGAATCAGGCGGGTGATTTCGCCACCGCCGCCTTCGAATTCGCGGCTGACAGAGCCGGTCCAATACACATCCACGCTGTCGCCTGGACGCAGAAAGCCGGAAACGCCCGACGAAACATCGACGCTGATAGCAAACGCGCGCATGCCTTTTTCAATTTGGGAAACAAGGCCTGCCGCCTGGCCGGGCTTGGTGACCTTGACCTTCATCAGCGCTTCGTCTTTTTCCACCGCTCTCAATACGAATCGTTCCCCTTTGGCTTCTTCCGGGAACAATACTGCCATGTCCACAAAGCTGCCCTCGGGAATCGCATCCTCGGGCCAGTTCACGATCCGTACATCGTCTTTGACCAAGGGCTCGCCATACTTCATGGCCCGATTGGTAACGATTACTCCGACGGTTGGCACTGTTTTGACGTTTGCAAGCGCATCTTTTGTGGCTTGGCGTTCACGGGCGAGTTGGTCCTGGTACTGAGCGATATAGTCGCGGGCCATGTAGACCGCGCCCCCGGCCAAAGCCACCCCGGCAATCAGGACAAGTCCAAATACCAAACGCATTCGCGTCCCCTCGTTTTTTCTATTCCGTTTTTTTTGCCGCAGAAGTTACGACAAAGATCAGTTTTGAATAAAGGTAGATTGTGTCGAAAAAGGGGACAATATTTGATAAATTTTGCCTCCGTAGTTTTCGGGACAATCCAATCTGCGTTGATCAGGGATCGGGCGTGTCGAATTTGACGCTGATCTCTTCGGCGACATCGACGTTGCTCAGGGCGGCACCGGCTCTGGCGTCCAGCTCTTTGACGGGCTGGCCGAAGTAAGCGTAGACACCTGCGCCAATCCCCACGATCGCTGCTGTCAGCACGACCCAGTCAACCGTCACTGACCCTTCTTCGTGCTCTATGAATTTTCGGATTTTACTCATCATGAAAGCGCCGGGCTTGGAGTTGTTGCAAAAGAAATGGGGCCACGCCTAAACAGGCAAGGCCCCACTAAAGAATGTCTTCGGTCGGCTGTTCTTAGTCGTTGGAGTCCGGGTTGATCGGAATATCGTCGGCGACATTCGAGGCTGCGGAGCTCAGGGTCGAGCCAACGGCGTCTGCGATCGCTTCGGTGCCGTTGCCAATTTGCGTGTAGGCCACGGCGGCCAGGCCAACAACAGCTGCGGTCAGAACAACCCAGTCAACAGTTACGGCGCCGTCTTCGTCTTTACGGAAGTTCTTGATGAACTTGATCATGTTACGTCCCTCCTAAAGGATCAAAAAAGTCATTTAAACCTCGGCGTCTAACAGAGCTTTCTCTCTCAGTCCGCTCCCGACCGTCTCGGTATGGCATTATGTTTGCCTGTCAGGCGTGGCAGGAATTGGGCCAAACACCGATTTTTTCCTTCCAAGCTTAACTTTTTGGTAGTTTTTAACTTAACACATTGAAAACAAAAGGATTAAAAATCTCAATGGGAGGCGCCCCCTGTCGCCGCCGATGCAAAATTGCGGCAAATGAGGCGAAATTGCCCCAATTCGCCGTGTTTTTCTGGCTTTTCAAAGGGATTCGCGGTTCAAACTATTGAAAAGAAAAAGCACGAGGCAGGCAAAATGAAACTCCGGGACGCAATGACCTGCGCCGGCATTCTGGCGCTAATGGTGTCAGCATCAATGCCAGCCGTCGCAACCGAGGTTGAACCCAGGGGCGTATATAAGAGAGTGAAGGCGCCCAAGCCCGGCACGCGGCCCAAGGTGACCGTTCAGATTTCGCCCGAGGAACATGCGGCAGCGCCATACGCACCCAGCACCGGGGCTGAGATTTCCATACCCGAAGCTGCGACACGTATCACAGCCGTCCCCCCAAGCGCTCCGGGCGCAGGACCGCAGAACAAGCCGGTCGGGTCTTATAAAGCCTTTTGGGATAAAATCTCGCCCGCACTCTCTGCTTCGGGGGCGGGGCGGCTGAATGACGCCATAAAAGCGTTGGCTGCAACCAACGTGGCCTCGCCGCGCCTGCAGACCCTACAAACCATCGCACAGCAGCAGGGGATCGAGATTCTGCGCTCGACGGTTGGGACAGAGGTTTCGCCTGCGCTGGTGCTGGCGGTGATCTCGGTTGAATCTGCGGGCCGTGCGGATGCGGTCAGCTCGGCCGGTGCGCAAGGACTGATGCAGCTGATGCCTGCAACCGCCAAGCGATTTGGGGTGCAGGACAGTTTCCAGCCTTCTCAGAACATTTCGGGCGGGGTGAAATACCTGAATTGGCTGATGGAAGAATTCGGCAATGATCCGATTCTGGTGCTGGCCGGCTATAACGCAGGTGAAGGGGCCGTGCGCAAACATAGCGGCGTGCCGCCCTATGCCGAAACGCGGGATTATGTGCCCAAGGTGCTTGCGGCCTTTCAGATTGCCAAGGCTCTGTGTTCCACTCCGCCCGAGCTGATTTCGGACGGCTGCGTCTTCCAGACCCTGAACTAAAAAAAGGCCCGCCAGTTTCGGCGGGCCTATTCGGTGATACGGATCAGTTGACGATATTGGCCTCGGTGGCAGCGCGGATTTCATCCTCGGTCACGCCTTCGGCGATTTCGACGATCTTCAGGCCGCCATCGACCACATCTAGAACGCCCAGGTTGGTGATGATGCGGTCCACCACCTTTTTACCCGTCAGCGGCAGGGTGCATTTCTTCAGCAGCTTGGACTTACCGTGCTTGTTGGTGTGATCCATCACGACGATCACGCGGCCCACACCGGCCACAAGGTCCATCGCGCCGCCCATGCCTTTGACCAGCACGCCGGGGATCATCCAGTTGGCCAGATCACCTTCCTCATCCACTTCCATCGCGCCCAGAACGGCAGCGGCGATCTTGCCACCCCGGATCATGGCAAAGGACGTGGCGCTGTCGAAATACGAGGTGCGCGACAGTTCGGTGATCGTCTGCTTGCCCGCGTTGATCAGGTCGGGGTCTTCCTCGCCCTCGAACGGGAAGGGGCCCATGCCCAGCATACCGTTCTCGGATTGCAGGGTGATGTCCTTGTCGCCCACATAGTTCGCCACCAGCGTCGGAATACCGATGCCGAGGTTCACATACATGCCGTCTTCCAGCTCTTGCGCCGCACGGGCGGCCATCTGATTGCGGTCCCAGGGCATTATGCGTCCTCCTTCTTGCGGGTGGTGCGCTGTTCGATGCGCTTTTCGTGATCGCCCTGAATGATACGATGCACGTAGATACCGGGCAGGTGGATGCTGTCCGGATCCAGCGAGCCGCGCGGCACGATTTCTTCCACCTCGGCCACGCAAATCTTGCCGCAGGTCGCGGCAGGCACGTTGAAGTTGCGGGCGGTTTTGCGGAAGATCAGGTTACCGGTGTCGTCGGCCTTCCACGCCTTGACGATGGCGAGGTCGGCGAAAATGCCTTCTTCCATGATATAGGTTTCGCCGTTGAAGTCCTTGTGTTCCTTGCCCTCGGCAATCACGGTGCCCACACCGGTCTTGGTGTAGAAGCCGGGGATACCCGCACCACCGGCGCGCATACGCTCGGCCAGGGTACCCTGCGGGTTGAATTCCAGCTCCAGCTCACCGGCCAGATACTGACGCATGAACTCGGCGTTTTCGCCAACATAAGAGCTGATCATTTTTTTGACCTGCTTGGTCTGCAGCAGGATGCCGATGCCGAAATCATCAACGCCCGCGTTGTTCGAGGCAAAGGTCAGGTCCTGCGTACCCGAGTCCTTGATCGCCTCGAGCAGCAGTTCAGGAATGCCGCACAGGCCGAAACCGCCTGCTGCGATCATCATGCCATCCGTCAGCACCCCATCCAGCGCTTCGGTGGCATTGGCATAGATTTTTTTCATGGAAAACTCCCCCAATGACATGGTGATGGGCAGGTTGTGCCGCCACGTCACAGGGAAGTCAACGAATCCAAAGGGGTGGTGGTATTTCTACCTAGGTCGCCGCCTTCTTGGTGGTTTTCTTGGCGGCAGTTTTTTTCTTCGGCGCGGCCTTTTTCTTGGTGCCTTTCTTGGCCGCCCGCTCATTGACCAGTTCGATGGCCATTTCCTGGGTCACGTCCTCGGGCTTGATGTCCTTGGGAATGGTGGCATTGACCTTTTCCCATTTGACATATGGCCCGTAGCGACCGTCAAGAACCTGCATCGCACCGCCATCGGGATGTTCGCCCAGTTCCTTCAACGGTGTCGCAGCCGCCCGCCGTCCGCGCCCCGGATTGGCGCGTTTCTCGGCCAGCATCTCTACCGCGCGATTCATGCCGATCTCGAACACGTCGTTGGGGTCTTTGACGTTGACATAGACGGGCTTCGCCTCTTCCGGCAGTTGGTGCATGATATACGGCCCAAACCGTCCGAAATTCGAACTGACCATGCCGCCTTCGGGGTGTTCGCCGATCTGGCGGGGCAGCGACAACAGCGTCAGGGCCTTGTCCAGGTCCATATCGTCCTTGCTCCAACCTCGGGGCAGGGAGGCACGCGGCGGCTTCTTGTTCTCGGGCGTCGGTTCGCCACGCTGAACGTAAGGCCCGAACCGACCGGATTTCAGCCAGATTTCATCGCCTGCATCCTCGCCCAGCAGGCGTTCATCCCCTTCCGCGCCTTCACCTGCGATGGGACGGGTATAGGTGCATTCGGGGTAATTGCCACAACCCACGAACCCGCCGGTACGCGAGGTTTTCAGATGCAGCTGGCCCGTGCCGCATTTGGGACAGACGCGCGGGTCTGATCCGTCTTCGCGCGGCGGGTAAAGCTGCGGGGCCAGCGCTTCATCCAGTTTGTCCAGTACTTCCGAGATGCGCAGCTCGGACGTCTCACCAATCGCGGCCGAGAAATCACGCCAGAACTTGCCCAGCAAATCCTTATAGTCCCGGCCTCCGGCACTGACATCGTCCAGTTGTTCTTCCAGATTGGCGGTGAACTCATAGCCCACATACTGCCGGAAGAAATTCAGCAGAAAGATGGTGACGATCCGGCCCTTTTCCTCGGGAATCAGCCGGTTCTTGTCCTTGCGCACATATTCCCGGTCCTGAATCGTGGTCACGATGCTGGCATAGGTCGAGGGGCGCCCGATGCCCAGCTCTTCCATCCGCTTGACCAGGGTGGCTTCGGTATAGCGCGGCGGCGGTTGCGTGTGGTGCTGCAACGCCAGCACGGCTTCGTTGTCGGACAGGATGGCCGCCTTGTCGTCCGCTTTTGCAGACTGATCCTTGAGAGAGGCCTTGGCAAACGGAGCCGGATCGCCCTGCATGATCTGCGGCAGGCGCTTTTCGTCTTCGTCGGCCACATCGTCGCGACCTTCTTCATAGACCCGCATGAACCCGTCAAACAGCACCACCTGACCGGTGGCACGCAGACCAACCTGACCGTCATCGCTGCCGATCTCGACCGTCGTACGCTCCAAACGGGCGGCAGCCATCTGACAGGCGATGGTGCGCTTCCAGATCAGATCATAAAGCTTGCGCTGATCCTCATCCGTCACCTTCAGCGCCTTGGCATCGCGCGACATATCCGTCGGTCGGATACATTCGTGCGCTTCCTGCGCGTTCTTGGCTTTGTTCTTGTACATCCGCGGGCTGTCCGGCACGTATTCCGCACCGTAGCGATCCTGGATCGCATCGCGGGTGGCCGCCACGGCCTCGGGCGCCATGTCGATGCCGTCGGTCCGCATATAGGTAATGTAACCCGCCTCATACAGCCGCTGCGCCACCTGCATCGCGTGGCGCGCACCCATGCCGAACTTGCGGCTGGCCTCTTGCTGCAGGGTTGAGGTCATGAACGGCGCGCTGGGGTTGCGCGCAGCAGGCTTGGCTTCGACCGAGGTGACGCTCAGCGCCCGGCTGGTGATCGCCTGCACCGCCAATTCCGCCTGCGTAGCGTTTGACAGGTCGTGCTTGTCCAGCTTTTTGCCGGCCAGAGTGACCAGACGCGCCTCATAAGTCTGGCCGCGCGGAGTCTCGAACAGGGCGCGGACCGACCAGTATTCGACCGGCTTGAAGGCCTCGATCTCCATTTCGCGTTCAACGATCAGGCGCAGGCAGACCGATTGCACACGGCCCGCTGATTTCGCACCTGGCAGCTTGCGCCACAGAACCGGAGACAGGTTGAAGCCCACAAGATAGTCCAGCGCCCGGCGGGCCAGATAGGCCTCGACCAGGGGCATATCGACCTCACGCGGGTTCTGCATCGCTTCGGTCACGGCGTCCTTGGTAATGGCGTTGAAGGTCACGCGGCTGACGGGCGTGTCCTTCTTGATCGAGCGACGCTTGGTCAGCGCCTCCTGCAGGTGCCAGCTGATCGCCTCGCCCTCGCGATCGGGGTCGGTGGCGAGGATCAGGGCGTTGTCTTCTTTCAGCGCGTCGGCGATGGCTTTGACATGTTTGCGGCTGTCATTGCCAACCTCCCATTTCATCGCAAATTCATGCTCGGGATCGACCGATCCGTCTTTGGGCGGCAGGTCCCGCACATGACCATATGACGCCAAAACCGTGTAGTCGGAGCCAAGATACTTATTGATTGTCTTGGCTTTGGCAGGGGATTCTACAACAACTACAGGCATTTAAGGGAAAACCTCGCTCGACGAATTGGGCGCCTTCTATGATCGTGCAAAATGTGTAGGGCAAGAGCGAATTGTCAATGCGTTCCTTTAAAAACCGGAATTTGGCGGTGATTTCAGCGTTGTAGACGTGGAAGTCTCGGCGTGCCCCGCAGCGTCAAGCCGTCAGGGACAGCAACCCGCCGGGCTGGCGCTGAATACGTCCGTCCAGTTCCAGATCGACCAGAGCCGGAGCAATTTCACCCGCCGTGGCCGCGATGTCGCGGATCAACTGGTCTTCGGCGATTGGCGACGGTCCAAGCCGGGCGAGTATTTCGTCGTGAAGCGCGGCGCCCGAAGGAGATGGCACCGCGGGTGCTTCGGGCGGGTGCGCTTCAAGCAAGTCTGCCTGGTGCTGCGGTAATGCTTCGATGATGTCTTCGGCGGACCGCACCAATGTCGCCCCATCGCGGATCAGCAGATTGCATCCGGCGGCGCGGGCATCAAAGGGATGGCCGGGTACGGCCAGAACCTCGCGCCCCTGATCCAGAGCGTCGCGTGCGGTGATCAGGCTACCGGACTTGGCGGCCGCTTCCACGACCACGACGGCCCGCGCCAGCCCCGAGATGATCCGGTTGCGGCGTGGAAAATGCCGGGCCTGCGGGGTCACGCCCATCGGTTGTTCTGACACGCGCAACCCTGATTGAGCGATGTCTTTGGCCAAATCGGTGTTCTCGGCCGGATAGATCACGTCCACGCCGCCAGCCATGACCGCCACAGTGCCTGTATCCAATGCGGCCATATGTGCCGAAGTGTCGATGCCACGCGCCAGCCCGGACACGACGACATATCCCTGTTTCCCAAGATCGGTCGCCAGCCCGCGTGCCATCCGGGCCCCCAGCGACGAACAGTTTCGCGCCCCGACCATCGCAATGCAGGGTTTGTGCAGCAAAGACACATCGCCAATCGCCCACAGCATCGGAGGGGCGTCGGACAGATCATTCAAAGCATCAGGAAAATCAGCGGACCCAAGGCACAAAAGCCGCGCATTTGCGGCTTTTGCGGCCTTGAGTTCCGCCTCAATCACGCCGGGCGGGCAAATTTCATACCCTTCAACTCCGGCAGCGCGTGCCATTTCAGGTAGCGCGGCCAGCGCGTTCTGCGCCGAGCCATGTTCGCGCAGCAGCCGACGAAATGTCGCCGGACCGACCTTGCGCGAGCGCAACAGACGAAGCCAGGAAAACCGGTCCTCTTCCGTGGTGGGTGGGAGTGTGGGGTGATAGGAAGAAAGCTGCTCTTCGGTCATCCGTTGCTCCGCCTGATTGCAGAACTGGTTTACGGCTGCAGGGGTTAACAGCTTGTGAATCCTGTCAAATTATTCGGAAAATTTTCGAAATTTGATGCGGTTAATTATCCAGGCCATTGATTTTAAATCATAAAATAAAAACGTCCGCTTGAGGGAAATATCAAGCGGACGCAGGTAAACCGAGTTTTCAACAAGTGTGCCGTTAACCGTGACGACGGCCGATTCTCTCTCAGGCCGCCGATCCGCCAACCGTCAGACCATCCATCAAAACCGTGGGCTGACCAACACCGACCGGCACCCATTGACCGTCCTTGCCACAGGTCCCCATGCCCGGATCAAGTGCCATGTCATTGCCCAATCCGCGAATGCGGTTCAATGCCGACGGCCCGTCGCCGATCAGAGTCGCGCCTTTGACAGGGGCACCGATCTTGCCGTTTTCGACGCGATAGGCCTCGGTGCAGGAGAACACGAACTTTCCGTTGGTGATATCAACCTGACCGCCGCCAAATCCCACGGCCCAGATGCCGTCTTTGATATCTGCAACCAAAGACGCAGGATCAGCGTCCCCGCCCAGCATCACAGTATTGGTCATGCGCGGCATCGGTTTGTGCGCATAGCTCTGCCGCCGTCCGTTGCCGGTGGGCGCAACCCCCATCAGGCGGGCGTTCTGGCGGTCCTGCATGTAGCCGGTCAGGACACCATCTTCGATCAGCACGGTCCGGGAGCTGGGCGTGCCTTCGTCATCAACCGTGATCGAGCCGCGCCGGTCCGCGATGGTACCATCATCCACCACCGTTACGCCTTTGGACGCGATCTGTTGCCCCATGAGCCCGGCAAAGGCCGAGCTGCCCTTGCGGTTGAAATCGCCTTCCAGCCCGTGCCCGATGGCTTCGTGCAGCAGGATACCGGGCCAGCCGGGGCCAAGCGCAACCTCCATCACACCGGCGGGGGCAGGGATGGCGTCCAGATTGACCAGTGCGATCCGCAGCGCCTCACGCGCTTTGTCCTGCCAATCTGAGGGATCAATCAGACCGTCCAGACCGACGCGACCCCCGCCACCCGCCGAGCCGCTTTCGCGGTGGCCGTTCTGTTCCACGATGACCGACACGTTCAGGCGGGTCATGGGGCGCACGTCACGCACCAAAACGCCGTCAGGGCGCAGGATTTCGACTTCTTGCATGGCGGCGATGAGCGATGCGCTGACCTGAACGACGCGCGGGTCGAGATCGCGGGCAAAGGCGTCGATCTCGCGCAGGGTTTCGATTTTCACCGGGAAGCTGGCTGATTCGATGGGGTCTTCATCCGTGTAAAGCCGCGTATTGGTGGCGCGCGGTGCCTCGGCCAGCGTGCCGCCGCCGTCACCCACGGCCAGTCGTGCGGTTTCCGCCGCCCGCTTAAGGGCCGGGATCGAGACGTCGGTGGAATGGGCATACCCGGCCACCTCACCCTGAACCGAGCGCAGGCCAAATCCTTCAGACGCGTCATAGGACGCGGTCTTCAGGCGCCCGTCATCAAAGACCAGCGACTCGGACTTCCGGCGCTCGACGAACAGCTCACCGTCCTCGGCCCCGGCGGTGGCAGACTGCAAAACCGCAAGCGCTTCGTCCTGCGGTAGAGCGCGTTCAAAGGGGCGAAACGGGTCGTTGGGCATCACTTGGGACCTTTCGGGTTTGATCCAGATCAAAAATAGCGTCTGTTTGACGCAAGCATTTTGCTTTATCTAACAACCGGAATATGGTTTTTAACTTTGCCAAAGACAACGGGAGAGGTGCGACCGATTCACACCTTTTCGCGAGAGAAGAAAAGATCAAACGATCAGGACAGAAAATGAAGAATGCTTTGATGCTTTCGGGGTTCATGACAGCCCTCTCCAGCCTTCCCGCCATGGCTCAGGAGCTTGAGATTATTGGCAAACCGGTTGACGGCGGCATGGGGTTCCAGCCCGCGGCCACCAGCCTTGCCGACGGCATTCATCGGCTGGACGGCATGATTCTGGTGATCATCACCGCGATCTGCCTGTTCGTGGCTGCCCTGCTGATCTACTGCATCGTGCGTTACAACAAGCGTGTGAACCCGACACCGGCACGCTTTTCGCACTATACCCCGGTTGAGATCGCATGGACCCTGGGTCCGATCCTGATTCTGGTCTTCATCGGTGCCTTCTCGCTGCCGGTCCTGTTCAAGCAGCAGGAGATTCCCGAGGGCGACGTCGTGATCAAGGTCGTGGGCAACCAGTGGTACTGGACCTACGAATATGTCGATCACGATTTTGCATTCGACAGTTATCTGCTGGGCCACCCCGCAACGCTGGACGAAGGCACGCGCCCGGCGGATGCCGACGTCACCCCGTTTGTTCTGGATGATGCGATGCGCGCCAAGCTTTCTGACGCAGGTTACAGCGATGACGAATGGCTTCTGGCCACCGACACCGCCGTTGTCGTGCCGGTCGGCAAGATCATCGTCATGCAGGTCACCGCATCCGACGTGATCCATTCGTGGACCATCCCGTCCTTTGGCGTAAAACAGGACGGTGTGCCCGGTCGTCTGGCCGAGCTGTGGTTCCAGGCCGACAAGGAAGGCGTCTATTTCGGCCAGTGCTCGGAACTGTGCGGCAAGGACCACGCCTATATGCCGATCACCGTCAAAGTGGTCAGCGAAGAGGCGTACGAGCAATGGCTGCAGGGCGCTCTGGAAGAATATGCTGGCCAGCCTGCGTCCTTTCAGGTTGCCTCGAACTAAGCCCGCTAAGGCCTAGGTAAACACTCGCGAGCTGCGCGGCGACCGCGCAGTTTTCGCCCCAGAAGGACCGGATATGAGCGACGCAAGCATCAATGCCAGCACTGTGACCGCCACGGCGCACGCGGACGAGGCCAGCTTTGGCGACTATTTCGCCCTGTTGAAGCCCCGTGTGATGTCTTTGGTCGTGTTTACGGCGTTGGTCGGTCTGCTGGCAGCGCCGGTGCCGGTGCATCCGTTTGTGGGCTTCTGCGCGATCCTGTTCATTGCCATCGGTGGCGGCGCATCCGGCGCGCTGAACATGTGGTGGGATGCGGATATCGACAAAGTGATGAAACGCACCAAGCGCCGCCCGATCCCATCCGGCAAGGTGGAAGAGGGCGAAGCTCTGGCGATCGGACTGGCGCTGTCGGGCCTGTCCGTGATCATGCTGGGGCTGGCGACGAACTGGTTTGCTGGTGCGTTCTTGGCCTTCACCATCTTTTTCTACGTTGTCGTCTATACGATGTGGCTGAAGCGTTTGACGCCGCAGAACATCGTGATTGGCGGCGCAGCAGGGGCTTTCCCGCCGGTGATCGGCTGGGTGGCGGCCACAGGGTCGATGACGCTGGAACCGTGGCTGATGTTCGCCCTGACCTTCATGTGGACGCCGCCACATTTCTGGGCGCTGGCGCTGTTCATGCGCTCGGATTACGACGATGCGGGCGTGCCGATGCTGACCGTGACCCACGGACGCCGCGCGACCCGCTGGCATATCCTGATCTATACTGCGCTGCTGGCCACGCTGGCGGTTGGCACCGCGTTCTCGGGCATTGGTGGCCCGATCTACCTGACCGTTGCGGTGGTGATGAATGCCTTGTTCCTGCGTGGTGCGTGGCAGATCTCGCGCCGGACCGAGGACGATGCAGAGGCGGACAATTTCAAGGTCGAGCGCTCTTTCTTCAAGCTGTCGCTGCTCTACCTGTTCCTGCACTTCGGTGCGATTCTGGCCGAGGCGTTGCTGAAACCCTATGGCTTGGGAGGGTGGTCATGAGCCTGCGCAAAAGTCACGAACTGCACGAACGCCGCTTTAGCCGCAATCTGGGGGTTGGCCTGACACTGGCGGCCTTCATCGTGATTGTCTTCGGCCTGACCATCGTCAAGGTCTCGGGCACAAGCCTGGGTGCACCAGCGCAGGAGGTGCAGAACTGATGGCATTGACCGGCCCGCAGAAAACGGTGGCGCAGACGGTGGGTGTGGTTGTCCTGATGGGCAGCCTAGCCTGGGCCGCTGTCCCGTTCTACGACTGGTTCTGCCGTGTCACCGGTTTTGGTGGCGCCACCGGCGTGGCTGCGACTGCGCCCGAGGATATTCTGGACCGCACTGTGACCGTTAGGTTCGATGCCTCGAAAGCCAAGGATATGGCCTGGGAGTTCAAGCCGGTCGAGCGCGAAATGGACGTGCGCATTGGTGAGACCGGGCTGGCCTTCTATGAGGCCTACAACCCGACCGACCGCCCGATTGCAGGGCAGGCGTCTTATAACGTCGCGCCCTATTCGGCCGGAGGGTATTTCCAGAAAATTGCCTGTTTCTGCTTTGAAGAGCAGGTGCTGCAACCCGGTGAACGGGTTCAGATGCCGGTAACTTTCTTCGTCGATCCTGAAATGGTCGAGGATTTGGAAGCCAAGTATGTGCATACGATCACTCTGTCGTATACATTTTATGAAATAGACCTGCCCGAGGGCTACGCCGCCCTTGAAGCGCAGGCAGATACAAACACGAACTAACGCCTGTAGGTGAGGGACGCTGATGGCACACGCTAAAAACCACGATTATCACATTCTGACCCCGTCGATCTGGCCGCTATTCGGCGCGGTCGGCGGCTTTGTGATGCTGTTCGGAGCTGTCCTCTGGATGCACGGCATTACCTCGTTCATGTTCTGGGCCGGCCTAGTGGCGGTTCTTTACACCATGTTCGCCTGGTGGTCCGAAGTGGTGGCCGAAAGCCGCGCCGGGGATCACACGCCTGTTGTCCGTATCGGCCTGCGTTATGGGTTTATCCTGTTCGTGATGTCCGAGGTGATGTTCTTCTTTGCCTGGTTCTGGTCGTTCTTCAAGCATCGCATGTACCCGATGTACGACTATGCAGGTACCGAGTACATCCAGCCGGATATCCACGCGGTTGACCCGTTCCACCTGCCGCTGATCAACACGCTGGTTCTGCTGCTGTCGGGCTGTGCCATCACCTGGGCGCACCATGCGCTGGTGCATGGCAATGACCGCCGCGCATTGGTGCAGGGTCTGACCATCGGTATCGCGCTGGGCATCGCATTTACCTTCCTGCAGGGCTTTGAGTACTATGAACTGCTGGCCCATGACGGATGGAAATTCGGCGGCGACCAGTTCTATTCCAACTTCTTCATGGCAACCGGCTTCCACGGTGCCCACGTGATCATCGGGACGATCTTCCTGTCCGTCTGTCTGATCCGGGCGCTGCGCGGTGACTTTACCCCTGAGAAGCACGTCGGCTTCGAGGCTGCGGCTTGGTATTGGCACTTCGTGGATGTCGTCTGGCTGTTCCTGTTCTTTGCCGTCTACATCTGGGGGCAGGCGCCGCTGATATAATGCCGGCCAGACTGTTCAATTGCAAAAGCCGCCTTTAGGGGCGGCTTTTTCACTATCAGGGGCGCAAGATTGCGCCCCGTACAATTGCGTGGTTGCATTTCTGTCCGCTCCACACTTAACAAGACGCCGGTTCCTGCAACGAGACTCTGTCATGCGCCGCACTCTGTTTTTGCTGATCTTCGGCCTCGTCGGTCTGGGCGTGCTGCTGTGGCTGGGCGTCTGGCAGGTGCAGCGGCTGGCTTGGAAACAAGGGGTGTTGGCTGAGATCGAAAGCCGCATTTCTGCAGACCCGATCGCGTTGCCGCCGCAGGTCTCGGAGGCTGAGGACAAATATCGGCCTGTCATCGTCTCGGGGGAGATGGAGCCGGGGGAAATCCACGTTCTGGTCTCGGTCAAACAGGTCGGGCCAGGGTACCGGATCATCCAGCCCTTCAGCACGGAAGGCCGGACCATCCTTGTGGATCGGGGCTTTGTACCCACAACCGCAAAGCAGGCTGAGCGTCTGGCAGGGCCGATGGAAGTGACCGGTAACCTGCACTGGCCCGATGAAATTGACAGCTATACGCCCCAGCCGGACATCGACAGCAACATTTGGTTTGCCCGCGATGTTCCCAATCTGGCGGCGGCGTTGGGTGCTGAACCCGTCCTGCTGATCGCCCGGTCCGCAACGGACCCGAACGTGACACCCTTGCCGGTGGACACGGCGGGCATCCCGAACGATCACCTGCAATATGCAATCACATGGTTTGGTCTGGCTCTGGTCTGGGCCGCGATGACCGGTTATTTCCTGTGGCGCAACCGCGCCCCCGCAAAGAGTGAAGAGCAATGAAATACATCTCGACCCGTGGCCAAGCGCCTGAACTGACCTTTGAAGAGGCGATGCTGACCGGGCTGGCCCGCGACGGTGGCCTGTACCTGCCCGCCGAGATACCGGTGATGTCGCAGGATGAGATCGCGGCTCTGGCCGGTCTGCCCTACGAGGAAATCGCGTTTCGAGTGATGTGGCCCTATGTCAGCGGCTCGTTCGCCGAAGATGAGTTCAAGGCGATCATCGCCCGCGCCTATGAAGGGTTCGGCCACGACGCCCGCGCGCCGCTGAAGCAGCTGAACGAGAACCACTTCCTGCTGGAACTGTTCCACGGCCCGACGCTGGCCTTCAAGGATTTTGCCATGCAGTTGATCGGCCAGCTGTTCCAGGTGGCATTGAAACGGCGCGGAGACCGCGTGACTATCGTCGGCGCAACCAGCGGTGACACCGGCTCGGCGGCCATTGAGGCGTTTCGGGGCTTGGACGCAGTGGACGTGTTCATCTTGTTCCCGCATGGCCGTGTGTCCGAGGTTCAGCGCCGCCAGATGACCACACCTGCGGACAGCAATGTGCATGCGCTGGCCGTCGATGGCGATTTCGACGATTGCCAAGCCGCGCTGAAGGACATGTTCAACGATTTCGACTTCCGCGATGGTGTGAAGCTGGCCGGTGTGAACTCGATCAACTTTGCCCGTGTGCTGGCGCAAATCGTCTATTATTTCTCGGCGGCGGTCAGCCTTGGTGCGCCGCATCGCAAGGTCAGCTTTACCGTGCCGACCGGCAATTTTGGCGACATCTTCGCGGGCTATCTGGCCAAGCGCATGGGGCTGCCGGTCGACCGTCTGGTTGTGGCGACCAACCAGAACGACATTCTGCATCGCTGCCTGTCGGGTGAAGGGTATTTCAAGGGCGACACCATCCCTTCGATCAGCCCGTCGATGGATATTCAGGTCAGCTCGAACTTTGAGCGTGCACTGTACTATGCCTATGGCGAAGATGGCGGCGCCGTTGCGCAATTGATGGATGAACTCAAGACCGGCGGCTTCAACGTCAGCCAGGGTGCGATGGAAGCGCTGAGCGAGAATTTCGACTCGGGCCGCGTCTCCGAAGAGGAAACGCTGGAGACGATCAGGCACACGCTGGCCCATAGTGCCGAACTGGTCTGCCCGCACACGGCCGTTGGCATCAAAGTGGCCGAAGACCACCGTGCAGCAGACGTACCGATGATCACGCTGGCCACCGCACACCCTGCGAAATTCCCTGCCGCGGTAGAGAAAGCCAGCGACGTGCATCCGCCTCTTCCCTCTCGCATGTCTGATCTGTATGAACGTCCGGAACGGGTGACCCGCATTGCCAATGATCTGGGCGCCCTTGAGGATCATATCAGAAGGCATATTGCTGAGTGACAGTCAGACAAGACCAGCTGAAGAACGGCTTTCGTATCGTCAGTGAACATATGCCGGGGCTGCAATCTGCGGCCATCGGCATCTGGGTGACCGCCGGTGGGCGGCATGAACGGATCGAGCAGAACGGCATCGCGCATTTCCTTGAGCATATGGCGTTCAAGGGCACCGAGCGGCGTTCCGCACTGCAAATCGCCGAGGCGATCGAGGATGTGGGCGGGTATATCAACGCCTATACCTCGCGCGAGGTGACGGCTTACTACGCGCGCGTTCTGAAGGACGACGTGGCGCTAGCGATGGATGTGATCGGCGACATCGTTCTGAACCCGGTGTTCGACCCGCGCGAGATTGAGATCGAGCGCGGCGTGATCCTGCAGGAGATCGGTCAGGCCTATGACACGCCCGACGATGTGATCTTTGACTGGCTGCAGGAGCAGAGCTATCACGATCAGCCTTTGGGCCGCACCATTCTGGGGCCAACTGAACGGGTCAGCACGTTCTCGCGCGAGGATTTGTCGGGCTTTGTGGCCGAGCACTACGGGCCGGAACAGATGATCCTGTCGGCAGCGGGTGCCGTTGATCACGATGCGCTGATGAAAATGGCCGAAGAGATGTTCGGTCATCTGAAACCGCGCCAAGGTCTGATCCCCGAAACCGCCCGCTTCACCGGTGGCGAAGCGCGGCAGGAGAAAGAGTTGGAGCAGGCCCATTTCGCGCTGGCGCTGGAAAGCCCCGGTTATCGCGATGATGCGATCTATACGGCGCAAATCTATTCGACCGCTCTGGGCGGCGGCATGTCCTCGCGCCTGTTTCAGGAAGTGCGTGAATCGCGCGGGCTCTGCTATACGATCTTCGCCCAGACCGGGGCCTATGCCGATACCGGGACGACGACGATCTATGCAGGGACCTCGGCCGATCAGGTCGCGGAACTGGCGACTATCACCATTGACGAGATGAAGCGCGCCGCCGAGGACATGAGCCCCGAAGAGGTCGCCCGTGCTCGTGCCCAGATGAAGGCCGGGATGCTGATGGGGCTGGAAAGCCCGTCGAACCGGGCCGAGCGCCTGGCGCGGTTGGTGCAGATATGGGGCCGGGTGCCCTCGCTTGAGGATACCGTCGCCAAGATCAATGCGGTCAGCACCGAGGACGTACGCGCCTTTGCCGAAGACATGGCCGTCAAGGCCCCGGCGGCGCTGGCGCTATACGGTCCGGTGTCAGGCGCACCCACCTTGGCGGAACTGCAGGAGAGGCGTGCGGCGTGATGCTTCTGGGCAGACGCAAGCTGAAACTCGAAACCGAGCGCCTGAGTTTGCGCCCGCCCGTGCATTCCGACTTTAACGACTGGGCGGCGCTGCGGCGTGCGTCCAAGCAATTCCTGACCCCGTGGGAGCCGGTCTGGGCCAAGGATCACCTGAGCCGGAAATCCTTTACCAATCGGGTCTATTGGGCGCAGCGGTCGGTTTCCAGCGGCACGGCGATACCTTTGTTCCTGTTCCGCCGATCTGACGATGTGTTGCTGGGCGCAATCACCCTGGACAATGTGCGTCGCGGTCCGGCACAGGCGGGGACGCTGGGGTATTGGACCGGTGAGGCCTTCGCCCGCAACGGTTATATGCGCGAGGCGATTGGGGCCGTGGTGCACCACGCCTTTACCCGTCTGGACCTGAGCCGGATCGAGGCCGCCTGCCTGCCCGAAAACAAGCCTTCGCGCGGGTTGCTGGAAAGCTCGGGGTTTAAATACGAGGGTGTCGCGCAGTCGTATTTGCAGATCAACGGGCGTTGGCGGACGCATGTGTTGTACGCCTCTCTGCGATCCGACCGTCGCGGGAAGACGGATGCAGGGTAGGGGGCTCTGCCCCCGCCGCGGCAAGCCGCGACTCCCCCGGGATATTTTTGGACAGATGAACAAGGGGCATGACTTGGGGGTGTTCTGCGCTACACTTCCCTCATGCGCTGGTTGGTTGCAGCATTGATGGTAATCTCGGGCGGGGCCGTAGCGCAGGAGCGGCGGCCGAGCCATTGTATCGCCATAGCGGATGCCGCGCCGGGCATTGAGTATATTCACAAGGCGGCCTGGTCTGATCCGGTGCCCGAGTTCTCGGTTCGGATCAGCTATGTCGCCCATGCCACGTTTCTGATCCAGACGCAGGGCGGGTTGAACGCGGTGACCGATTTCACCGGATTTATCGGCAGCGCCGATCTGATCCCGGACGTGGTCACCATGAACCACGCCCACAGCACCCATTGGACCGCCCATCCTGATCCGGCCATTCCGCATGTGTTGCCCGGCTGGGGAGAGTTCGGGCAGGGGATCGAGCATCACCTCGATCTGGGTGAGATGCTGGTGCGCAATGTCCCGACCGATATCCGGTCCCCCTATGGCGGGGTCGAAGAGCGCGGCAATTCGATCTTTGTGTTCGAGGTCGAAGGGCTGTGCATCGGGCATCTGGGTCACCTGCATCATGTGCCTTCGGACGAACAATTTGCCGCCCTGGGACGGTTGGATGTGGTGATGGCTGCGGTGGATGGGGGAACGACCATGCCGCTGCCTGACATGATTTCGGTTCTGAAGCGGCTGCAAAGCTCGGTCATCATCCCGATGCACTGGTTTTCCGGCTTTTCGCTGGACCGGTTCCTGGTCGATATCCGAAATGACTTCCCGATTGAACGAAACGGAGTGTCGGAACTGGTCGTTTCTTTGAAGACGCTGCCGAACAGGCCCACGGTGGTGGTTCTGGAGCCGCGCTATCTTATTGAATTGGAATAGGGCTTGTGGGGGCAGGCCCGCTTGGGCAAGGAATGGGTATGACACTGAATCCTGCCGATGAGACCCTTGCCAAGCTGATCCGCTTTGATCTGGGCGACGATATCCTGCGTCCCGTTGCTGAGCGATATCTGGAAGAACCGCGCCGCCGGTTTGTCGGGCACGCTGGGCTGCTTGCCCTGCCGCGCACGGTCGAAGACGTGTCGGCGCTGGTGCGGTTGGCGTCGGGCGCGCGGGTACCGGTGGTGCCTTATGGCGGTGGCACCGGGTTGGTTGGCGGGCAGGTCATGCCCGATGGCCCCGCGCCGCTGTTGATCTCGTTGGAGCGGATGGCGGCGATCCGGGCAGTGTACCCGACCGAGAACATTCTAATCGCCGAGGCAGGCGCAATACTGGCCGATGTGCAGGCCGCCGCTGAGAACGCCAACCGGCTGTTTCCTCTGGCGTTGGCGGCGCAGGGGTCTTGCCGGATCGGCGGCAACCTCGCCACCAATGCGGGCGGGGTGAACGTGCTGCGCTATGGCAATGCCCGTGACCTTTGTCTGGGGCTGGAGGTGGTTTTGCCCAGCGGTGAGATTTGGCACGGGCTCAGCCGTTTGCGCAAAGACAACACCGGATATGACCTGCGCAATCTGCTGATCGGGTCCGAGGGCACGCTGGGGATCATCACGGCGGCCTCGCTGCATCTGTTTCCGCGGCCCGAAGCGGTGGGGACTGCGATGTTGCAGGTCACCTCGCCTGAGGCGGCCATCGAGTTGCTGGCGCTGGCGCGGGATCAGTTGGGGGATGCGGTCAGCACGTTTGAACTGATCCACCGGCAGGGGCTGCAATTCCTGACCGAGGTGCTGCCGGAGGTGCGACAACCCTTTGCCACACAGCCCGAATGGTGCGTGCTGATCGAACTGGGTTTGTTTGCCGGGCACGCACCGTCAGAGGCGCTGGAAACGCTCTACGCCGCAGCGGACAAGGCGGGTTTTGTTGGCGATGCGGTCATCGCGCAGAGCGAGGCACAGCGCATGGACCTCTGGGCCGTTCGTGAACGTATCCCCGAGGCGAACCGCTTGATCGGGTCAGTGTCGAGCCACGATATCTCGGTCCCGATCTCGCGAATTCCTGAGTTTATTCAGCGGGGTGCTGAGGTGGTGGCGGCGCTTGGCCCGTTCCGTATCAACTGCTTTGGACATCTGGGGGATGGCAATCTGCACTACAACGTGTTTCCGCCGCTGGGCCAGAACCGGTCGGAATTCGATGGACAGCGGCAGGCTGTGAAACACGCCGTGCATGATCTGGTCCACGCGTTTGACGGGTCTGTCAGCGCCGAGCACGGGGTCGGGCGGCTTAAGACCGGTGATCTTGAGGAATACGGGGATGCGACAAAACTGGCTGCGATGCGCGCCATCAAAACCGCGTTGGATCCTTTGGGGATCATGAATCCGGGCGCGGTTTTGAGGTAAAGACGCGGCCCGTGGTTGTGCCGGGCCGCGCCGGGGCAGTTACGAACCCGGCAGGATGACCTTGTCGATGACGTGGATCACGCCGTTCGAGGTTTCGATATCGGCCTGAACGACGTTTGCGTCATTCACCATCACGCCATTGTCCAGATCGATGGTGATGTCTCCACCCTGAACCGTGGCGGCAGTCATGTCGTCGGACAGATCGCCCGACATCACTTTGCCCGGCACCACATGATAGGTCAGCACCGCGACCAGTTGGTCCTTGTTTTCGGGCATCAGCAGCGTTTCGACCGTGCCCTCGGGCAGGGCGGCGAACGCCTCATCCGTGGGAGCAAATACGGTGAACGGGCCTTCGCCTTTCAGCGTGTCCACCAGATCAGCGGCCTGCACGGCTGCGACCAGAGTTTCGAAACTGCCAGCGCCGACGGCGGTGTCGACGATGTCTTTGTTGTCGCCGGCAATGGCGGTGGAGGCAAGAAGTGCGCTGGCCACGCCAGCAATAGCGAGGTTGCGGAACATGATACAAATCCCTTGTTGAAATGCCTCAGGCGGCATCAACAGGGGTACGGGTAATCCTCGCAACAAGATCACTGAATGTGTCTATGAGACGGGGTGGATATTGCGCCGCGTCGCGCTAAGCTCGTGCAGGGCCGGATTTCCACTCACAATCTTGTGAAGACAGCGCCCCTAAAGCCCTTCGAATTCGCACAGAATATGCACGTCCATGCCCATCTCTTCCAGAACCTTGCGACCGCCCAGTTCCGGCAGGTCGATGATAAAGGAACACGAGACGATCTCACCCCCCAGCCGTTCGATCAGCTTGATCCCGGCGGCGGCGGTGCCGCCGGTGGCCAGCAGGTCATCGACCACAAGGATCTTCTCGCCCGGTTGAATGGCGTCATCGTGGATCTCAACGATGGCCTCACCATATTCCAGCTTGTAGTCCTGGCTGATTGTGGTGCCGGGCAGCTTGCCCTTTTTGCGGATCGGAACAAAGCCGACGCTCAGCTGGTGCGCAATCGCGCCACCGAGGATGAACCCGCGGGCCTCAAGGCCGACGACCTTGTCGATCCGCTCGCCCGCATAGGGGTGCAGCATCTGGTCGATCGCCATGCGGAACCCACGCGGGTCGGCAAACAGGGTGGTGACGTCCCGGAACATGATCCCTTCATGCGGGAAATCAACGATGGTTCGGATGTAATCCTTGACCGACTTGTTTCTGGACATGGCCAACCCCTTTGGCGTCAAAACACGCGGGCGTGTTTGGCCCATTGGGGTCAGCCTTGCAAGGAAAGATTACCGCCGCCTTACTTGCTACGTTGCGAAACAGAGTTCGGCAGGCTTTTGTACCGATAGAGCGCGGCAGGCAGCCACGACAGATGCGGTTTGCGCCAGTTGCGCTGGTCTCGCAAAAGAAATGCCTGAGCGGTGTGCAGGTTCATTGCCATATTCCCTTTTTTATTGTTAGGTGCTCGATAACTACAATTTCTATGCGATGTATATACAATGCACCGCAAATAGAATCAAGAGCTGAACGGGGAAAAGGCGCGTGGCTAAGAAAGACGGTAAAATTTCTACCAAGAAAAACAGTCAGTTGGTCTTGCGTCTGGACAAGGGCGAACGCGACGCTTTTGTCGAGCTGTGCAAGGAGCTGGACACGTCAGCCGCGCGGGAAATCCGGCGGTTCATCCGCGGTTTCATGAAAGAACACGCCGAGGATTAAGCCCTCAGGCCGGGCGGCGCAGCACGGCGGTGGCAAACCCCATTCCGATCAGAGCCAGCCCTCCGAACCGGGTCATAGCGGTGATGAAGCCGGCCCGTCCGATCATTCGGCGCAGCCGGTCGGCCAGCAGCGCATAGGCCAGGGCGTTCAGCCAAGCGAGGCCGACGAAGGTTGCGATCAGGATGGCGAATTGTGGGCCCAGAGGCTCGGCCGGGCGCAGGAATTGCGGTACGAAGGCAATGAAGAACGCGATGGATTTCGGGTTCAGCGCCGTGACGGCGGCAGCGTGGCCAAAGACGCTGCGGGCGGTGACGTCGCGCCCGGTCTCCACTGTTTGCAACCCGCCCGAGGGCGCGCTGCGCAGCAGTTTGATACCCAGCCAAACCAGATAGGCTGCACCTACCCATTTCAGCACGGAAAACAGTGTTGCCGAGGCCAGCACCAGCGCCCCCAGGCCCAGCAGCGACGCTGTCATGGCCACCAGATCCCCCACCGCAACCCCGGTGGCTGAGGCCACGGCGACGCTGCGGCCTTTCGACAGGGCATAGCTGAGCACCAGCAGAACAGTCGGGCCGGGGATCAGCAGCAAGGCGGTCGATGCGGCCACAAAGGCCAGCCAAAGGTCGATGGACATGGGGGTTCCTGTGTTTGTTTCCTCACCAAGCCCCGACGCAGTCGCCAGGTCAAGCCTTTCGTGAAACGCTTGGGTGTTCTGGTTCGAGTGAACTCACATGGACGGCAAAGGCGTGTGTCCTGATGGGCTGCCGCAAACAAGTTGCCCCGCCTGAGCAGGTTAAAGATTGAATTAAGGCTTGTGCATCTTCCTTGAAACACGCCCCCGGCTTTCCAACCTAAGAGATACCAGAGGATCGGAGGAGAAAATGACGCAGACACATCCAGATCACATCGGAACGTTCTCCGAGTCCGCACGGTCAGGAATCTGGCCTGTAAGGCGTGTGCTGATCCTGATGGCCCTGATCGGGGGTGCGTTATATGCCGGGATTCTGGGGTATATGTATTCAAATCAGAACGCGTTGCTGTACAAGCCTTCGGGCGAGTTGCCGGATCCCAGGACAGTCGGGCTGGCCGATGTGGATGTGATCACGGTCCCCATGTCCGATGGGGTGGTGTTGACCGCTTGGTCCGCGCCTCCGGCGACCGAGGGCGCGCCGACGGTTCTGTTCTTCCATGGTCAAAGCGGCAATCTGGGCGATCGGGCGGATCGTATGCGCGAAATCCTCAACAGCGGTTTTGGCCTGCTTGCACCCAGTTATCGCGGCTTTCCGGGCAGTGGGGGTGAGCCCTCGGAACTGGCGCTGATATCGGATGGGGTTCAGTTGTTCGACCGGCTGGAGGCTGAAGGCGTGGAGATTGTGCTGCATGGCCAGAGCCTGGGGACGGGCGTAGCCGCCGCGGTGGCCGAGGAGCGCCCGAATGCGCAGCTTCTGGTGCTTGAGGCGCCGTTCACTGCCACCGTCGATGTGGCGGCCGAGCGCTATCCGTTTCTACCGGTCTCGGCCCTGATGAGGGATCAGTTCGCCACCCGCGACTTGATCGACAGTATCACCGTGCCAACCCTGATCTTCCACGGGACCGAGGACGAAACCATCCCGCTGCACCATGGTGAGGCGCTGGCAGAGATGTCAGGGGACGCCGCTCAGTTGCACGTTATCCCCGGGGGAACCCATAACGACCTGTGGTCGCATGGGCTCTGGGCCGAGGTACAAAGTGCACTGGGGCAACAGCTGGATTAGAGAATCCGGCCGGCTACCGCATCCAGTTTGGCCAGCAACGCGGGGTCGCGCTTTTCCGGTGCAGTCAGGATGGCATATTCCAGCGCCCGGTCGCAGCCATGGGGGCAGGGCGCGCGCTCGGCACCCAGCAGATCCGGCAGACCCTTGACCAGCGCCCGGCCTTTTTCCGCATTGCCGCTCAGGGTGGCGATGATGGCGGTCACGTCGACCTCACCGTGGTCTGGGTGCCAGCTGTCGTAATCGGTGACCATGGCGATCGAGGCATAACAAAGCTCGGCCTCGCGGGCGAGTTTTGCCTCGGGCATGTTGGTCATGCCGATCACGTCACAGCCCCAGTGCTCGCGATACATCTTGGATTCCGCCAGAGATGAGAACTGAGGCCCCTCCATCGCCAGATAGGTGCCACCGCGATGAATGGTGATACCCGCAGCATTGCCTGCGGTTTCACAGGCGTCCGACAGACGTGGGCAGGTTGGATGGGCGACGCTGACATGGGCGACGCAACCGGTGCCGAAAAAGCTCTTTTCGCGGGCAAACGTCCGGTCGATGAACTGATCGACGATCACGAAATCCCCCGGTGCCATATGCTCGCGGAACGACCCGCAGGCAGAGACCGAGATCACGTCCGTCACCCCCAGCCGCTTCAGCGCGTCGATATTGGCGCGATAGGGCACTTCGGTCGGGGAATGCACATGACCGCGCCCGTGGCGGGGCAGAAACGCCATGCCCACACCTTTCAGCGATCCAGTCAGGATTTGGTCCGACGGATCACCCCACGGAGTTTCCACGGTGACCCATTCTGCATTCTCCAGCCCATCTATGTCATAAATGCCTGATCCACCGATGATGGCGATTTTGGTCTGGGTCATGGCTGCTCTCCGCGTGAATAATTCCGTCGACGAATTTCTGAGGGGCGCCGGAGGATTTGGCAAGTGGCATCAACGGTTTGTGTTGGGCGCTGGCCTGGTATGCGCCTAGCGCATACCAGGGTCCCGCCTGACGCGGTATCTCTGGCGGGGTTTGACCGTTAAAAGACCCCTTTCGCGCGAACAAAAACAGACCGACAGGACCGTTCCATGCCCCGAGCCATGCTGGCAAGCTTTGCCAATCGTATAGCCAAACCCGATTTGCGTTGGGTGCCGGACGAGGGGCTGACCGCCTCGCGTTTACGGATCGAGTTGCTGTCCGGTCTGACCGTAGCCCTGGCGCTGGTGCCCGAAGCGGTGGCCTTTGCATTTGTTGCCGGTGTGCATCCGCTGGTCGGTCTGTACGCGGCCTTCATGGTCGGCCTGATCACCGCACTGATTGGCGGCCGTCCAGGCATGATCTCGGGCGCAACCGGGGCGTTGGCTGTGGTGATGGTGGCGCTGGTGGCCGAACATGGGGTCGAGTACCTGTTCGCGACCGTTGTGCTAATGGGCATCCTGCAGCTGATTGCCGGGGCCATGCACTGGGGGCGGTTCATCCGTCTGGTGCCGCATCCGGTGATGCTGGGCTTTGTGAACGGTCTGGCGATCGTGATTTTCCTGGCGCAATTGGGCCAGTTCAAGGTGCCGGGTACCATGGAAAACACCGGCCACGGCGTTGGTGGGGGTGAGTGGCTCTCGGGCCTGCAGCTTTATACCATGCTGGGTCTGGTGGCGCTGACCATGGCGGTGATCTGGGTCATGCCGCGTATCACCCGCATCGTTCCTGCGCCTCTGGCTGGTATTCTGGTCGTGGCTGCGCTGGTGATTGGCTTTGGCCTGGACGTGCCGCGCGTTGGCGATCTGGCGTCGATCGAGGGCGGGCTGCCCGCGTTCCATATCCCGATGGTCCCTCTGACATGGGAAACCTTTGAGATCATCCTGCCCTATGCGGTCATTTTGGCCGCCATCGGCCTGATTGAATCGCTGCTGACCCTGAACCTCGTGGGGGAAATCACCGGCAAACGTGGAGGAGCCTCTCAGGAGTGTATCGCGCAGGGCGTCGCAAACGTGGCCACCGGATTCTTCGGCGGTATGGGTGGTTGTGCGATGATTGGTCAATCGATGATCAACGTGAAATCCGGCGGCCGCACCCGCATCGCCGGCATCGCGGCGGCGCTGTTCCTGCTGATCTTTATCCTGTTCGCTTCGCCTCTGATCGAACAGATCCCGCTGGCAGCGCTGGTCGGTGTGATGTTCATGGTGGTGATCGGAACCTTCGCCTGGAACTCGTTCAAGATCCTGCGCAAAGTGCCGCTGACCGATGCGTTCGTGATCGTCCTGGTGACCGTCGTGACCGTGATGGAAGATCTGGCGGTTGCCGTGGTCGTCGGCGTCATCGTCTCGGCGCTGGCTTATGCGTGGAACAATGCCAAGCGTATTCACGCCGTTACCCGCGACTCTTCTAGCGAAAAGGGCGCCAAGGTCTATGAAATCCAAGGTCCGCTGTTCTTTGGCTCCTCCGATGGGTTTGTCGAACTGTTCGACGTGCCGAATGACCCGGAAACGGTGATCGTGGACTTTGCCGAAAGCCGCGTGGTCGACCAGTCGGCGCTGCAAGCCATTGAGAACATCGCCGCCAAATACGAGGGCGCAGGTAAACGAGTCATGCTGCGCCACCTCAGCCGTGATTGCCACAAGCTGCTGAACAAAGCCGGTCACCTGATGGTCGATAGTGATGATGATCCGGATTACGAGGTGGCCGTCGACTATTCAGTCCGTACCGGTATCCTCGGCGGTCACTGATTTTTGCGAGGCTCTGCCTCGCGCTCCGGGATATTTCCAGCCAGATGAAGTAGGGGATCCTTCCTTCATCTGGCCTCAAAAATCCCAGGAGAGACGCCCGAAGGGCGGCGGGGGCAGAGCTCCCCTGAGACAAGTCAATCGTCCGGACGGCTCAGTGAAAACAACTCGGTAACAACCGAGTAGTCCCGATACCCCAGCCGGGCCAGCGGCTGGAAGGATGTGACGTCGAAAATACCGTCCTTCAGGCAATCATCGCGCAGGTGAACACCGGTGACTTCACCGAACACGACCCGGTTTGACTCTCCGGGCAGGGTCACAATCTGCGTCAGTTTGCATTCCAGTGCAGCCGGAGCGCCTTGGACTCGGGCGCAAGGGATGGTTTCGCATTCAACCGGTGTCAGTCCGGCGTGATCGAATTCGTCGTGATGTTTGGGTAAGCCCGCTGAGCTGGCATTCATCGCGTCGCGGTGCGCGTGGGCGACGACGTTCACGCAAAACACGCCTGTTGCCTCGATATTCGACACACTGTCCTTGCCGCCGTCCTGATCGTGCTTGGTGCCGGTTGATGCGAACATCACTTGCGGCGGCGTGTAGGCGACACCGTTGAAGAACGAATACGGCGCCAGATTATTGACCCCGTCCGGGCTGCGGGTGGAAATCCAGCCAATCGGCCGGGGCGTGATAACGGCGTTGAACGGGTTGTGGGGCAGGCCGTGGCCGTCTTCGGGGCGGTAGAACATCTGATCTCCAAGCGTTTGCCCAAGGCGTACCGAAGTGCTAGGGCGAAAGCCAGCAAGGAAAAGAGGGCCGGGGTGCAGCAGTTCGGGATCAGGCCGGAAGAGCCGGATGATTGGTGGGAGGTTGAGGCCCTCTATGACCTGTGCTTTGCGCCCGGGCGCGAGGCGCTGTCTTCGTATCGCCTGCGCGATGATGTGCCGCCCGTGGCCGGAATGTCTCTGGTGGCGCGGGATGGGCAGGGCATTCTGGCCGGGGCCATCCGGTTCTGGCCGGTGCATGTGGGCGATCACGATGCGCTGCTGTTGGGGCCGGTGGCTGTGCATCCCACCCATCAGGGCGAAGGGCTGGGCGGGTTTCTGATCCACGAAGGCCTTGAGGCTGGCCGCGCTTTGGGTTGGGAACGTGTCATGTTGGTCGGCGACGCGCCCTATTACGCTCGGTTCGGGTTTACTCTCCTCACAGAGGTCGAGATGCCGCCCCCCACCAACCCGGACCGTGTTCTGGGTGTGGAATTGTCGCCCGGCGTTTGGGAAGGCATCCATGGCCCGGTGACCCGCTGGAGCCGCTGAACTATTGAAACCGTGGGCATAAACCCCGATCTCTAAAGGGCAGGAGGGTATTTATGCAGGACGTGGTTCTTGTCGAAAAACTGGATGCTGAGGCCGAATTGGACCGTTTGGCCGGGTATTACCGAACGGCCGGTGGCCCGGGTGTCAAACTGTTGAACGGTCTGGGCGGGTCGGCCGAATCCTTGCTGGAGCAATTGCCCGAACCGATCAGGCTGGGGCTTACGGGAGCGACGGAACAGGCCCTGTGGCTGGCAATGCACGCGGCGGAAGGATCGCGCCGCGCGGTTCCCGATCAGCGCCCGTGGGTCAACACCGCAGTGACCACCGCCATGGGCGCGGCGGGTGGCTTGGGTGGAGTATCCACCGCTTTGATGGAGTTGCCCGCGACCACCGCGATGCTGTTGCGCGCGATACAGGGGGCCGCGGCGCGCGAAGGGTTTGATCCCTCGGAAGAAGGTGTAAAGTTCGATTGCGTCCGTGTGCTGTCGGCTGCCGGTCCGTTGTCCAATGACGATGGCGCCGATCTTGGGTTCTTTTCCGTCAGGCTGACTTTGACTGGACCGGCCATGCAGAAGCTGGTCGCGGCGGTTGCTCCGCGCTTGTCCGTTGTGCTGGGGCAGAAACTGGCGGCGCAGTCCGTACCGGTGCTGGGGGCGATTGCCGGTGGCAGCACCAACTTTGTCTACACGCGCTATTACCAGCAGATCGCCCGCGTGCATTTTGGCCTGCGGCGATTGGCGATCGATGCCGATATTCCGCATGATGACCTGGTGCGAAAACTGGCGACGCGTATGTGACCCAAAGCCAAGGGCTTGGAGAAAAACGCTTTATATGGTATCCAGTATCCGAGGGCCCGCTAAATAAGCAAATAACTGCGGGAAAACAGGCAAGGATTCCATTTGAAAGGCGGCTAGCGTGGTTGACGCCAGACTTGCGCCATATGTTTCGCGAAAGACCCGGCACCTTCCGGTGCGGCAGCAATCGGCTGCACTGTGCTATCGTATCGCGCAGGGGCGCCCGGAGGTCTTGCTGATAACGACACGAAAATCCCGCCGTTGGATCATTCCCAAAGGGTGGCTGATCAACGGTCTGACCCCGTCCGAGACGGCCTGTCAGGAAGCCTGGGAAGAGGCCGGTATTCGCGGTCTGTGCGAGACGCGGGCATTGGGACGGTTTCATTATCAGAAGCAGCGCAGCAAAAAGGGGCCCGTTTTGTGCGTCGTGGATGTTTTTCCGCTGTTGGTGCAATCGGTCTCATCGCGTTTTCCCGAATGCAGGCAACGGGACAGAAAGTGGTTTTCGCTGAAAAAGGCGGCCTCAAAGGTCAATTCACCTGAACTCTCACTATTGTTACGCAAGCTCGAGCCTGTTAGGCACTGAGGTGCCCTTGGAAGGGCTTGATCTTGCCATGTGCCCCGGTATCTATTCGGCAACCGACATCTGGACGGACCATGATTCAATACGCGTTGAAGTGCAGCAACGGCCATACATTTGACAGTTGGTTTCAATCAGCGGCCGCTTACGACAAATTGGCATCCGCGAGCATGGTGACATGCGCGGTGTGCGGGTGTTGCGATGTTGATAAGGCCATCATGACACCGCGCGTCCGTCCGGCCCGCACCGCCGAGGCGCGACCTCTGGCGACGACGCCTGAGGCCGAAACGATAGGGGTGGCAGCCCCGGCACCTGACGTCGAAAAGGTATTGGCCGAGCTGCGCCGCAAGGTCGAAGAGAACTCGGATTATGTCGGCAAGGACTTCGCCAGCGAAGCACGCAAAATCCATCTGGGCGACGCCCCCGAACGGGCGATCTATGGCGAGGCAAGACCGGAAGACGCGCAGGCCCTGATTGATGACGGCGTGCCGGTGGCTCCGCTGCCGTTTGTTCCCAGCAGAAAGACCAACTGACCCCTGCATGTTGTGATCACTGGCGCAGGCCGTGACACTTGGGCAGGGGATCGGCGATCATTCTGTCGGCATAAGGGCGCAGAAAGTTGCCTCCAGTGTCACCGCCGTGTTGCTGACCGCTCAGTCTGTGGTGCCCACATCTACCGTGCTTCAAAGGCCGCCGCGTTGAAACCGGGGCGGATCGGACGCCGAGATCACATCGGATAAGACCCCAGGGGAATGATCGAGCGGTTCGACGGGTTGTCGCTGGCCATCAAGGGCCTTTTAGAAACCCGGGATGGCCGCTCGCATGCTTACTGACGGATCAGCGCTGCCGAGGGGATTTCGTAGACCTCATCCGGGTCGACGAAAACCACCGTAAGGTCACCGCGGGTCTCATGGCTGATCTTGGCGGGCGAGCTGCTGGACGTTGGGACGCCATCGGTGAAATAGATGCTGCGCACCTCGCCGGCACCCAACGAAACAGCCAGCGTGGTGGTGCCATCGTCATGGTGGCGCAACTCGGCATGGCAGCTGCTCAGCGGCTCTCCGCCCGTGGCGCAGGGTACCGTCCCCAGGGCATTCTTGCCGTCGGTCGCGGCCAGTGTGGCAACTTGCGCAAAAGCGGGCGAAGATAGCAGCATGGCTGCGATGGCAAGGCGGAGCATGGAAAACCTCTTGGAAAATTCGACACCTAAGGCTGACACCCCCTCAGCCGGATGTAAAGCGCGCCCATGCGGCATTCGGGGTGGTATTGAACCCTTGCCCTTGCGGCCCCCCTCGCATAAGACGCACGGAACCTGAAGTCCAAGGCGCGGAGAGACCACCCCCATGCCCTTACTCGTTATGAAATTCGGTGGCACATCGGTTGCCAATCTCGACCGCATCCGCCGCGCGGCCAAACGCATCGGCGTCGAGGTGGCCAAGGGCTATGACGTGATCGTCATCGTTTCGGCCATGTCCGGCAAGACCAACGAACTGGTCGGGTGGGTTGACGAAACCTCGCCGCTGTACGACGCGCGCGAATATGATGCGGTGGTGTCTTCGGGTGAGAACGTGACCGCCGGTCTGATGGCCCTGACTTTGCAGGAAATGGATATCCCGGCTCGCAGTTGGCAGGGCTGGCAGGTGCCGCTGAAGACCACCAGCGCCCACAGCCAGGCCCGGATCGAGGAAATCCCGACCGAGAACCTGAACCAGAAGTTCGGCGAAGGGATGAAGGTTGCCGTTGTTGCGGGCTTTCAGGGCATCAGCCCCGAAGGCCGCATCACCACGCTGGGCCGGGGTGGTTCGGATACGACTGCCGTGGCTTTTGCCGCCGCCTTTGGTGCCGAGCGGTGCGACATCTACACCGACGTGGACGGCGTCTATACCACTGACCCGCGCATCTGTGAAAAGGCACGCAAACTGGACCGCATTTCGTTCGAGGAAATGCTCGAACTTGCCTCGCTGGGGGCCAAGGTGCTGCAGACCCGCTCGGTCGAGCTGGCGATGCGCTATAAGGTGAAACTGCGCGTTCTCTCAAGTTTCGAAGAACAATCCGACGAGGCCGGTACGCTGGTCGTTGACGAGGAGGATATCATGGAATCCAATGTTGTGGCCGGTGTGGCCTATTCCCGTGACGAGGCCAAGATGACCGTCGTATCGGTGGCGGACCGCCCCGGTATCGCCTCGACCATCTTTACCGCACTCAGCGATGAGGGCGTGAATGTGGACATGATCGTGCAGAACATCTCGGACGAGGGGCGCACGGACATGACCTTTTCCTGCCCCACCGATCAGGTGGCACGGGCGGAAAAAGCCCTGCTGGCGATCAAGGATGCGGGTGAGCTGAACTATGCCGAACTGGTTGCGGATGAAGATGTCTGCAAGGTCTCGGTGGTAGGTATCGGGATGCGCTCTCAGTCCGGTGTTGCGGCCAAAATGTTCAAGATTCTCTCGGATGAGGGTATCAACATCAAGGTCATTACAACCTCTGAGATTAAAATTTCCGTCCTTGTCGACAGGAAATACATGGAACTTGCGGTTCAGGCACTGCATGATGCCTTTGAATTGGACAAGGCGGCCTGAGCGTTTCAGCCAAGGGTCTTGCCTGACGCACTAATTTGGGTGGGCCATGGCGGACGGTACAGAAACAGAATCTCGCAAGCTGCTGGGGCGGCTGCGCGAAGAGATGGCGAGCGAGGCCGCCGGCCAGGAACGTCTTGACCGGATCACCAGCCTGATTGCGGACAGCATCCGGGCCGAGGTCTGCTCGGTCTACTTGTTCCGCGATGAAGATACGCTGGAGCTGTGCGCCACCGAAGGCCTGTCGCCCGAGGCCGTCCACAAGACGCGGATGCGCATGGGTGAGGGGCTGGTGGGTCGCGTTGCCCAGTCCGGCACGGTGATGAACACGGCGGATGCACCGTCGGCCAAGGGTTTCCGCTATATGCCCGAAACCGGCGAGGAACGGTTTTCGTCCTTCCTGGGCGTACCCATACAGCGCCTGGGCGAAAAGCTGGGCGTGCTGGTGGTTCAGTCTCGCGAAGCGCGCGAGCTTTCGGCGGATGAGGTGTATGCGCTGGAAGTGGTCGCCATGGTTCTGGCTGAAATGGCCGAACTGGGCGCTTTTGTCGGTGAGGGCGCGGCGCTTTCGCCCTTGCACCAGCAATCGGTGCAGTTAAGCGGTGGTCCGGCACAGGAAGGCTCGGCCGAAGGGCATGTCTGGCTGCATGAACCGCGTGTGGTGGTCACCAACCCCATCGCCGAAGACCCCCACCGTGAACTTGAACGCCTGACCGAAGCCGTGGAAGAGCTGCGCGTCGGCGTCGACAAGATGCTGGAAATCTCGCAGGGGGCCGACAAGGAACAGCTTCAGGTTCTGGAAGCCTATAGGATGTTCGCCAATTCCAAGGGCTGGATGCGGCGGATGGAAGAGGACATTGACCGTGGCCTCAGTGCCGAAGCCGCCGTCGAGAAAGAGCAATCGCAGGCGCGCGCGCGTATGGGGCAGGTGACCGATCCCTATCTGCGCGAGCGGTTGGCCGATCTGGACGACCTCAGCAACCGATTGCTGCGTATCCTGACCGGGCAGGGCAAAACCGATGGGGCCGACCTACCGCCTGACCCGATCCTGATTGCCCGCAATATCGGCCCTGGTGATCTGTTGGAATATGGCCGCTCGCTAAGAGGCATCGTGCTCGAGGAAGGCTCGGTCGGCAGTCACGCCACCATTGTCGCCCGTGCGCTGGCGATTCCGCTGGTTGTTCACGTGGGCCGCATCACCACCGAGGCGTTGAACGGCGACCATATCCTGGTCGATGGTGATCATGGCGTCGTGCATTTGCGCCCCGAGGATACCGTGGTCAGCGCCTTCCGCGACAAGATCGCGATGCAGGCCAAGGCGCAGGAACGTTATGCCTCGATCCGCGAAACGCCGACCGTGACGCGGGATGGGGAGCGGATCAATCTGGTGATGAATGCGGGCCTGATGGCGGACCTGCCGTCGCTGAACAACTCGGGCGCCGAGGGCGTGGGCCTGTTCCGAACCGAATTGCAGTTCCTGATCCGCAACCAGATGCCGAAACGGTCGGAGTTGGTGGCGCAATATCAGCGGGTTCTGGATGCGGCTGGCGACAAGCGCGTGGTGTTCCGGACGCTGGACATCGGGTCGGACAAGGTTCTGCCCTATATGAAACACGTGGCCGAGCCGAACCCGGCGCTGGGCTGGCGCGCGATTCGCGTTGGTCTGGACAAGCGCGGCGTGATGCGGATGCAGTTGCAGGCCCTGTTGCGCGCCGCCAATGGACGGCCGCTGACCATCATGTTCCCTTTCGTGGCGCAGGCCGACGAATTCCGCGAGGCCAAATGGGAGGTCAACAAGACCATCGAGCGGGAAAAACGTCTTGGCCACGCCCTGCCCGAAACGATTGAGGTCGGAGCGATGCTGGAAACGCCATCGCTTGCCTTTGCGCCACAAAAGTTCTTTGACGAGGTGGATTTCGTCTCGATCGGCGGCAACGACCTAAAGCAGTTCTTCTTTGCTGCCGACCGCGAGAATGAACTGGTGCGCCGCCGCTATGACACGCTGAATGTCAGCTTCCTCAGCTTCATCGAGCGGATCGTTGAGCGCTGCAACATCTCGGACACGCCGCTGTCTTTCTGTGGCGAAGATGCGGGCCGCCCGGTCGAGGCACTGTGCCTGGCCGCGATGGGCATTCGGTCGCTGTCGATGCGCCCGGCTTCGATCGGTCCGGTCAAAAGCCTTCTGTTGCGGGCCGATCTGCAATCGCTGCGCAAGATCATCGCCGATGCACGCCACCGCGGAGAGCAATCGGTGCGCCCCGCCGTCATGGAATGGCTTCGCAATCAAAACTGATTTTCCAAATCCGGGCTTGCTTTCTGCATCTGCATTGCCTATTCACACCGTGAATGTTAGCGATAACATTACCCATGCCGCAGGCACCGTGAACAGGGGTGCTATGGTGGCTCAGGTGAAAACTGAAGGAGCCTCTCGATGGTTTCACGCGTAATTCCGGTCAACCCGTTCGATCTGGTGTTGTTCGGCGCCACTGGCGATCTGGCACAGCGCAAGATTCTACCGGGCCTCTATCATCGGTTCGAAGTGGGCCAGATGCCCGAGGACGCCCGGATCATCGGCACGGCCCGGTCGGATATGGACAGCGACGCATTCCGCGAACAGATCCGCGCCTCGATGAAGGAATTCGCGCCCAAGTTCAAAAAGGACGTGCTGGATCAGTTCCTCAGCCGGGTCGAATATGTCCAGGTCGACGCAATGGGAGAGGCGGGCTGGCCCGATCTGGCCAAGGCCCTGCGCCCGGATGTGGTGCGCGCCTTCTATTTGTCAGTCGGCCCCAGCCTGTTTTCGGGCATTGCGCAAAGCCTGCATGATCACGGGCTGGCCACGGCGGACAGCCGCATCGTTGTGGAAAAACCCTTTGGTCATGATCTGGGCACGGCCAAGGCGCTGAACGAAGGTCTGCGCGCCTGTTTCGAAGAGCATCAGATTTACCGGATCGATCACTATCTTGGTAAAGAGACGGTGCAGAATCTGATGGCTCTGCGCTTTGCCAACTCGCTGTTTGAACCCCTGTGGAATTCGACCCATATCGATCATGTGCAGATCACCGTCGCCGAAACCGTCAGCGTCGAGGGGCGCGGAGGGTATTATGATCAATCCGGCGCCATGCGGGACATGATCCAGAACCATCTGGTGCAACTTCTGTGTCTGACGGCGATGGAGCCGCCTTCGAAATTCGCCCCGAACGCTGTGCGGGACGAGAAGGTCAAGGTGATCGAAGCGTTGGAACCCGTTGAGCCCAAAGACATCGCACGCGGCCAATATCGCGCTGAGCACGGCAAAGGCGGTTATGTCGATCATGTCGGCAATCCTTCCAGCCGAACCGAAAGCTTTATTGCCCTCAAGGTTCATCTGGGCAACTGGCGCTGGGCCGGGGTGCCGTTCTATCTGCGCACCGGCAAACGCCTGCGGGCACGGGAATCCGAGATTGCCGTGTTCTTCCGCGATCCCCCACATACTATCTTTCCGAATGTTGGCCCGCTGCACGGCAACGTGCTGGTGATCCGCCTGCAGCCGGATGAAGGCATCACCCTGCGCACCACGATCAAGGACCCCGGTCCCGGTGGGTTCCGCCTGTCCGATGTGGCCCTGGACATGAGCTTTGCCGACGCGCTGGGCGCCGAGGCCAGCGTGCCCGATGCCTATGAACGGTTGGTGATGGATGTGATCCGCGGCGATCAGACCCTGTTCATGCGCGGGGATGAGGCCGAGGCTGCCTGGGCCTGGGTTGATCCCATCATTCAGGGCTGGGAAGATCGGGGTGATCGCCCGGCGCGGTACGATCAGGGCAGTTCAGGCCCCGAAGAAGCATTGATGCTGATGCATCGCGATGGGCGCCGCTGGCGTCAGATCGGAGGTTAAATTGGTTCACTCTGTTATCACCGACGTCACCCAGCGGATCATCGACCGCAGCGCCGACCTGCGCGGGCCACATGTTACGCGGATGGAGCAAGCCCGGTCCAAGGGACCTGCGCGCGCGCATCTGTCCTGCAGCGGTCAGGCCCACGCTTATGCCGGGGCGGGTCAGGACCAGCAGTCGATGGCGACCGGTGCTGCCGGAAATCTGGGTATTGTCACCTCGTATAACGACATGCTTTCGGCCCACCAGCCGTTCGAACGCTATCCTACTCTGATCCGCGATGCGATCCGCGCAGCGGGTGGCACCGCACAGGTCGCAGGGGGCGTGCCTGCCATGTGTGATGGCGTCACACAGGGCGAGGCGGGGATGGAGCTGTCGCTGTTCTCACGCGATGTGATCGCTTTGGCGGCCGGTGTGGCGCTTAGCCACAACACCTATGATGCGGCGGTGTTTCTTGGTGTTTGCGACAAGATCGTTCCCGGCCTCATCATCGGCGCACAGGCGTTCGGTCATCTGCCTGCGGTCTTCCTGCCTGCAGGCCCGATGACCAGCGGCTTGCCGAACGACGAAAAAGCCAAGGTCCGCCAGCAATTCGCCGCCGGAGAGGTGGGCCGCGACGAGCTGATGAAGGCTGAGATGGCCGCCTATCACGGCCCCGGCACGTGTACCTTCTACGGCACTGCCAACACCAACCAGATGCTGATGGAGTTCATGGGGCTACACCTGCCGGGCTCCAGCTTTATCAACCCCAATACGCCCCTGCGCGATGCGCTGACGCAAGAAGGCGCGCGCCGTGCCCTGTCTCTCAGCGCGTTGGGCAACGATTATACGCCGGTCTATCAGGTGCTGGACGAACGCGCCTTTGTGAATGGGATCGTCGGCCTGATGGCGACCGGTGGCTCGACCAACTTGCTGATTCACCTGATCGCGATGGCGCGCGCGGGCGGGATCGTGCTGGATTGGGAGGATTTTTCGGACATCTCTGCCGTGGTGCCCCTGATCGCGCGGGTCTATCCAAACGGGCTGGCCGACGTGAACCATTTCCACGCGGCTGGCGGCCTGGGCTACTGCATCGGCACGCTGCTTGAAGACGGATTGCTGCATCCCGACACGCTGACCGTGGCCGGGCAGGGCCTGCACAACTACACCAAGGAACCCAAGCTGAAGGGCGGCGAACTGACTTGGGAAGAGGGCGCAGGCCACAGCCTTAACGACAAGATCGTCCGCCCTGCCAAGGACCCGTTCCAGCCCACTGGTGGCCTGTCGCGCCTGACTGGCAATCTGGGAACCGCCGTCATGAAGGTCTCGGCCGTGGCCCCGGAACATCAGGTGGTCGAGGCTCCCGTGCGCGTGTTCCACGATCAGGACGAGGTCAAAGCCGCCTTCAAGGCCGGAGAGTTCACCGACGACGTCATTGTCGTCGTCCGTTTTCAAGGCCCCAAGGCCAACGGTATGCCCGAGTTGCACTCGCTGACGCCGATGCTGTCGATCCTGCAGGGCCGGGGGCAGAAGGTGGCGCTGGTCACCGATGGCCGAATGTCTGGTGCTTCGGGCAAGGTCCCCGCTGCCATCCATGTCTGCCCCGAGGCTTTGGAGGGTGGTCCGATCGCTTATCTGCAGGACGGTGATTTGCTGCGTGTCGATGCAGTGAACGGTGATCTGGAAATTCTTACCCCGGGCGTGCTGGATCGCGCCCCTGTCACCGCCGATCTGTCTGCCAATCAACACGGTGTCGGGCGCGACCTGTTCGCCACCTTCCGCAACACCGTCGGTTCCGCCGACGCTGGCGCCAGCATTTTCGGAGTATAATCCCCATGCCGAAAACCCAACGTACCCGCGAAATCTGCGCGCTGGCCCCCATCGTCCCGGTTCTGGTTGTCGATGACGCGGCCCATGCCCGCCCCCTGGCCGAAGCTCTGGTCGCCGGAGGCCTTCCGGCGCTGGAAGTCACCCTGCGCACCCCCGCCGCGCTGGATGCGATCCGGGCCATGGCCGATGTGCCCGGCGGTGTCGTTGGCGCGGGCACACTGGTCACCCCCGAAGACGTGCGCGCCGCCAAAGAAGCAGGCGCCCAGTTCGGTGTCTCACCCGGCGCAACCGACGCTCTGATCGCCGCCTGTGAGGCAGAAGGCCTGCCGTTGCTGCCGGGTGCCGCTACGGCCAGCGAGGCGATGCGCCTGCTCGAGCGGGGTTATGACATGTTGAAATTCTTCCCGGCCGAGGCGTCGGGCGGTGCGCCCACCCTGAAGGCCATCGGCGCACCCCTGCCGCAGATCACCTTCTGCCCGACCGGTGGCGTATCGACTGCGAATGCGCGGGATTACCTGTCGCTGTCAAATGTCGTTTGCGCGGGTGGCAGCTGGGTCGCGCCCAAGCAGATGGTTCTGGATGGCGACTGGGCAGGGATCGAAGCACTTGCGCGTGAGGCCGCCAACCTGACGGATTGACGCCGTTTTTTGCTGCGCTAGGTTGGGCGACAATTCACACAGGTTGACCCCATGACAAACCCAATTTCTCTCGCGCAGGGGCGTGAGTATCTGGCCATTCCCGGCCCGTCGGTCATGCCCGATGCGGTTTTGCAGGCCATGCACCGCCCGTCGCCGAATATCTATGACGGCGCGCTTATCGAGATGATGCCCGCCCTGACCCGCGACCTGCGCCGCGTGGCCCGGACCGAGCACAATGTCGCCATCTACATCTCCAACGGTCACGGTACGTGGGAGGCCGCGCTGTCCAACGTGATCGCGCCGGGGGAAACCGTGCTGGCACCAGCCTCGGGCCGGTTCACCCATGGCTGGGCCGAGATGGCCGAGGCGATCGGTGCCAAGGTTGATCTGATCGATTTCGGCACGTCTTCGCCATGGGATATGGACCGCATCGCAGACGCTCTGCGCGCGGATACGGGGCATCGGATCAAGGCGGTTCTGGCGGTGCATGTGGACACATCAAGTTCGATCCGCAACGATATTCCAGCGCTCAGGGCGTTGCTGGACGACCTGAATCACCCGGCGCTGTTGATGGCGGATTGCATCGCCTCGCTGGGGTGCGACCGGTTCGAGATGGATGCCTGGGGCGTCGATGTCATGGTCACAGCTTGCCAAAAGGGGCTGATGACGCCGGCCGGTGTCGGGTTCGTGTTCTTCAACGACAAAGCGCAGGCCAAACGCGCCGAGATGCCACGGGTCTCGCAATACTGGGACTGGCAGCCGCGGGTGAAACCGGACCTGTTCTACCAGTATTTCAACGGCACCGCGCCCACGCATCATCTGTACGGCCTGCGTGCGGCGCTGGACATGATCCACGCAGAAGGCATCGAGCATGTCTGGGCTCGCCACGAACACCTTGCCACGGCGATCTGGACAGCCTGCGAAACCTGGGCCGAAGGGGGTGCGCTGCATTTGAACGTCGCCGACCGTGCTAATCGCAGCCACGCCGTCACCACTCTGCGCCTGACGGATGAGCGCGGCACGCCATTACGCCAGTTTACCGAGACACAGATGGGCCTGACGTTGGGAATTGGCCTTGGGATGGAGGATTGGAACGGCTTTTTCCGTCTCGGCCATATGGGCCATGTGAATGGTCAGATGGTGATGGCGATGCTGGGGGGGATCGAGACGGCAATGGCCGCCCAGAACATCGCACGCGGCAAAGGCGCGCTTGAGGCCGCAGCGGCCGTTCTATCCCAATAAACGAGGCCTATTCAGCCCGGGCTGCCGCCAAAGCTTGTGGCAGCGCGGCCGCAAAAGCATCCAGATCCGCCGCCGCGCCACAGCTGACCCGGATGCACCGGTTCTGAGGGGCGGCGAAAGGCATTCGCACAAAAACGCCCTGTGCCACCAGTACCTCCAGAACGGCCTTGGCAAAGGCCCCGTCCTGCCCGCAATCAATGGCGACAAAGTTTGTGGCCGAGGGCAGGGGGGTTAGCCCGTTGTCCTGTGCGATTTGCCCGATCCGGTTGCGGGCGGCTGCGATCTGCGCCTGCACATGGGTCAGCCAGTCAGTGTCCTGCAGCGCCGCCAGCGCACCGGCCTGTGCGGCCCGGTTCATGCCGAAATGGTTGCGTACTTTGTTGAAGGCCGCGATCAGCACCGGTGCACCTATCGCATAGCCAACCCGTGCACCGGCCATTCCGTAGACCTTGGAAAACGTGCGCATCCGTATCACGCGCGGATCATTGGCCGCGACCGGGGCCGCAGTTCCCTCGGGTGCGCATTCCACATAGGCTTCGTCCAGCACCAGCAGGCAGCCTTCGGGCAGGGCCTCCATCGCGGCGACGATATCTGCGCCACTGTGCCAACTGCCCATCGGATTGTCGGGGTTGGCCAGATAGACCAGCTTTGCATTCACCTCCGCCGCTTTGGTGAACAATGCTGCGGGGTTCTCGTGGTCGCCCCGGTATGGCACTTTGTGCAACACGCCGCCAAAGCCCGCGACATGGTAGTTGAAGGTGGGATAAGCCCCGTCCGAAGTAACAACCGTATCGCCGGGACCGACCAGCAACCGCACGAGGTAGCCCAGCAACCCGTCGATGCCTTCGCCAACCACGATGTTCTCTGGCGTCACCCCGTGGTGATCCGCCAGCGCGTGGCGCAGATCATGGTTCTCGGGGTCGCCATACATCCAGATTTCGGTCGCTGACATTGCCTCAATCGCACGGGGTGAGGGGCCGAATACGCTCTCGTTTGCGCCCAGCCGGGCCACAAAGGGTGCGCCGCGTTGACGTTCTTGTGTCTCGGGTCCGACAAAGGGAACGGTTGCGGGCAATGACAGGGAGAGCGGGGTATAGCGTGGGTCAGTCATGATGCGAGATAACCCCAAGGCCGCCCGTCAGGCAACCACCTGCAATTCCGCCGCCAGACGTGCCCCGACGTTGCGGTGGAACTTGGCGACCCTTCCGGGCATGGTTGAGGCAACAGAATTTGGGAGGCCCGCATGTCACGCGTATCCGTCGAGTACAAAGATCACATCGCCCATGTCACCTTGACGCGTGGCGACAAGATGAACGCGTTGGATGACGCAATGGTCAAGGCGCTGCTGTCCGCCGGGCACGAGGTCGCGGCCTCGGACGCCCGCGCCGTGGTGCTGTCCGGCGAGGGCAAAAGCTTCTGCGCCGGGCTCGACATGGCCAGCTTTGCCAAGATGGCCCATATGGACCCGACGGAGTGGTTGATGACCCGCAGCCACGAAGACGCCAATGAGATGCAGGAACTGGCGCTGGTCTGGCGGCGCGTGCCGGTGCCGGTGATTTGCGCCATTCAGGGGGTGGCCTATGGTGGCGGGCTTCAGATCGCGCTGGGTGCCGATATCCGCATCGCCCACCCCGAGGCGAAGCTGGCCGTGATGGAGATGAAATGGGGCATCATTCCGGATATGGGCGGGATGGTTCTGCTGCCGCAGCTTGTACGCTCGGACGTGTTGCGTTTGCTGACCTATACCGCGCGTCCGATCGGGGTGCAGCAGGCGGTGGACTGGGGGCTGGTGACGAAACTCTCGGACGACCCACTGACCGAAGCACAAGCGCTGGCCGAAGACATCGCGGGTCAAAGCCCGTCGGCAATCCGCGCCGCCAAGCGCCTGATCGAAGTGGCCGAGACCAAGCCCCGCGCCGAAATTCTGCTGGAGGAATCTGCGGAACAGGTCGAACTGATCGGCAAACCCGATCAGGTGGAGGTGGTGATGGCGCAAATGCAGGGCCGTAAGCCCGAATTCAAGTGATCAGCGCATAAAGGCACGCCGCGCGTCGCGTGCCATGTTGTACCGCATTTCTAGGTCCGCAATCCGGGCCATCGCCGCTTTGCGGTCATTCGGGTTGGTGAGCGCTGCATAGTCCTTTCGGGCTGCATCCAGCTTTTTTCGGATCTCGAATTCTTCGGGAAGCACACCGGCCTGCGCCATAATCCGGTGCCCGGCTGCGATGGCCGGGTCGCTTTGGGCCTCACCCGATCGGTCGGGCAGAGGGTGGCCTTCGCCTTCCAGCCCCTGCAGCTGTCCCTCGGCCTGCGCTTTTTTGATCTGGCGTTCGATCAGTTTTCCAAGCGATCCAAACATGGCGAGACGATACTCTGGACTTGCGACAGGTGAAAGCGGCTAGCGCGTTCGGTTCGTCACCAAATAGGCAATGCCACCGGCCAGCAACCCCCAGACGGCGGCACCCAAGCCAAAGACGGATATCCCCGAGGCAGTGATGGCGTAGGTCAGTATGGCGGCTTCCCGTTCGGCGGGGACCTCAAGCGCGGCATGGGTGGCGTTGGCCAATACGCCGATCAGCGCGATCCCGGTCAGAGTACCCATCAGCAGAGGATCGGCGTGGACGGCAAAGCCTGTGATCGCCACCGCGAAGATGCCGAAAAGGCAATAGAACACACCCGCCATCACGGCGGACCAGTAGCGCCGGGTTGGATCGGGGTGGCTGTCCTCGTTGGAACACATCGCGGCAGTGATCGCGGCGAGGCAGGTGGCGGGGGCCCCGAACGGGGCCGACAGGATGCTGGCCGCTCCCACCGAAGAAAACAGCCTGCCCGATGCGGGCGCATACCCAAAGCTGCGCATCACGGCGATGCCGGGGATGTTCTGTGTGGCCATAGTTACGATGAAAAGCGGGAGTCCGATGCCAAGGGCCGAAGCCAGCGAGAAGGTCGGCATGATCCAGACCGGTGCGGCCACCAGATGAGATGGCGCAACCGATGCATCGCCCGCATTCAGGATCACGACAATCGCTGCGGCGAGCACTGCAGCCGGGACCGCAAACAACCGATTGATCCGCCCGGCGACAAACCATGTCAGGATCACCGGCAAGGCTTGCCAGGGCAGGTCAACGGCGGCCTTGAAGGGGACGATGCACAGGGGCAGCAGAACGCCTCCCAGCATCGCCTGTGCCAGTGTCGTCGGGATTGCCGAGGCCAGCCGCCCCAATGGGCGCCAAAGCCCGGCCAACCCGGTTAGCGCGCCTGCACAGAGAAACGCCCCCACGGCTTCGGAGAAGCCCGCCGCAGGCATTGCGGACACGGCCAGCAGCGCCACGCCCGGCGTCGACCACGCGACGCTGATGGGTTGCCGGTACCACAGGCTGAGACCGATGGCCGTCAGGCCCATGGCGATGGCTGCCATCATCAGGCCCGAGGCGGATTCAGCCGGAGATGCCCCCATGGCGGCCAACCCCTGCAAAACGATGGGGAACGAGCTGAAGAACCCGACGATGGCCACAACCAGCCCGGTCGAGACAGTCTGTATCGGGGGAAACGGGGATGCAGGCTTGGTCATGTGTCTGTGCTAACAATCACCCGTGCGGGTGAACAGGGCAAAACTCTGGCGCGGCACGAAAAACCCCGCCGTCAGCTTTGCGGCGGGGTTCAGGATTTGAGTATTTATGAAAAGATGAAGATCAGGCGATTTCGGCCAAACGGGCGAGGGCTTCATTCAGCTTGGCCTCTTCTTCTTCGCGGGCGGCGAGGTTGGCTTTGGCCTCCTCAACCACCTCTTCCGGGGCCGAGGCCACGAATTTGGGGTTGTTCAGACGTCCGCGCAACCCGCCCAGTTCCTTGGCCAGTTTGCCCTTGGCTTTTTCCAGCCGTTCCTTTTCGGCACCGATGTCGATGATATCGGCCAGCGGCAGGCCGAAGGACGCGCCGGGCGCGGCGATCGAGATGGTGCCTTTGGGAAACGAATCCGCTTTGGTCAAACTTTCAATGCGAGCCTGACTTTTGATTAGCGCTTCGTTGCGATCCCAAGCCTCCTGACCTTTCGGATTGATATCCGTTACCAGCATCGAAACGAATAGACCCGCTGGAACGCGCATTTGCTGCCGCGCCGAGCGAGTGTTGTCGATCATCGAGATCACCCAGTTCATTTCGGCTTCGGCTTCGTGGTCAACGAGATCCGCCGCAGTGTAAGTTGGCCAATCCTGATGAACCAGCATCTTGGAAGTGTCGCCGGTCTCGTAACCACGGTTCGACGTGGCGTTCCAGATTTCCTCACTGACGAATGGCATAACGGGGTGCATCAGGATCATGAATTGGTCAATTGCCCACGCATAGGTTTGACGTGTTTCAGCTTTGGCGGCTTCGTCATCCCCTTGAAAGATCGGTTTGGTGAATTCCAGATACCGGTCACAGAAGGTATTCCAGAAGGTGGAATACAGTGCCTGCGCAGCGTCGTTAAAGCGATAGCTTTCAAAGCTGCTATCAACCGTTTCACGTAGCTTGGCGACTTCACCGATGATCCAACGGTTCAGCGTCAGGCTGGCCTTGGGCGGCATCGCGCCGCGCTCGGCGTCGAAGGCACCGATGACGTTGCAGCCGTAGGACGAAGCCTGCCAAATCTTGGTGACAAAGTTCCGGTATCCGGTGATGCGTTCCTTGGACAGTTTCAGCACGCCGCCTATCGCCGCCATCGAGGCGTTGGTGAAGCGCAGCGCATCGGCGCCGAATTCGTCCACGATTTCCAGCGGATCGATGACGTTGCCAGTGGTTTTGGACATCTTCTTGCCCTTCTCGTCGCGGACGAGCGAGTGCAGGTAGACGGTGTGGAACGGAATCTGGTCGACCACGGCCAGTTGCATCATCATCATCCGGGCGACCCAGAAGAACAGGATATCCGCGCCGGTGATCAGAACATCCGTAGGGAAGTAGCGTTCCAGTTTCTCGGTCTGTTCGGGCCAGCCCAGCGTGCCGATGGGCCAGAGGCCGGAGGAGAACCAGGTGTCGAGGACATCAGGGTCGCGCCAGATCGGGTACACCAATTTGGTCGGGTCCTGTTCCACCGCATATTGCGCAAGGCTTTCGGCGAATTGATGAATTGCTTCCTGTTTGTCAGCAACTTCGATGACAGTTGCATGGCTCAGCGGGCTGGGAATATTTGCGTTGTCATCGAGGAATTTTTCGGTAACGCCTTCTAGGCTGGGTGCGCATTCCATGACACTGCCACGGTGCAGCATACCGCCTTCGTTCAGCAAACGGCCCAACTCGACCAGATCAAGGTCGCCGTCGTTCTCGTCGTCTTTGAAACCTTCCGCAGACAAGTCGAGTCCATACCAGACCGGAATCTGATGCCCCCACCACAGCTGGCGCGAGATGCACCAGGGCTCAATGTTTTCCAGCCAGTGGTAATAGGTCTTTTCGCCCGACTCGGGGATGATCTTGACCGTGCCGTCCTTGACCGCATCCAGCGCGGGGCCGACGACCTTTTCGGCGTCGACGAACCACTGGTCGGTGAACATCGGCTCGATGACGACCTTGGAGCGGTCGCCGAAGGGCTGCATGATCGGTTTGCTCTCGATCAGCGGGACCAGCGCCGCCGGGTCGTCATCCTCGCCCAGCTTGGTGTCCAGACGCGGATCATCCGCGCGGGTCATCACGGCCAGACCGTCAGCAGTGATTTCTTCGACGACCTTCGCGCGCGCTTCGAACCGGTCGAGCCCGCGTAGGTGATCGGGGACCAGATTGATCGCGTCGATCTCGTTCTCGGTAAATTCACGCCCACGCGCGTATTCCTGCGCTAAATCCGCCGCTTCGGCATAGGGCGCGCCATCGGCCCGCATTGCGCCTTTGGTGTCCATCAGGCGATACATCGGAATGCCGCCGCGCTTGGCCACCATGTTGTCGTTGAAATCATGCGCGCCGGTGATCTTCACCGCGCCCGAGCCGAAATCGGGATCGGGATACTCATCCACAATGATCGGAATCTGACGGCGATGCTCTTTTGGTCCAACCGGGATTTCGCAGAGTTTCCCGATGATTGGCGCGTAACGCTCATCCGATGGATGAACCGCAACCGCGCCGTCACCCAGCATGGTTTCGGGGCGTGTGGTTGCGATGGAGATATAATCCCGCTCTTCGCGGAAGATCACATTCCCATCTTCATCTTTTTCTAAATACTCATATGTCTCACCGCCCGCCAACGGGTACTTGAAATGCCACATGTGACCGGCGACTTCGATATTTTCGACCTCAAGGTCCGAGATTGCGGTCTCGAAATGCGGGTCCCAGTTGACCAGTCGCTTGCCGCGATAAATCAGACCCTTTTCGTACATATCGACGAAGACCTTGATCACCGCGTCATGGAAGTTGGCCGAGTTCTCATGCCCCGTGCGCGGATCACCCGCAGCACCGGCCATGGTGAAGGCGTTGCGCGACCAGTCGCAGGAGGAGCCCAGACGCTTCAACTGCTCAATGATCGTGCCGCCGTATTCACCTTTCCATTCCCAGACTTTCTCAAGGAATTTCTCACGGCCCAGTTCCCGGCGACCGGGTTGCTGCGTGGCGGCCAGCATTTTCTCGACCTGCATCTGGGTGGCGATGCCTGCATGGTCTTGGCCGGGCTGCCACAGCGTGTCGAAACCGCGCATCCGGTGCCAGCGGATCAGGATGTCCTGCAGCGTGTTGTTGAAGGCGTGGCCCACGTGCAGCGCGCCTGTCACGTTGGGCGGCGGGATCATGATGGTAAAGCTCTCGTCGCGCGATTTGTTCGCGCCTGCCTTGAAGGCTCCGGCCTGTTCCCAGGCCTCGTAGATGCGAGCCTCGGCCTCGGCCGCGTTGAATGTCTTTTCCATCGCCATGGGGTGCGTCCTGCGTCATCAATCCTAGGTCAGCGCCTGCAATAACGAATGCGCAGGGGAAGGGGAAGGCCCAAGCGGGTCCTCTGGACATCGACCGGGCGCAGCCTAATGTCGCCTCTAAGGCAGCGACGGGAACAGGCAATGGAAAAATTCGGAAAAAGCCAGCCGGTCAAGCGGGTCGAAGATCAGCGGTTTCTGACTGGGCAGGGGCGGTACATGGATGATGATGTGCCGGGCGATGCTCTGTTTGCGGCCTTCTTCCGCAGCCCGGTTGCGCATGGCCGGATCACCGCGCTGGATCTGGACGCAGCGCGAGAGGCGGACGGCGTGCGGCTGGTCTTGACGCTGGACGATCTGGCCAAGGCGGGGATCGATACAGTGATGAACGCGGCGACGGTGACCAACCGGGATGGATCGAAAGCGGCGGCACCGGACCGGCATATGCTCGCCAAGGACCGGGTGCGGTTTGTTGGCGAACCCGTGGCCGTCGTCATCGCCGAAACTCCGATGCAGGCCCGCGATGCGGTTGAGATGATCTGGATGGAGACCGACGATCTGCCCGCCAAGCTGGATATCGACGCCGGAGGGGAGACGCTGCACCCCGAGGCCCCGGACAACCGGGCCTTTGACTGGGGGCTGGGTGATGAGGCCGCGACCGAGGCCGCGTTTCAGCGGGCCGCTCGTACCGTTTCGCTGAGCGTGGCGGATAATCGGGTGATCATCACCTCGCTGGAACCGCGTGGCTGTCAGGCGCATTGGGTCAATGAGCGCCTTCAATTTGCGTATAGCGGGCAGGGTGTCTGGGCCATGCGGGCGCAACTGGCGCAAAAGCTGAAGCTGGAGCCGGAGGCGATCCGCGTCACCACCCCCGACGTGGGCGGTGGGTTCGGTATGAAGGTGATGCCGTATCCTGAGTATTTCTGTGTTGCGGTTGCGGCCATGAAACTGGGCCAACCCGTTCACTGGATGTCCGACCGATCTGAGGCGATGCTGTCCGACCATCATGGCCGGGACCTGAGCTCGTTGGCCGAGCTGGCCTTTGATGAAGATCACCAGATCACCGCCTACCGGGTGCACAGCAAGGTCAATCTGGGCGCTTACAACAGCCATTTCGGTCAGGCGATTCAGACCGACCTGGCCAGCAAGGTTCTGATGGGTGTCTATGACGTTCAGACCACGTTTATGCGGGTCGAAGGTTTCTATACAAACACCACGCAGGTTGATGCTTATCGCGGGGCGGGACGACCCGAGGCGATCTACGTCCTCGAACGGATCATGGACCGCGCGGCACGTGAACTAGGGGTTGATCCGTGGGAGTTGCGGCGCAAGAATTTCATCCGGCCCGAGAAGTTTCCCTACATGTCAGCCACCGGCGAAACCTATGATGTCGGCGATTTCGACATGGTGCTGACCCGCGCAGGTGAACAGACGCAGGGATTTGTCGCCCGCAAGGCCGCCGATGCCGAACGCGGCCTGATCCGCGGGCAGGGGTTGTGTTACTATATCGAGAGCATTCTGGGTGCCCCCTCCGAGAACGCAAAGATTGCGTTTTGTGAGGACGGCTCCGTGAACCTCTACGTGGGTACCCAGTCAAACGGGCAGGGGCATGAGACCGCCTATACCCAGTTTCTGTCCGACCAGACGGGCATTCCCACGGACCGGATCACCATCATTCAGGGCGACAGCGACCAGCTGCCCCACGGGGGCGGCACGGGCGGGTCGCGCTCGGTCACGGTGCAGAGCACGGCGACGCTGGCCACAATCGACGTCATGATCGCCGCATTCACGCCTTATCTGGCCGATAAGATGGGGGTCGAGGAGGCTGACGTGAGCTTTGATCACGAAACATTCCGCGCGCCCGGGTCGAACCTGACGCCCACCCTGACCGAGGCGGCAGAGATGGCCCGCGCCGATGGCCGCACCGATCTGCTGCAGCACCAAGCGCGCGCCAACCTTGATGCCCGCAGCTATCCCAACGGCGCGCATGTTGCCGAAATTGTTATCGATTCCTACACCGGTGAAACATGGGTGGACCACTATACAGTCGTTGATGATTTTGGTAACCTAATCAACCCGATGCTGGCCGAAGGGCAGGTGCATGGCGGTGTGGTGCAGGGTATCGGACAGGCCCTGACCGAGCATGTTGTGCATGATGCGCAAGGGCAACTGCTCACGGCTTCGTTGATGGACTACGCCTTGCCCCGCGCGGCCGAGATACCCATGATTAAGTTTACCTCGGCACCGGTTCCGTCAACTTCCAACCCGATGGGTATGAAAGGCTGCGGAGAGGCCGGCACCGTGGGCGCGCTGGCCGCTGTGGCAAACGCGGTTCAGGACGCGCTTTGGGATCACGGGGTGCGACAGGCGGATATGCCGTTCACACCCCTCAGAGTTTGGGAATTGTTGACACATGGTTCTGTCGCGGCTGAGTAGAAAGGTTCTGGGATGGCTCGGACGGCCTCTGCGGTCCGAACACTCGGCCGAGGCGCTGCACCGCGAACCTGTCAGCCATGTCATCATCCTCGACGGCACGATGTCGACGTTGGAACCGGGGTTTGAAACCCATGCCGGGCGGACCTTCCGCCTGTGCCAGGAGATGGGCGGCAAGGTCTCGGTGTTCTACGAAGCGGGCGTGCAGTGGGAAAGCTGGAAATCCTCGCTTGACGTGATGATGGGGCGGGGGATCAACCGGCAGATCCGTCGGGCCTACGGCTATCTGGCGTCGCGCTACAAACCCGGTGATCGGATCTTCTTTATCGGCTATTCGCGCGGGGCCTACGGTGTACGCAGCCTTGCCGGAGTGATTGACATGATTGGCCTGCTCAAGGCCGAGCACGCAACGGTGCGCAATATCAAGCAGGCCTACCGCCATTACGAATGCAACCCTGAGGGCAAGGCAGCCCGCGATTTTCGTCGCCAGTTCTGTCATGAGGAAATCGCCATCGAGATGATCGGCGTTTGGGACACGGTCAAGGCGCTGGGCCTGCGCCTGCCGCTGCTGTGGCGCCGGGCCGAAGAAAAGCACGCATTCCACAACCATCAACTCGGACCTGCAACGCGGCACGGCTATCACGCCATGGCGCTGGATGAGACGCGCGAGGTTTATGAGCCGGTTCTGTGGGAGTGCACCTCTGATTTCGACGGCCATGTCGAACAGGTCTGGTTCCGTGGCACCCATGGCGATGTCGGTGGGCAACTGAACGGGTTCGAGCAGGCGCGGCCCCTTAGCAACATCTCTCTGATCTGGATGCTGGACAAGGCCGAGCTGCACGGGTTGCCTCTGCCGGAAGGCTGGCGCGACCGCTTCCCGACTGCGACCGCTGCGCCGTCGGTCGGAACCTGGCGCGGCTGGGGCAAGATTTTCCTGCTGCGCAAGCATCGGAAGATTGGGCGCGATCCGTCAGAACGCCTGCATGTCTCGGTCGCACCGGATGAATTGCCGGGCTGGGTGCCGATGCCGGATTTGCCGTCACATCCGGCGCAGTGAGGGGCTGATCATGTGCCAGCGGCTCCAAGATCGCCGGAACCTCAATGTCCGCTTTGAGCCCAAACCCACAACACATCATGCGAAAAATGACCCTTTACGTTTTACTGTTCACTGCGTTATCAGTGAGCTACTTTTACGCAGATGCGCTTATCTAGCGCCGCACGACAGCTCTAGCGTGTCGATTACAAAATGCCCCAAAATCGTTTTGATAAACTCATGGACTTTGTGTGCGTCCGCTATGGCTATTGTGGAGGCGTCAAAGACGGAAAACCAATGCATGTGACACATTTCATTCCTGAAAATGGGGACGTGTCTGCAAGTGAATTTTCTGAATGGGTCATGCTAGCTGAAAACATTGGCCCAGATTCGAACTTGGGTTTCCGTGACCAGCACAAAAAGGACATAGAAGCTGAATTCATCAGGACAATGGGAGGCATTACTGTTCCTGCCACCGACCTAGGATGGGACGCCGATAACTAATCCAATTAGATAAGTGTAACTTAAGAGAAGGCAGCAAAGTCCACACGTCCGACGCCCCGATCTAAAACACCCTCGCAGTTGTCTGCGAGGGTGTTTTCCTCGAAAGGGTCCGTTATGCCTCGCGTTGCTTTTGATTTTGCAACACTTCGGATAAGAGGCTTGGAGAAACGCCTGCACCCTTTCCACATTCCACAATAGAGATTTGGGTTCTGGTGTTCCCAATCACCGTCGGCGGTCGCGGCGCGAGCTCATGGGCTGGAAGGCCACGCCCACATGCGCTTCGCAATAGGGCTTTCCGGCTTCAACGGGCAGGCCGCAGAACCAGAAATCCTCGGTCGCGGGGTCACCGACGGGCCATTTGCAGGTCTTCTCGGTCAGTTCCATCAGCGTCAGCTTCTTGGCTTTCTTTTCGATCTCGTTGACCTTGGCCAGCGCCTCGGGGCTGATCTCGTTGGCCGAAGGCTGCGGCGGCAGCGGCTGACCTGCCGGGATGATCTGGCGGCGGGCAGGAACGGCGGGTTTCGCCTCGGCTGCCGGGGCAGGGGCCGGGCGCGCCGGTTCGGTCTTGGGCGCGGGTTTCGGCTTGGCCTCGGCCTTGGGTGCGGGGGCCGGTTTTTCCTTGGGCTCGGCCTTGGCCGGTGTTGCCCCGGTTGCGCGGTTCGACAGGCCCAGACGGTGCACTTTGCCGATCACGGCGTTGCGGGTCACGCCGCCCAGTTCCTTGGCGATCTGGCTGGCCGACTGGCCTTCGCCCCACATTTTCTTCAGAAGTTCTACGCGCTCGTCAGTCCAGGACATCGGTTGCCTTTCAAAAGCGGAAAGCGGCCCCGGATTCGGGCCGCCTTGGGAATTCGTCTCAGCCCCCTATTTTAATCACTGCGGGCCGAGTTACAAGCGGTCTTCGAATCAGCTATGGGGCAGATATGCAGAATCTTGTGGATCAGGACGCGCGCCGGTTTGGGGCGGTCAACTGGATGGGCCTCTACACGCTGGCCAAACGTGAAACCCTGCGGTTCCTGGCGGTCTGGACGCAGACCCTGCTGGCACCTTTGGTGACGGCGGGATTGTTCCTGCTGATCTTCACCATCGCCATTGGTCCGGGGCGGCCCGACGTGATGGGGGTGCCGTTTCTGATCTTTCTGGCGCCGGGCATCATGATGATGACGGTGATCCAGAACGCTTTTGCCAACACCTCGTCCTCGATGGTGATCGCCAAAGTTCAGGGCAACATCGTCGACACCCTGATGCCGCCACTGTCGCCGCTGGAAATCCTGCTGGGTTATCTGGCCGGAGGCGTTGCCCGCGGCGCCCTGATCGCCTTGGTCGTCGCGACCGCGTTTCTGGTGTTCCTGTCCATCGCACCGCAGAACCTGCTGATCACCCTGATCTTTGTAGTCCTCGGCGGGGCGTTCATGGGCGCATTGGGCCTGTTTGCCGGCATCTTCGCCAACAAGTTCGACCAAATGGCGGCGATCACGAACTTCATCGTCACGCCTTTGGCCTTCCTGTCCGGCACCTTCTACTCGGTCGAGGCGCTGCCGCCTGTTTTGAACCGCCTGAGCCACCTGAACCCGGTCTTCTACCTGATTGACGGGCTGCGCTATGGGATGATCGGCGTTTCCGACAGCTCTCCGTGGTTGGGCATGATCGTCTGCACTGGTGCGACGCTGGTTGTGGGCGCGATCACCTGGCAGATGCTGCGCACGGGTTACCGGCTCAAGGCCTGACGCTGCCGCGTTTCGCGCCAGACCAGAATCAACCCGCCGGTCAGGATGATGGCCGAGCCAATCTGGCTGACCGCGTCCGGGATAACGTCGAACACCGCAAAGTCGTATAGCGCGGCGAAGATCAGCGTGGCATAGCTGATCGGGGCCACAAAGGACGCATCCGCGCGGGCCATGCCGTTGACGAAGCAGGCCTGTGCGCAGGCCATCAGCACGCCAATCCCCGCCAGTGCAGCCCATTGCGACGGCGTTGGCATCTGAAACACGAAGCTGACCGCGACCGAGGCAATCGTCAGCCCCATCGCGTTGTTGACCAGAAGGATCTGAATCGGAATTTCCCGACCCGAGAGTTTCTTGATGAAAATCAGCTCCATCCCGATCGACACCGCAGCGGCCAACGCCAGCAAAGCGGCGGGTTGAAAGCTGTCGGGTGTCGGGCGCAGCAGGACCAGCGCTCCGGCCAACGCCACTGCTGCGGCCAGCCAGCGCCAAGGGCCAACACTTTCTTTCAAGAGCGGGACCGCCAGCACCATGGCAAAAACCGGGTTCAGAAAGGAAATCGCCGTGGCGTCCGCAATCGGGATGAACGCGACCGAGGCGAACATCAGCGTGATCCCGACCCAACCGAAACTGGTCCGCCCGATATGCAACCCCCAATGCGGGCGGCGCAGCTTTGGACGCAGGATGCCCACGGCGCTGACGATCACCAGAAAGGCAAACAGAAACCGCCCGTGGCTGATTTGCATCGGATGCAACGCCGGACCCAGCGTATCCGTCCCCAGCGCTTTGGCCAGCAGCGTCGTGCCCGCGATGAACGCGCTGGCGGTCGCGATCAGCAAGGCCGCAAGGGCAGGGTTCTGGCGCACGGGTGTCATGCCCCTAGCGGTGGGCCAGCATCGGGAAAATAGCAAGCAGGAAACGCAGGTCTCAGGATGAAATTTCAAGCGCAGCAATTTTCAGGGTTTTCAGACCGCCCGCGCCCCGCTATACGCGCCGCCATGATCAAACACGCACATACCCTGCGACTCCGACGCCGACGCATTGCCGCGTAACCGGCCCGTTTGATCCATTGCGCGCTGTAAATCCGCGCAAACCCCACCAAATCTGTTGACGAACCCTGCCTTCGTGTATCACTCACGGGGCTCAACATATCGAAAAGGATGATCCGATGATCCCGTCCGTTCTGCCGACCTATAATCGTGCGCCCCTGACCTTTGTGAAGGGCGAAGGCGCTTGGCTGACCGAGGCGGACGGTCGACGTTTTCTGGACCTCGGCGCCGGGATCGCGGTGAACGCGCTGGGCCATGCGCATCCGGCGCTGGTTAATGCACTGACCGAGCAGGCACACGCGCTGTGGCATGTGTCGAACCTTTACAACATCCCGCAACAGCAGGCGTTGGCCGACAAGCTGGTCGAGCATACCTTTGCCGACACGGTGTTTTTCACAAATTCGGGCACCGAGTCCTGCGAACTTGCCGTGAAGATGGCCCGCAAGTATTTCTATGACAAAGAGCAGCCGGAAAAGGTCGAGATCATCACTTTCAGCGGCTCGTTCCACGGTCGGTCCTCGGCCGGTATTGCGGCGGCCGGGTCCGAGAAGATGACCAAGGGTTTCGGCCCGCTACTGCCGGGCTTCGTGCATGTCACATTCGGAGATCTCGACGGCGTCACCAATGCCATCACCGGCAAGACGGCTGCGATCCTGATCGAACCGGTGCAAGGCGAAGGCGGTATCCGCCCGGTACCCGATGCAGAGATGAAGGCCCTGCGCCAGATTTGCGACGAAAACGGCCTGCTGCTGATCCTGGACGAGGTGCAATGTGGCGTCGGCCGGACAGGCAAGCTGTTCGCGCATGAGTGGGCGGGGATTGCTCCGGACATCATGATGGTTGCCAAAGGCATCGGCGGAGGCTTCCCCCTGGGCGCAGTGCTGGCCACCGAAGACGCCGCCAGCGGCATGACGGCGGGCACCCATGGCTCGACCTATGGCGGCAACCCGCTGGGTTGCGCCGTCGGCTGTGCGGTGATCGATCAGGTCGCCACACCCGCCTTTCTGGAAAGTGTGAACCGCAAGGCTGGCCTGCTGCGCCAAAAGCTGGAAAGTTTGGTTGCCGATCACCCCGAGGTGTTTGAAGACGTGCGTGGCGCTGGCCTGATGCTGGGCATCAAATGCAAGGCGGCAAACACGGATGTGGTGAATGCAGGTTATGACAACGAGGTCATCACCGTTCCCGCCGCCGACAACGTGATCCGCCTGCTACCGCCGCTGACCCTGACCGAAGACGACATCGCTCAGGCCATGATCCGCCTCGACAAGGCCGCTGCGCAGGTCGAACGCGCGCTTGCGACTGCCTGATTTCATCTTTTCCCAAATACTCCGGGGGTGTGGGGGCTGGCCCCCACCACCCGACAGCCAAAAGCGAAACGAAATGAACCATTTTCTCGATATCCACAAAACTGACGCAGCTGACCTCCGGGCGATGATCAATCAGGCCGGTACGATGAAGCAGGCCCGCTTGGGGCAGCCGAAGGCCGCATTGGACGACGAGCAGCCGCTCAAAGATCGCATGGTCGCGCTGATCTTCGAAAAACCCTCGACCCGGACCCGCGTGTCCTTTGATGTCGGCGTGCGCCAGATGGGCGGGCAGACCATGGTGCTGTCGGGCAAGGACATGCAGCTGGGCCACGGCGAGACCATCGCCGACACCGCCCGCGTGCTGTCCCGCTATGTCGACATGATCATGATTCGGACCTTTGATGAAACGATCCTGACCGAGATGGCGGAATATTCCGACGTGCCGGTGATCAACGGCCTGACCGACCGCACCCATCCCTGCCAGATCATGGCTGATGTCCTGACCTTCGAGGAACACCGCGGCCCCATAGCGGGCAAAAAGGTGGTCTGGACCGGCGATGGCAACAACGTCTGCGCATCGTTCCTGCACGCAGCAGGCCAGTTTGGGTTCGACCTGACCTTCACCGGCCCGGCGCAGTTCGACCCCGAGGAAGAATTCATGGGTTTTGCCCGTCAGAAGGGTTCGAAAATCGTGGTCGAGCGCGACCCGTACAAAGCCGTTGAAGGCGCCGATCTGGTGGTTGCCGACACCTGGGTTTCAATGCACGATTCCCAGTCGGCCAAGGAACGCCGCCACAATCTGCTGCGTCCGTATCAGGTGAACACCGAGCTGATGTCGCACGCCAAGCCAGACGCGCTGTTCATGCACTGCCTGCCCGCGCACCGCGAGGAAGAGGCAACGTCCGAGGTCATGGACGGCCCCAACTCGGTGATCTTTGACGAGGCCGAGAACCGCCTGCACGCGCAAAAGGCCGTGATGCGCTGGTGTCTGGGCGTTTAACGCCTGCGCACATCCCAAACACGCAGTTTGGCGAGCGTCCGGACGCTCGCCAACACAACCAACGCGCACAGAGCGGTTTTGGTGATAATCTCCATCGTGCCTTCGATCAGCAACGCGTGCACGACGCTGCCGATGATCGTTACGGCGGCCAAAACCGTGTGACCCAGCCTCCAGACCCGGAACCGCAGGTGCAAGTGTTGCCGATATATGCCTAGAAATGCGGCTGCAAAACTCGCCCACATCGCCACCACGCCCCAAGCCGAAAACGGTGTGGGAGAGACGAACAGCAACGCGTCCACGACATCCGGTGGGCTGGTGACCCACAGGCCGCCGACATGGATCAGGATGGTCGCGATCAGAGTGAGGCCAACCCACCGGTGCCATCGGCGGCTGGCCAGCGGCGAAAGTCCGGGCAGGTATCGCCCGGCCAGAAGGGGCTGCAGCAACAGCAACCCCATACCAACCACGCCCGCAAACCCTGCGATGATGTAGAGCGGATCACGCCACGCCAGAAGCGGGCTGTTCGCCGCCGCGATCAGCGGCACTGCCAGAACGAGGGCCAGAACCGTCCAGATCAGCAGGGCACGTGTCACGAATGGTCAGAGGGGCTGCAAGACGAAATGCGCGGTGAGGGTCTTGTCCTTTGAACTCGCCATGATCGGCCGCAGGAACACGGTCTCAAACTCGCCGCTGTCATAAGTCAGATGGCCATGCGGCTGGCCAAACGCAGGCACGATCTGCGGCATCTCCAGCCGAAACTCTCCGTTCGCGTCGGTCAGCGTTGCACCATGGCTTTGCGGGTCGCGTTCGTGGCCTTCGGTCGTGTGCGCCCAGATCTGGATGCGTTGGCCGGGCAGGGGGGCTCCGTCACCTGCGCGGCGCACCGTGCCGGTCATCCAGAACCCGCCGCCGCCGATCCGATCAACGATAGGCGCGCCGGGGCGGTAATTGTTTGACCCGCCGCGCATGGAGGGTGTGGGGGGCAGCCCCGCCGCGCGCGCAGGCAACAGCAGTCCAGATGTGCCGGTCGCCAGAACAGCACCGCCGAGGGCGATCAGGGAACGACGGGAAAAGCGTGTATTCGTCATGTCGGAACCTCCTGCAAGGCGTCATCCAATGGGGCCGAGGCGCGCCACGACGCAAAGATAGCACGGTTCACGCCTTTTCCGAGGCGGGTTTCACAGCCCTGTGATTGCCCCGCGCGAATTTCTTTGACCCCATGCGAGCGGGGGTGCCATCCTTGCGATACCGATCCGAAAGGTCGCCCGATGGACAAGATGCAAACGGTGTCACCCGACGAAATCGCCGCTTTCAAACGCGACGGGGCTGTGGTTCTGCGCGCGAAATTCTCGGACCATTGGCTGTCGCTGCTGCGCGCGGGGATCGATGCGGACCTTGCCGACCCAACCGACAACTTCACCCGCCATACCAAAGACCCGCGCGCCCCAGCCTATTTCGAGGATTACTGGGCCTGGAACAAAATCCCTCAATTCACCGATTTTGTGCGCAATTCCCCCTGCGCCGTGCTTGCTGCGCACCTGCTGGGCGCACCGTCGATCAACCTCGTCATGGACAACTGGTTCCTGCGTGAGGCCGGGTCGACCTCGCGACCGCCCTTCCATCAGGATCTGTCCTATTTCGACTTCGAAGGCTCGATGTGTGTCCTCTGGCTGCCACTGGAACCCGTGACCAAGGAGAACGGGATTGCCTTCGTCAGGGGCTCTCATCTGTGGGACAAACTGTTCATGCGGGTCCGGTTTGCGGATGGGCACCCCAGCTATGAACCGACCGAGGTTGCCGGCCGGACCTATCACCCGCCACCCGATATCAACGCCGACCCGGAAGCCTATGACCTGTTGCAATGGGATATGCAGTTGGGCGACTGCATCTTTTTCGACATGCGCACGCTGCATGGTGGCTTGTCTTCGGTCACCCCAACCGAAACGGTCCGGCGCTTTACCCTGCGGATGACGGCCCCGGACGGGATCATCCGGTATCGCGGTGACTGGGCAAAAGATGAGCGCACGCAGTTCGAAGCGGCGGGATACCGTGAAGGGGATCGTATCGACGGGACGTTCTTCCCCCAGCTATGGCCGTAGATAGCGCAACAGCACCTGCACCCTGATTGTGCAAAATTGCGCGTTTTCCTGTGACTATACGCCCTATATCCTTCATTTGGGAACATTTAACCTCTGATCGCAGGAGAGCCGGAATGAGTTGGAACCCGACCCACAACCCCGAATGCCTGTCGGAAAACGCGGCACTTGAAACCTTGATCATCCCACGTGCCCGAGATCTGGGCGGGTTCGAAGTGCGCCGTGCGCTGCCTTCCGTCAAACGCCAACTGGTGGGGCCGTTCATCTTCTTCGATCAGATGGGGCCGGCTGAGTTCATCACCGATGGCGGCATCGACGTCCGCCCGCATCCGCATATCGGTCTGGGCACTGTTACCTACCTGTATCAGGGCGAGTTCGAACATCGCGACAGTCTCGGCACACATCAGATGATCTACCCCGGCGAGGTCAACTGGATGGTCGCCGGGCGCGGCGTCACCCATTCCGAGCGCACCAGCGCGGAAACGCGGGGCAAGAAACACAGCCTGTTCGGCATCCAGACCTGGATTGCTCTGCCCGAGGCGCATGAGGATATGGCGCCCGATTTCGAGCATCACAAGCAAACCGCGCTGCCGCACATTCAGGACAATGGGGTCAGCGCCCGCCTGATCCTCGGGTCGGCCTATGGCGAAACCAGCCCGGTCACGATGTTGTCGGAGACCTTCTATCTGGACGTCCAGCTTGATCCGGGCGCCGCGTTCCCCCTGCCGGATGATCACGAGGACAGGGGTGTTTATGTCACGCAGGGCTCGGTCGAGATTGCCGGTGACAGGTTCGAGGAAGGCCGCATGATGGTGTTCCGCCCTGGCGATCAACTGTCGGTCAAGGCAGGGCCGTTGGGTGCGCGGCTGATGTTGCTGGGTGGCGCGACGCTGAATGAGGATCGGTATATCTGGTGGAACTTCGTGTCGTCCTCGAAGGAGAAGATTGATGCCGCCACCCGTGAATGGAAAACCGCCGACTGGGCGAATGGCGCGTTCCACCTGCCGCCGGGGGATGATCAGGAGTTCATTCCGATCTCGGATGAGCTGGAGCGCACGCGGCCCAGACGGGTGCGCTGACCAAACGTCATGGGGCCTTGCCCGGCGCCCAGATCCCGGCGATCCTTTGCGCGGGGGAGGCGCACCATGAAGATCGTGATCGCAGGCGCAGGCAGTATCGGCTGCTATTGCGGGGCCTTGCTGGCCAATTCGGGCCATGACGTAACCCTGCTGGGCCGGTCGCGCATTCTGGACCCGATCCGCGACAAGGGGCTGACGGTTACAGATTTCTCGGGCCTGAATCGGCACGTGGCTGCGCGGAATTTGATCCTGACCGGTGACGCAAACTGTCTGACCGCCGCAGAAGCCGTGATCGTGACGGTCAAGACCGGTGCAACGGCCGAAATAGCCGCCCGGATCGCCCAGCATACACCCACGTCCGCCCCGGTCCTGTCCTGGCAGAACGGGATGGATAACGCCCGCACACTGCGTGTGGCTCTGCCGAATCACGACGTGCGGGCCGGGATGGTGCCTTTTAACGTCGTGCCGACCGAGCCCGCGTGTTTTCACAGGGCAACCTCGGGCGAGATCGTTATTCAAAGTGGCCCCAGTGCGTTGGGCCCACGGCTCAGCAGCGCCGATCTGCCGGTTGTCGAGAGCGATGAAATCGATGCGGTGCAATGGGGCAAGCTGGTGATCAACCTCAACAACGCGCTGAACGCGCTGTCAGGTCTGACGCTGAAAGAGCAACTGCTGGACCGCAACTGGCGGCGGGTGATGGCGGATCAGATGAACGAAGCTCTGGCGGTTCTGAAGGCTGCGGATCACCCGGCGGCCTCGACCACTCCTCTGCCCGCGTGGATGACGCCGCATATCCTGCGGCTGCCAACGCCGATCTTTACCCGCATCGCGGCGCGGATGCTGACGATTGATCCCAGCGCGCGGACATCAATGGCTTACGATCTGATGGCGGGGCGACCGACCGAGATTGACAGCCTGCAAGGCGAGATCATCCGCCTTGGCGCACAGTTCGGTGTGGCGACGCCGATATGCGCCAAAGTGCTGGCGCTGATCGAGCAAGCGCCGGAAACCGCTCTGTCGCCGGATCAGGTCAGGCCTTAGGCAGCGTCAGATAAAGGCTGTCAGAAACATGAATATCGCCGCCGACATGGCCGCAGCTGCCGGAACGGTGATGACCCAGGCTGCCACAATCGTCATGAAATGCGAGCGACGCACCAGCTTGCGGCGCTGGTGCTCTTCGCGGGCCAGACGCTGTTCGGCGGGACGCTGGAGGTTCGATTGCTTCCAGCGGCGGTCCGAGTGCCATTCGCGGTAGAACCCAACCCCGAATACGGCCCCCACGGCGATGTGTGTGGAACTGACCGGCAGGCCCAGCCAACTGGCCACGATCACGGTGATTGCCGCCGATAGCGCCACGCAGAAGGCGCGCATCGGGTTCAGCTTGGTGATCTGGCTGCCCACCATCCGGATCAGTTTGGGGCCAAACAGGAACAGGCCGAATGAAATCCCGAATGCGCCGATCACCATGACCCAGGTTGGGATCGCCACTTTCGAGGCGAAATCGCCGAATTCCGCCGCGTGCACGATGGCTGCCAATGGGCCTACCGCATTGGCGACGTCGTTGGCGCCATGCGCGAAGCTTAGGAACGTGGCCGAGATCACCAGCGGCAGGCCAAACAGGGTCTTCAGGGACTTCGTGCGGTTTTCCAACCCTTCGGACTTGCGCCGTACCCACGGCACCGTCAACGACCATACCAGCAGACCCGAGGTCAGACCGATCAGCAGGGCTATCTCAAGCTCGATCTTCACAATCCGTTTCAGGCCTTTGACGGCCAGATAGGTTGCAAACGCTGCAGCCATGACGGCCACGAGGATCGGAACCCAACGCCGAGCAGCGGCGATCTTGTCGTCCTGATACTGAATCTTGGTCTTGATTAGCGCCAGAAAACCGGCCGCGATCACCCCGCCCAGAACTGGTGAAATCACCCAGCTTGCGGCAATGGCGCTCATTGTGCCCCAACTGACGGCGCTCAGACCCGCTGCGGCGATGCCTGCGCCCATCACGCCACCCACGACCGAGTGTGTGGTCGAAACCGGCGCGCCGACCCAGGTGGCGAGGTTGACCCACATGGCTGATGAAATCAGCGCGGCCATCATCGCCCAGATAAACACATTGCTGTTCTGCACCGAGGCCGGATCAATGATTCCCTTTGAAATGGTCGAGACCACATCCCCACCGGCCAGCAGCGCGCCCGCGCTTTCAGCGATGGCCGCGATCACGATCGCACCACCCATGGTCAGGGCATTGGCCCCAACCGCCGGACCCATGTTGTTGGCCACATCGTTCGCGCCGATATTGACCGCCATATAGGCCCCGAATACCGCTGCCGCGACAACGATCAATCCGCCATCCGCGTGTCCAAAAACCACTGCAGCCGACAAACCGGCCAGCGCGATAAAGGCCAGCGCGATGCCGGGCGCCAGCATCGGGCGCGCCACATGGACACTCGCATTTTCAACACGCGAGATGCGATGCAGGTCGCTGTCCAGCGCCTGCCAACGGGTTTTTGTAGTGATGTTCGACATGGGATTTGCGGCTTGCTTGAGTTGACACAGGCGGCTAGACGGTTTCACCCGCGCGGGCAACCGCCTCGTCATCAATTTTTTGCGAAACTGTTACAACTGGAGCAGTATGTCGCGCAGTTCCGGTTCGTTGACGCGTTCGGCCGCAATGGCAGGAGCCACCCAGACCCGCTTGCGCTCATCCGCTTCGGGAAAGCAATCCGCAAGATCCTGCACTTCGACCCGGTAGACATTGGTCAGAACCGGAAGGGCCGAGCCGTCTTTCAGGACTTTGTCATAGGTAAAACAGCCTATGGGTTCTTTGGCGATGCTGGGCGCACGCACGCCAGCCTCTTCCCAAGCCTCCTGCAGGGCTGTTTCGGCACCGTCCTTGCCGTCAATCGGCCAGCCCTTGGGGATGATCCAGCGCCCAGTATCGCGGCTGGTGATCAGCAGAACCTCTGGCCCGGTTTCGGTTTCCCGAGTGCACAGTGCAGCGAACTGCACCCGCTTGGGGCGTAGGAAAATGGGTCTTGCGACCTCCTCCCAGATGTTCCGCAACCATGTGGTCATAATTTGATCTTTTGCGCGCGCGTTACCGTCAAGAGGCAGTCATATAGCAACAACGCGCGGTTTCTTCAATGAGCCCCTCTGAATTTCATGCGCGTTCATCAGCTTGGAGAGCTCGCCTGAAAACCCAATCAATTGGTCAATCGCGGTTTTGTCCCCGCCGTTTGGCGCGCAAGGTTGGATCGGCCTGGGTCGGATCTTCGGGCCAGGGGTGTTTTGGGTATTGCGCGCGCATGTCCTTGCGGACATCCGCATAGGATCCGGCCCAGAAACCGGGCAGATCGCGGGTGATCTGGATTGGTCTTTGGGCCGGGGAAAGCAGGGTGATCTTCAGTGCCTGGCCCCCCACGACAGGGTGCCGCGTGACACCGAACAGTTCCTGCAGGCGCACCGATATCTCGGGCACCGCACCGCCGTAATCAATCGGCACCTTTCGGCCCAGCGGCGTTTCGAACGATCCCGGTGCGCGGCGGTCCAGCTCTTGCGTCTGGTTCCAGTCCATCCGGGCACGCAGGGCGGGCAGCAGGTCGAACCGTTTCCACTCGTCGGCATTGCGTACGTTTGAGAGTATTGGCAGCAGCCAGTCTTCCAGGGTTTCTGTCAGTCCCTCGATGGTAAAATCAGGCAGGTCCGCACCCTCGGCCCGCACCAGTTCCACCCGGGCGGCCAGACGTGCCGCGGCGCCGTCCAGCCGCAGGCCAAGATCGCGCACGCCGTCCAGCATGGCTTGCGCCACTGCTTCGTCCGGGACGTCTTTCCAGATGCGGTCGCTCAGAGTGATTGCACCGAACCGCTCTTGTTGGCGCGCCACGACCCGCCGGTCGCGCTTGGACCATTCGCAACTGTCGGCCCAGTTGATCTGCCCCTCAAACAGGTCACGGATTTCGCGTTCCGATATCTGGGCAGCCATGCGCACGCGGGCTTCACGCGGATTGCCGTCGGTATCCGTGACCACCAGATAAGGTGCGGCGGCCAGCGTGTCGCCACCGTCCAGCACAGCACCTTTGCCACCCGACAGGACATAGCGTGGCGCATCGCCCTTGCGGCGTTGTCCGACCCTGTCGGGATAGGCCAGCGCGGCCATCGCGGCAGGACTCAGATCGGTGGCGTTGCCCCGTGAGCGCAGCCGTTTGGCCTCGGCCTTGATCCGATCCACGGCGCCATTGTTCACTTGCCAGACCCGATTGCGTTGAAACGCGCGTATATCGCGCAGCGCTTCCAGCCGCAGCAGCATATCCGCCGGGGCCCCTTTGAGCGGGTCGCGTTCGGCCATCAACGCGGCCAAGGGCGCGGCGCCCGGCCCGGCGCGCACCAGCATATGCCCCAGGCGCGGGTGCAGAGGCAGCGCGGCCAGCGCGCGCCCGTGTTCGGTGATCCGCCCTTTGGCATCCAGTGCGCCCAGCATTGTCAGCAAGGCCTTCGCTTCGGCCATCGTGCCTTCGGGCGGAGGCGTCAGGAAGGCCAGATCGTTCGGTTCTGCGCCCCACAGCGCCAGCTCCAGCGCCAGTCCGGTCAGGTCGGCGGCTTCGATCTCGGCCGGGGGGTAGGCGGCCAGCGCGCCTTCTTCGCCCTTGGACCACAGCCGATAGCAGACCCCTTCGGCCACACGTCCGGCGCGGCCTGCGCGCTGGGTGGCCTCGGCCCGTGTCACACGCTCGGTCACCAGTCGTGACATGCCCGAGCCCGGATCGAACCGCGCCCGCCGTGCCTGGCCCATGTCAACCACCACGCGGATGTCGGGGATGGTCAGCGAGGTTTCGGCAATCGACGTGGCCAGCACCACTTTGCGTCCGGCCTCAACAGGCGCAATCGCCGCGCGCTGGGCGGCGAAGGGCATCGCCCCGAACAGGGGGCGCACCGCACAATCGCCAGGCAAACGCCCGGACAAGGCGGCCTCGGCCCGCCGGATTTCGCCCTCACCGGGCAGGAACACCAGTATACCGCCACCGGTTTTGCGCGTGTCCCGCTCGGCCTGAACCACCAGATCGATCAGAGCGTCCAGCCGTCTTGACTGCGCCCCCAAGGGACGGTCCAGCCAGCGGGTCTCAACCGGATAGCTGCGCCCCTCGGAGGTGACCAGAGGGGCCTCCATCAGCCCCCCCACGGGCTCAGCATCCAATGTTGCGGACATAGCCAGCAGGATCAGATCGTCCCGCAGCGCGCCGGTGACCTCGAGGCACAGGGCCAGCCCCAGATCGGCGTTCAGGGACCGTTCGTGGAATTCGTCGAAGATCACCGCACCCACGCCGGGCAAATCGGGGTCGGATTGCAGCATCCGGGTCAGAATGCCCTCGGTGACCACCTCGATCCGGGTTGATTTCGAAACCTTGGCGTCGCCGCGTACCCGGTAGCCGACCGTTTCACCGGCACACTGGCCTAACGTTTCCGCCATGCGTTCGGCGGCGGCGCGTGCAGCCAGCCTGCGCGGTTCCAGCATCACGATCTTGCCGTCACACACGCCTGCTTCGAGCATCGCCAGAGGCACCCGTGTCGTCTTGCCTGCGCCCGGAGGCGCCTGCAACACAGCACGGCCCGAAGCCTTGAGGGCGGCAAGCAGGTCAGGGATGGCGTCGTCGATTGGCAGGCGTGTCATGCGGACTTTATCCGCCAACCGTTCCACAAGGTCCAGTTCCGACAGGCTGCGGCAATTCTCATGGTGCTTGGCACTGGACAAACCCCATTCCGCTACGCCATCAAGGCGAAAATCGGGTATGGGGACGCGCATGAAAACTGCTGAACTGGGCGACAGAATTTTGAACGGCGAGCGCCGCGCGCTGGCCCGTGCGATCACTCTGGTTGAAAGCGGCCGCGACGATCACCGGGCGCAGGCGACCGAGTTGCTGGCCCATGTCGCCAAGTCCCAGCGGCAATCCCTGCGCATCGGTTTGTCGGGAACGCCCGGTGTGGGCAAGTCCACCTTTATCGAAAGCTTCGGCATGATGCTGATCGGGCAGGGGCTGCGCGTGGCGGTGCTTGCGGTCGATCCCAGCTCGGCCCGGTCGGGGGGCTCGATTCTGGGCGATAAAACCCGGATGGAGCGTCTGAGCCGCGAGAGAAACGCCTTTATCCGCCCGTCGCCCAGCCAGTCGCATCTGGGCGGTGTCGCACGCCGCACACGCGAGGCGATTGCCTTGTGCGAGGCGGCGGCCTTCGATGTGGTGCTGATCGAAACCGTCGGTGTAGGCCAGTCGGAAACCGTGGTGTCGGAGATGTCGGACCTGTTCCTATTGCTGCTGGCCCCGGCGGGCGGGGACGAACTGCAGGGCGTCAAACGCGGCATCATGGAAATGGCCGACATGATTTTGGTCAACAAGGCGGACGGAGACCTGAAGGCCACCGCCACCCGCACCTGTGCCGATTACGCCGGTGCCTTGCGCCTGTTGCGCAAACGCCCGCAGGATCCGGAAGGGTTTCCCAAGGCGATGACGGTTTCTGCAGTTGAAGAACATGGGCTTGAGGGCGCGTGGGCTGAAATGCAATCCCTCACCCAATCGCGCCGGGATCGGGGGCACTGGGATGCGAACCGGGCGGCACAGGCGCAGTACTGGTTCGAGCAGGAGGTGCGCGCCGCCCTGCTGGCGCAACTGTCCACCGCGCAGGCGCGGGCCGATATGGATCATCTGGGTGCGCAAGTGCGTGCAGGCGGGCTGAGCCCCTCGGCGGCTGCGGAAACCATGCTGTCGTCACTCATCTTGCGATAGGGTGTGTGCCTGAGCGGAGTGTAGCGGACATTCCATCCAGGGTTGTGTTGTGGACTGACGATGGCGCGGAAACGTGTTAGTCTGGCCTCCTGATGTAGTGGACCGGTCCAAATGCCCAGAATAAATGGGACAAATAGCGACGACGATATCGACGTCACAGGCAACAGCGGCACCCTGAACGGGAACCCGCAGGGGTCTCCGATTGACAATATCCGGGGACGGGGCGGTGACGACGATATAAATGTCACCGACAGCGTCATCGCCGACAACGTGATCGGCAATGCCGGAAGTGACACCATTACCGTCACCAACAGCACCGTAGGCGGTCGCGTTTCTTCGGGGTCGGATGCCGACACCGTTGACATAACCGGCTCGACCGTCGGAGCCATTCGGCTGGGGGGCGGCAACGATACACTGAATTTCAGCAGTACTTCCGTCGACGGCGACATTCGTGGTGGCAACGGAACGGATACGCTGAACCTGCCCGTTGGGACCGTGATCAATGACAGCGTTTTCGGCACCATCACGGTCGAGGATGGTGTCGGCTATTCATTGTCCAGCGGCACGTTTACCCTGCCGTCCGGCATCGTGGTCACGTATTCTGCGTTCGAAAACGGCTCGGGCGTTCCATGCTTTACCCGTGACACCGCTATTCTGACGCAAACCGGAAAGCGCCCGATTCAAGAGCTGCGGATCGGGGACATGATCCCCACCATGGAGCACGGGTTGCAAGGCATCCGGTGGATTGGCCGGCGTGGGTTCGGCCGGGCTGAATTGCTGAACAATCCGCGCCTTTGGCCGGTGCGCATTCTGGCCGGTGCGCTGGGCAACGGCCTGCCCCGGCGCGATCTGCTGGTTTCGCGTCAGCACAGGATGCTGGTGCAGTCAAAAATCGCCGAGCGCATGTTCGGCACATCCGAGGTGCTGATCCCGGCGATCAAGCTGACTGTTCTGCCTGGGATATTTGTCGATGAAACTGTAACAGGGGTTGAGTATTTTCATCTGTTGTTCGACCGCCATCAGGTGATTTTCGCCGAAAACGCCCCGACCGAAAGCCTTTTCACCGGCGTTGAGGCTCTGAAGTCGCTTGGCGCAGAGGCGAGGCGTGAGATTCTCGACATTTTCCCTGAGCTGATCGAAAAGCGGCTGACACCGAGACCTGCGCGCTTTATTCCGCGCGGACGGCAGCAGGCGCGCCTGTTGGAGCGGCACCGAAAGAACAACAAACCATTGCTGCGGGCGCAAACTTTCCCCGGTCAGTGACGTTGGTTTAAAGAATTCGCGTGATCTGTCTTGACCCTTCCCGCGATTCCCACTACACGCATCCAACCAGTTTTCGGGCGCGACTTCGGGTTGCGCCCCTTGTGATTTGGCCGCTGGCATCATGCCCGGCCTCCAGAAACAAAGGAAGAAACCATGTCGCGCCGTTGCGAACTGACCGGAAAAGGCCCGATGACTGGCAACAATGTCAGCCACGCCAAAAACAGAACTCGTCGTCGTTTTCTGCCGAACCTGAACGACGTTACCCTGCAGTCCGAAGCTCTGGGCCGTGGCGTCAAGCTGCGCATCTCGGCTGCTGCTCTGCGTTCGGTTGACCACCGCGGTGGTCTGGACGCGTTCCTGGCCAAAGCCAAGGACGAAGAGCTGTCGGCAAACGCGCTGAAAGTGAAAAAGGAAATCGCCAAGGCGCAAGCCGCGGCCTAAGCCCTTTTTTACCTGCAAAGAATTCGGCCCTGTACCGCGCGGTGCAGGGCCTTTTATTTTGTGGGCTGTTCCCGGATTGGAACTAAAATTCCGCTGTTGGTGACATTGTTCACATACACTTGGCTCCGCTCGTTTTATGTTCAGTCATATTCATCTGGCGGAGTTCTATCTCATGTCTTTCAAACTATCTGATTATCTCTCCCTGTTGGCTGCCTTTTTTGGCAAAATGTTTGGGACATGCTTTCGGATGCAACGACAGGTGAACAGGTTACATACGAGCCTGACCAAAGGGTCTGTCAAACGTCCCGGCGTGGACGGCTGACACCAAACCCAACCTTGCGGGCTTCGGGCGTTTCCGATTGCGCTTGAAGCCCGCTTTGCGTCGGGCTTATATCCGGCGCAGGATGAAGACCGCTCTGAACAGATTCCTGCCTTTGGCACTTTCGCTGCTCGTCATGCTGACAGGGCAGGGTGTGGCCGCGTCGCGCGGAATGGACAGGGCGGTGGGGCAGATGGTGCTGTGCACTGGCTCGGGTCCGGTGGTGGTCTATATGGACGCCGAAGGTCAGCCGGCGCAGCCCCCGCATTTCTGCCCGGATTATGCGCTGACCCTGTTGGGTGCGATTGCGGTTCCGGAACCCGAACTACCTGTTGTTCCTGACACCGATCGGCCAGCGCCCTTGCGCAAGGCCGACAACCTGATTGCTCTTCCGCTTCCTTACAGACCGGCACGCGCGCCTCCGGCTCTGATCTGAGTTTTCTCTTTTCAGACACTTAAACAAGGAGAGGCGCGATGTCCCTCAAATCCAAACTCCTGGCCTCGATGGCCACCGCACTGCTCGCCACCTCTGTCTGGGCGCAGGATGCAATTTCCGTTGACGACGCTTATGCCCGATCATCGGGCAAGTCGGCCAAGGCCGGTGCCGCTTTCATGATGATCCAAAATGCCGGCGAAACCGATGACCGGCTGATCGGTGTGGAATCGGATGCCGCCGCGCGGGTCGAGCTGCATACCCATAAGGTTGATGACAGTGGCGTGGCCAAGATGGTGCATGTCGAGGAAGGCTTTGTCATTCCGGCAGGCGAGATGCACATGCTGAAACGCGGTGGCGACCATGTCATGTTCATGGGCCTGACTGCTCCGTTCGAGCAGGGCGCGACGGTTCCCGTGACCCTGATCTTTGAAAAGGCGGGCGAGGTTGAGATTGAGATCCCAGTCGATCTGGAACGTCAGGACAAGGGCGGTCACGGATCGCACTCGAACTGAGCGAACGCCTGTCTTCGGGCCGCTCTGCGGCCCTCATCCATGCGTCAGGTCGGGCTTTGCCCGGCCTGTTTGCGTTTTGCCGAACGGATCAACGATTGACCACCCGCATCGCCACACGGTCATGGGCGCGTTTGAACCGTGCAGTCAGCCAGAACATCACTGCAGAGAAGGCGAGCGCGCCGAACGCGATGGCCCATCCAAGTGCCACCATACCGCTGCCGGGCCAGAAGATCAGCACCAGACCGATCACCAGCGCCACGATCCCCGAGTTGCGGATCGATGCGGCATCGGGGTGTTGATCCGACATCTGCCGCCACGCCGCCATAGAGCCGACACCCATGATCAGTGCCCACGCGCCCAGAAGGAAGAAGGCCAGCCGAGCCACGCCCTCGGGCCAGATCAGCAACACCAGTCCGATCAGCAGCGCGCCGATGCCAACGCCCCCGATCAGGCCGCGCCGTCCGAAGCCCAGCAAGGTCAGGCCGCCGTCGAACACCAACAGCAGGCCGACAAGCCGCAGCAAGAGGGAAATGCTGCCCGTCGGCCAGAACAGGGCCGCGATGCCCAGCGCCCCGGCCAGAAGCCCGCGCAACAGGAAGGTCCACCACAGCCCCGCCAGCTGGTCGCCCACTGCGTCGCGGCTGTCCAGACTGTCGTCGTCAAGAATCTCTTCTCGTGGAAACTGGGGGTCTGTCATTGGGCTCTCCCGTCGCGTTAGGCCTTTACTATAAACAGGAAAATTCGCCGCTGTCTGCGGGGTTTGCGATCAGGATTGCCCCAGCAGCCCCTCGACCCAGTGTGGGACAGTTTCCGATGCAGGGCCGAGGATAACGTTGTCAAAGCTGGATGCCCCATCCGACGGAGCGAGGTTAAGCTCGACTGTCTGTGCGCCGGACATGCGGGCCTCGTGCACAAAGGCGGCGGCTGGGTAGACCTGTCCCGAGGTGCCGATGGCCGCGAACAGGGTTGCATCGGCCAGATGGTCGTAGATTGCGTCCATGTGGTAAGGCATCTCGCCAAACCAGACCACATCCGGCCGTGCCGTGGGGGCGTTGCAGGCCGGGCAGGTCTCACCCACCGCCATCTCGGGCGGTGCGGGCCAGCGGTGATCACAAGCCGCGCACAGCGCACCGGCCAGTGTCCCGTGCATGTGGATCACGTTTCGGGCACCGCCTGCCTCGTGCAGGCTATCGACATTCTGGGTGACGATTACCACTTCACCGCGAAAGTCCAGTTGCAGGCGGGCCAGAGCCTTATGCGCTGCGTTTGGTGGAGCCTCAGCAGCCTGAACTCGGCGGGCGTTGTAAAACCCATGGACCAGGGCGGGGTTGCGGGCAAAGCCCTCGGGTGTGGCGACATCCTCGATCCTGTGCTGCGCCCACAAGCCGTCCTCGTCGCGGAACGTGCCCAGCCCACTTTCGGCCGAGATTCCCGCCCCTGTCAGAATGACGATCTTTTCCATCTTTGCCTCACGCGCTACACCTTGGCCCATGACCCACCGTATCCTCTTTGTCTGTCTGGGCAATATCTGCCGTTCTCCTGCCGCCGAAGGCGCGTTTCGCGCCCGTGCGCCCCACCATATGACCGACAGTGCCGGAACCTCCGGCTGGCATATCGGAGAACCGCCCTATGAGCCGATGCAGGCAGCGGCGGGGGCACGGGGCATCGACCTAAGCGACCTGCGGGCGCGGAAATTCGTGGCTGAGGATTTTGATCAGTTCGACCTGATCGTCGGCATGGACGCCGAGAACATCAGGAACATCGAAGCCTTGCGGCCCGCAGGGAATGAGACCCCCGTCCGTCTGCTGACCGATTTCGCGCCTGAGACAGGGGCGGATCACGTGTCCGACCCGTACTATACGCGGGATTTTGACGGGGCGCTGGATCTGATCGAGGTCGCCGTGGCGGGACTCGATGCGCATTTGCGGGCCTAGCCCATCACCTTCAGGCGGTCGGTAAGCCACGGCAGCTGCGCCAGTGCCGGATCGACGATCTGGTTGCGCATCAGGCGGCGCATCATGTCGGCAACCTCTCGCGGTACCTGATCGGACCAGTCGGTGCGGGTAAACAGGGAAATCGTGCGCGAAAAATCCCCGAACGGGGCGGGGTGTGCCTCAAGCGCGTCGTGAAACCGGGTTGCCCGCATATAGCCCAGCGGCGTCGTTATCGCCCAACCCAGCCCTCGTGCGACCATCGCCATCAGTGCCAGATGCGAGCCGATTTCGAACCGTTCTTCGTATTCCAGCCGCTGCCGGGCCAGATGTGCCTCGATCTGGCGGCTGATCAGTTGTTCGCGGGCATAGCGTAGAAAGGGCAGGTCCTGAACGGCGTTCTCAACCCCTTTGGGCGTCACCAGAATGAACGGGTCCTGAACCAAGGGGTATTCGACCACGCCTTCCAGCACCTCGCCGGAATGGGCCGAGACCATAAGATGCAGGCGCTGGGCCTCCAACTCTTGGAACAGATCCAGGCTGGGCAGGGTGAGCAGCTTGAAGTTCGAACGGGTCAGGCTGTCGGCCAGCAGAGTCGCCAGCCGCGGGGTCAGGTCGTTGTCGAAATCGTCGATCAGCCCGATGGACAGAGTGGTCAGATGGCCCAGGTCCATCACGGTCAACTCGCTTTGGGCCATCTGTAATTCAGCCAGCACCGCCTCGGTCCGGGCCAGAAAGCTGCGCCCCGCCTGCGTCAGCCGCATGGGGCGACGTCCGTGATCGACCAGTTCGGTCCCCAGGGCATTTTCCAGATTGCGCAATTGCTGCGATACCGAGGGCTGGCTGAGCCCCGTGATCTCGGCAGCCTGCGCCACCGATCCCGTCCGCGCCAGGGCCTCGAACACTTCGAGCCCGCGCAGGGTCAGCCCTTTCATTACCATCTGATACACCTTTCGCTGCGCCTTTTCTGGGGCGCAGTGTCGATCAGGTCAAGGATTGAGGTCAGCTTAGCTGCAGATCGCCTGCGCCATCTGGCCAAAGTTTCGATACCGATCCCACAACGCATCGTCGCGCGCGGTTTTCGACATCTTCAACTCCTGCGCCTGATGGGGGTCGCTGAACCACTTGGCGACCGTCTTCTGATCGCTGCGGGTCAGCGCCTGATTGGCCACCCGCTGGATGCAGCTGCACCGGTCCCGCGTCGCGGCTGTGCGGTCGGACGCCAGACACGCCCGCTTGATCTGCGCCGCCTCGGCGGTCTTAGGTGCCACCGCCGAGATCGACGTGGCACAGAGTGCGATTAGGAGGAACTGTTTCATGCTCGAGCCTCGTTTTTGCCTGCCCGGACGGGTCTTATGCCCCTCTCGGTCTGGGTGGGAGTATGAATCAAACTGGAATCGGGATCAATTGTTTTGACAGTCAGATCAAACGGTGTTGATTTGACCGGGACAAAAGCCGCGCTTCGGGATGCGCCACAAGCGATTTAGATCGGCGAATACAAGGGTTAGGGTATTGATTTCGATTAAAAATATATTTGTGTCAGCGTTAGTTTGGGTTTTTCCAATGGCAGCCTTGTCGCAAGTGCCACCTTTGCAAGGTGAAGACGCGCCGGAATTCAAAGAAGCGGTTCAAACTTGGTTGGATGGCGAAGATCTGGTTGCACTGAGAAGCCTCTCTGAGCAGGCCCAAAATGGAAATGCTGCAGCTCAGATCTTGCTGGCGAGTATAGCAAGCCAAAGCCGGTTTCACGCTCATGTAACATCTGATCTAGAGCGAAAGGAGCGCATCGCGCTATTGCGAAAACCCGGCGGTTTGTCCGGTAAATCATGGCTGACCGAAGCTCAGAACTCTGAGCCTCTGGCCCTTGCCCTGCTGCAAGTTGCCAAATTCGAGAATAAAGCGCCTGCGATTGCAGTATTGGTCGAACTTGGTGAACCAGTTACCGCGATGCTTGCAGCGCAATCTATGCTCTACGATGGTGAAGGGACTGATTTGGTTGAGGTTTTGCAAGGCCTCGACCACAAACTGCCCCAAGACGCCAGCGTCTTCTTGTTCTGGGCATTGTACCTGCAGAAACATAATTCGGAGGGTTTCAATCTGGGAGGTTCGGCATCGCTCGCTTGGCTTAATACTGGAGATGATCGCTTCTTATCTTCCGAACTCGCTTGGGGCTTATTTACTCCAAGAGAATTGATTAGCGACGCCGCCATCAGGGATAGGGCAACTAAACTTAGCTCAGAGATAGCGGCCTGGACCCCCATTCGTAACTTATGTAGTAGTTACTGTGCGGATGAGGTCGCCGATTGTACGGTGACTGCTGCTGCGTTGCTCGCCTCACCTTATTCTCCAAGAAGCCCGCTCCAGAGCTTGATCGCCAATGGAGACTATTGGTCGAGTGATCGCATAGAGGGCGACGTTGCGCGTTCAATTCGGGACATTCGGGATGTGGAATTTGCTTCAGAGTATACTTACAATCAGTGCTTTACATCCAACATGCAGGCACTTCAGCGAGCGCACTGGCCATGAACTGGCGCGTTACCTCAAAACAAGTTGAGCTTTAGCATCAGGTGTGAATCTAAGTATATTTCTAGAACCGATTTGTATGCAATTGGCCATGAGATTATTTTGGACATCGCAGATCGCCTAGAACCATTGACCACAGCCCATTTCCGACGCATATCCCCAACCCATGACAGACCTCGCTCATATCCGCAATTTCTCCATCGTCGCGCATATCGACCATGGCAAATCCACCCTTGCTGACCGGCTCATTCAAGAGACCGGAACGGTCAAGGATCGCGACATGAAGGAACAGCTGCTCGACAGCATGGATATCGAGCGCGAGCGCGGCATCACCATCAAGGCCAACACGGTCCGCATCGACTACACCGCCGACAATGGCGAGGCCTATGTGCTGAACCTGATCGACACCCCGGGCCACGTGGACTTTGCCTATGAGGTCTCGCGATCCATGCGTGCGGTTGAGGGCTCTCTGCTGGTTGTGGACTCGACCCAAGGGGTCGAGGCGCAGACGCTGGCGAACGTGTATCAGGCCATCGACGCCGATCATGAGATCGTGCCGGTGCTGAACAAGATCGACCTGCCTGCGTCCGATTGTGACCGCGTGGCGGAGCAAATCGAGGATGTGATCGGCATCGACGCGACCGACGCCATTCAGGTCAGCGCCAAGACGGGGCAGGGCATTCACGAGACGCTTGAGGCCATCGTCACCCATCTGCCCGCCCCGCAGGGCAATCTGGACGCGCCGCTCAAGGCGATGCTGGTGGATTCGTGGTACGACGCCTATCTCGGCGTCATCGTTCTGGTCCGCATCATGGACGGCACGTTGAAAAAGGGGATGCGGGTCAAGTTCATGTCGAACGGCACCCTGCACCATGTCGACCGCGTCGGCGTCTTCCGCCCCGAGATGGAGATGGTCGACTCACTGGGCCCCGGTGAGATCGGCTTCTTGACGGCTTCCATCAAACAGGTCCGCGACACCCGCGTTGGTGACACCATCACCAATGATCGCAACGGCACCGAGGTCGCTTTGCCGGGCTTCAAACCCGCGCAGCCTGTGGTGTTCTGTGGCCTCTTCCCGGTGGACAGCGCCGAATTCGAAGACCTGCGCGACGCGATCGAAAAGCTGGCCCTGAACGACGCCTCGTTCTCATACGAAATGGAAACCTCGGCGGCGCTGGGCTTTGGCTTCCGCTGCGGCTTCCTGGGCCTGCTGCACCTTGAGGTCATCCGTGACCGGATCGAACGCGAATACGATATCGAGCTCATCACCACCGCGCCCAGCGTGATCTACCACGTCTTCATGAAAGACGGCGAGATGATCGAGCTGCACAACCCCGCCGACATGCCGGATCTGTCCAAGGTCGACCACCTTGAGGAACCGCGCATCAAGGCGACCATTCTGGTGCCCGACGAATACCTTGGCGACGTGCTGAAACTCTGTCAGGACCGCCGCGGCATCCAGATGGACCTGACCTATGCGGGCAGCCGCGCCATGGTCGTCTATGACCTGCCGCTGAACGAGGTCGTGTTCGACTTTTACGACCGCCTGAAATCGGTGACCAAGGGCTATGCCTCGTTCGACTATCAGATGACCGGGTATCGCGAGGACAATCTGGTCAAGATGTCGGTGCTGGTGAATGACGAGCCGGTGGACGCGCTCTCGACCATGGTTCACCGCGACCGGGCCGAGATGCGGGGCCGGGCAATGTGCGAAAAGCTCAAGGACCTGATCCCGCGCCACATGTTCAAAATCCCGATCCAGGCCGCCATCGGAGGCAAGGTCATCGCCCGCGAGACCCTCTCGGCCCTGCGCAAGGACGTGACCGCGAAGTGTTATGGCGGCGACGCCACGCGGAAACGCAAACTGCTGGAGAAGCAGAAGGCCGGTAAGAAAAAGATGCGCCAGTTCGGGAAGGTCGATATCCCGCAGGAGGCGTTTATTTCTGCGTTGAAGATGGATAGTTGAAGTCATCCAACGTCGGACCGACGTTGGATGACTTCAATATTTAAGATGGAAAGGTGGGCCATCCAAGCGATTGACTACCACCTGTAGTCAGATGAAGCATCGTATTCACTCGAATTGGCTTGAGAAAATCCCTCAATGTCTGGAAACAAAGACAGTCGGTTGATGCAAAACACTTGATCAAGCTTTTTGAGACAGTCTGACTTTAGTTCAGGTGAAATGTAATAGAAGCATTGGCCTTCATTAGTTTCTTCATAAACCATCGACCCCATTTGACTGCTACTGGCCGATCCAAACAGAAAACATGATGATTGAGCCGCGACACGAGGTGTTACTGTCGACGGATCATAGAGCATTGGATGCTTAAAGCTCTTAGCGATCACCAACTCAGCGCGGTATTCTTCACTAGGATGTTCTTTTTCCATTCCGCCGACTTGATCGCAATGCAGTCCAAATAAGATTCCTGGAGATTTTGGTTTGCTGGAACAGGCAAACCAGAGGCCAACAAGTGGGTTCTTGCTCACATCCAATAAGCATGTAGAGGCACCGTAGTGCCGTAGTTTTGTGATTAATTCCCAATCGTTTAGTTCGCGACCATCCGTAAAGCTAAAGCCGCTGTGCTTTGCCCGTTTGAGCATACTTACATCGTTTGCTATCGCCTGGTCGTTAAAATTCTCAATCGAGAACCTCATGGAGTTTTTGACGCGCCTCATCGACGTGGTCTCAATCGGCCAATCCGCTTCTGCTTGCCCCCTCCAGAATCTTGAGGAAAAGTAGGCGCTATTGTCCATCTCACAAACACTACTTATCAATTCTTCGAAGCAGACTGGTGCTCTAATTTTTCCAAATAGTTTTGTTTCAGCTAGTTTTGGTTTCATAGAGTAGGGCCTATTTGTCTGCTTGAAGCGAATGGCTTCGCAGATAAATCATCGCGTTGAATAGCTTGCAAGTCGTTAGAAAACGTCAGTTACATTTGTCTCGTACCAACCCACCCACCCGGTGGCACCGCCGGACCGCGTCATGCTGAAAGCATGCCTCTGGCATGACCCGCCCCCGTCAAACCGGAGGTTTGCCTTCGGCAAAATGGGCGGCGCGTTTGCGCCTCCCCTCGGGTTGGTCGCGGCCCTCAGTTCTGCTGATTGACCCTCTGTGACCCACCTCACAGCCCCAACCCCTCCCGCCTGCTATCGTTGACCTAGCGGCAACCTCAGTGGGAGGTCCCTATGTCTACATCGCTCATCCCCCTTATCGCCTTCGGATCGGCGGGTCTCTATTCCATTGCCATGATCGCGATGAAGTTCTGGTGGAAAATCCCCGGGATCGGCCTCAGCCTGCTGATCGTTGCAACTTTGCTAGCCGCCGCATCGCTGGAACTCGCCGCCCTGCGTGAGGAGAGGTTGGGCATCATCTATACCGGCATTCTGGGGGCCGAGGTCATCCTGATCGCCATCGCGTCGTACTTCCTGTTTGGTGAGAATTTCTCTTATCGCGAAGCTATAGGGATTGGCCTTGTCCTGGTCGGAACCGCACTGGCATGGGCCTGATTGCGCTGCGATTTCTGACCCAGATCAAGGACCGCTCCCGGCCTCGGTTCTAGGCTCTGCGAAAACACACCGAAAACAACGAGGCCCCTATGTCGCCCCTGACGCTGATCCTTCACATTTTCCTTGGTTCCACCCTCGCCGGGTCCGCTGTGATTGCGGTTCTGGCCATGGGGTATTCCGCGTGGACGACCATCCTGATCGCTGCGGTTGTCGGCTTTGTCGCGGCGTTCCCGGTCTCGTTTCTGGTGGCACGCAAGCTGGAAGGCTGAGGCCCGGTTTAGACGCAAAGAACGGAATGTGTTATCCTCCGCGCGGGGGACCGCGTTCAGGCGGTTTTTTCTTTACATGCTTGCAACGCCAGACCCTCAGAAATGAGAGGTTATTATGCACAAGTTCTTAATTGCGACCGCAACCACAGCCTTGACTCTGGGCCTGTTCGCAGGCCCGGCCATGGCAGAGACTTTTGACGCCACCGGCAAGGGCATGGGGACAAATGAGAACCAGGTCTACGGCATCTCGGACGGTCACGCGGTGATCAAATCGCAAACCGATTATGACAGTTTCGAGGTCGCCGCCGGGCACCCTCTGGAAGGCGCGAGCGGGTCGTGTTTCGGCGCGGTGCTGATCAATGGGGCCGGGGTGTCGGGCACTGGGAATTGCGTGTTCGACACCGCATCGGGCGACAAGGCGGTGATGACCTGGACGGCCACTGGGCTTGGCGAGGGTGGCGCGTTGACCGGTGACTGGACGGTCTCGGGCGGCTCGGGCAATTGGGCGAGTGCAACCGGGGGCGGCAGCTTTTCGTCTCTGACCGACCCCGATACCAAGAAATTCGTCAATACGATCTCTGGTAGTATTACGGTGGAATAAGTAATTTTTCACAATGGCTTAGGACGGGGAGTATATCCCCGTCCACCGGAAACGTCTGAGGGTTCAATGAACCACAGATGAAGTTTCCCTCACGTAAGTTGCAACCGGCTTTCTCGCTTCCAATCTGTTCAGCAGGCCAAGGACGGCCACCGTTTGGAGGAGAGAGCCAATGACCAGATACATGACTGCCGGAGCAGCCGCTCTGGCCGCGACCCTCACCCTTGGAACGGCCGCTTTGGCCGACGCGCCGGATTTGCGCGGCACATGGCTGGGGTCGTACACGACCGTCTCGCCATCTCATGCCCAGCGCGGCGATGAGCCCCGGTTCAATCAGGCCGAGTGGATGCTGGATATTCAGATTCAGGAAGAAAACGTCTTTTGGGGCCCAAGCAAGTGGCGGCGCGATGGCGACACCGAATGGAATGAGAACGAGGCCACCGGCACCATCAGCCTGGACGGGTCCGGCAGTATCGGGATCGTCGAAACCTCACCACTGGTCATCGGCGCGAATGCGTTGATCGATGCCCGGTACGAAGACGGAAAGATATTTGCGGATTTCCGTAGCCTGCGTAATGGAACGACCTACAGCACCGTTCTGGAACGTCAGGTGAACTGAAGCGTCTCTGGCCCGATCGGTCTGTAGGGGGTACTGGCTGCTGTTCGGTGCAGCGTGGAATTGGTAATCCCGGTCTGGCCAGAGCGCTTCTCAGGAAACGGAACCATTGTCTCCGACGAATGGAGACGGGTCGGACGACCATTGCATCACCTGCGACAGGGTTTGGATCGGCACATGCCGGAATACGGCGTAGCCCGGCACGGGCGGTCCGGACCTCGTGAACCTTCAGCGCGGCGTCGCAGGTGGGGTGCGTCCGACCATGGTTCCGTTTCCATGTCTCTCGACCGTCAGGAGCCGGGAGACGAATCGCAAAATCAAAAATTCGGGGGCAGGGCGTTCTGATTGCGCGCATAGAAGCCTGCTTACCCCCTTCGCAGTTGCAGAAAAGCGGCCTGAACGGGCGTTTTGACGTGATTCAGAGTTTTCCTGCCTCAAACTGGCAGAGTCGCGCGACTTCCGGACTTATCCCCAAAATTCTCCCAGAGGATATCAACACGTTATCCCCGTCTAATTTTCATGCTGCAGTGCTAATTTCTTGTCGGATCCCGGCGCCGGTGCAACCATCACCCAACCACATCGGTTCTTGGGAACCTGAGTGGTACGCAAAGGCCAGGGGGTCGGCGCGGTGAGGGCGGGTTTTAGGATCTGACTTGTTACGCAGAGACTTACCGGTGGGTGGTCTTGTGATCGGGATATTGCATCCGGATCAGATGACCAGCCTCTCAGAAGGCCGACGCGTGCTGTGAGGCGCCTTTTGGCGCGGCATAGCAGCCGTGGCCCTTGTCAGGGTCAGGGCAACTGGCTCGGGACGTCCCCCGGACGTGTCGACCCGGCAAGGCGTCAGGAGTGTCTGAGAGGATACGTGCATAGACCGCGTCTGCGCACCTGACGCCTTTTCCTTTAGACGTGAAACAGGCTGCCACTTTACCCTTGTCAAAAAACTACGGGGTTCTTGTGCGTTCACAAGAACCCCGTCGTCTTGTCAGAAAGGCAATACCACGTCCATGCACCTGTACCCTACGCCAGGTCGGCTGGGTTTTCAGCAATATGCCGGGGGCACTGGTCGCGGAAAGTCGATATATGGTGTATTAAAGGTTCTGCTGAACGTCCGTGGCCGCGTTCTGAATCGCGTCACCCGCTTTCTCGATGTCTTTGCCAGCGCCTTTTGCAGTTTCGCAGGCGGTGAGGGTGAAAAGGGCAAGCCCAATCAGAATTGCACGGATCATCAGTGTCTCCATTCGTGTCAGTCCCGTGTTGCGTAACAGCTTTCCTTGAATGGAACCAGTGCTTTGAAGCCGGTTCAGGCTCTGAAGGTCGGTGGGGCAATTACGCTAACCGGCACGCGGCAGAGCTGTGCGATCAGCCATTTTCCTCGCCGCAGAACATGTCGTAAACCAGTTCGATCATGCGGCGGGGGCGGTCATCGGCCAGGCGGTAATAGATCGCCTTGCCCTCGCGGCGGGGCGTCACCAAACCTTCGAGGCGCAAACGCGACAGTTGTTGAGACACTGCCGCCTGACGAGCGGACAGCAGCTCTTCCAGCTCGGTTACGGATTTTTCGCCCGACACCAGATGGCACAGGATCATCAGGCGGCCTTCGTGGCTGATGGCTTTCAGAAAATTCGACGCACGCGTTGCGTTTTCAACCATCTTGTCGAACGACTCGGGGGACATATCTTGGGAAAGCTGTGGAAGGGCCATCGTGTTTTCCTTGTTTACGCGCAAACTTAGTGGACGCTGAGTGCGGGTTCGCTGACGCGAGGTTCTTGCGTACATATTTTGCGCATGTATTTCCATATGCATGAATCAAAATGATGTGATGTGACGTCGGAAATATGTGTTGAGCGCTGTTCGCGCTGATTTCATAAGAGCGGGTACAGCATTCAAATCACGGCCGCGAGGCACGAAGTCTCCGGTCCCCCTTGCAGCCCCCCGGTGGCAACACTAAGACTCGGGTAACGTTTCTTCGGGTAATGTCCCGATCCATAGCAAAGCAGGCAGGTTCAGAATGTTCGATCCAGTTGATACCTATATGAATACGCTCGTCCCGATGGTGGTCGAACAGACCAGCCGTGGCGAACGCGCCTATGATATTTTCTCGCGCCTTCTGAAAGAGCGGATCATCTTCATCAACGGCCCGATCCACGACGGGATGAGCCATCTGGTCGTCGCCCAGCTGCTGCATCTCGAGGCGGAAAATCCCAGCAAAGAGATCTCGATCTACATCAATTCGCCCGGCGGTGTTGTGACCAGCGGTTTGTCGATTTACGACACAATGCAGTATATCAAGCCGAAATGTTCGACATTGGTGATCGGTCAGGCGGCCTCGATGGGGTCGGTTCTGCTGGCCGGTGGCGAGAAGGGAATGCGGTTCTCGCTGCCCAACAGCCGTATCATGGTGCACCAGCCCAGCGGCGGTTACCAGGGCCAGGCCAGTGACATCATGATTCACGCCGCCGAAACGCAAAAACTGAAAGATCGCCTGTATGACATCTACGTGCGTCATACCGGCCAGACCAAAAAGGCGGTTGAAAAAGCGCTGGATCGTGACAATTTCATGAGCCCGGAAGAGGCGAAGGATTGGGGCCACATCGACGAAATCGTCGAAAACCGCGCCAAATTGGACGGCGACGAGGCCTGACGTTGAGCCCCCGCGCGCATTGCGCGGGGCGCATTTTGAGATTGTAGCTGTCTCGGTGCTGTCCTAAGCTGCACCAACAGGCGGCAAGCGCGGTTCAGGACGGGCCGCAGGGACGAAGCCCGAAAGGTAGAACATGGCGACGAATTCAGGCGGTGACGGCAAGAACACGCTCTACTGTAGCTTCTGCGGCAAGAGCCAGCATGAGGTACGCAAGCTGATTGCCGGCCCGACCGTGTTTATCTGCGATGAATGCGTCGAACTGTGCATGGACATCATCCGCGAGGAAACCAAGGCCAGCGGGCTGAAATCCTCGGACGGTGTGCCGACGCCCAAGGATATTTGCGAGGTCCTGGACGATTACGTGATCGGTCAGGCGACGGCCAAGCGGGTTCTGTCGGTCGCGGTGCACAACCACTACAAGCGTCTGAACCATGCCCAGAAAGCGGGCAGCGATATTGAGCTGGCGAAATCCAACATCCTGCTGATCGGCCCGACCGGTTGCGGCAAGACGCTGCTGGCGCAGACGCTGGCGCGGATTCTGGACGTGCCGTTCACCATGGCCGATGCAACCACGCTGACCGAGGCCGGTTATGTGGGTGAAGATGTCGAGAACATCATTCTCAAGCTGCTGCAGGCCAGCGAATACAACGTCGAACGCGCGCAGCGCGGCATCGTTTATATCGATGAGGTCGACAAGATCACGCGCAAGTCCGAAAACCCCTCGATCACGCGGGACGTGTCGGGTGAGGGCGTGCAGCAGGCGCTGTTGAAGCTGATGGAAGGTACTGTTGCCAGCGTTCCTCCGCAGGGTGGGCGCAAGCATCCGCAGCAGGAATTCCTGCAAGTCGACACCACGAACATCCTGTTCATCTGCGGTGGCGCGTTTGCCGGTTTGGACAAGATCATCGCGCAGCGCGGCAAAGGCTCGGCCATGGGCTTTGGCGCCGATGTGCGTGACAATGACGAACGCGGCGTGGGCGAGATTTTCAAGGATCTGGAGCCCGAAGATCTGCTGAAATTCGGTCTGATCCCGGAATTCGTCGGCCGTCTGCCGGTTCTGGCGACGCTGGAGGACCTGGATGAGGATGCTCTGGTCACCATCCTGACCAAGCCCAAGAACGCTCTGGTCAAGCAGTACCAGCGCCTGTTCGAACTGGAAGACGCCGAACTGGCCTTTACCGACGACGCGCTGAAGTCGATTGCCAAGAAGGCCATCGAACGGAAAACCGGCGCACGTGGTCTGCGATCGATCCTCGAAGATATTCTGCTGGACACGATGTTCGAGCTGCCCGGCATGAAGAACGTAACCGAGGTTGTGGTCAACGAAGAGGCGGTATCGTCCGACAAACAGCCGTTGATCATCTACGCGGATGCGGCGGAATCGGCCTCGGCCGGTTAAGTTCTAACGGATTTACCAATCACGGCGCGGCACTGACCGCGCCGTTTTCTTGTGGGGGGCATCATGACGATCAGACGTATTTCCTCGGGCGGAGAATACGAGGCCAAAGTCGGATATTGCCGCGCCGTGGTTGCGAATGGATTTGTCTTTGTTGCCGGAACCTGCGCGCAGGGCGACAACATTCCCAAAGATACTGTCGGTCAGTGCAAATCCGCTCTTGATGCCATTGAAAAAGCGCTGGCTGAGGCTGGGACGGATTTCGCGCATGTGGTCCGTGTGAACTATTACCTGCCCGACATGAGCGAATTTGAACTATGTTGGCCTCTGTTGGTCGAAGCATTCGGTGCCAATCCTCCGGCGGCGACAGTGACCGAATGCAATCTGATAACCCCTGAAGACCGCATCGAAATCGAAGTGACCGCAGTTTTGCCGGAATAGCAGGTGCGGCCCTAGTGGCTCTGGACCTTGGCGAGCCTTTGGTCCATATCTGCGGGAACAGAAATGTCGGAGGCAGCCGATGGGTATCCTGAACAGTCTATTGCGGGCCGTAACCTGGTGGAACGGAGCCACCTTGAACACGCAGATCTATACTGCGCGGAAAGGTGAGAAAGTCGGCGAAGACAACGAAGGCAATGTCTTCTACCGCAATGCCGACGACAGCAAACGCTGGGTGATTTTCAACGGTGAGGCCGAGGCCAGCCGGATCGACCCCGACTGGCACGGCTGGCTGCACCGCACCTGGGATGAGCCGCCGACCGATAAGCCGTTGCAGCATAAGTCCTGGGAAAAACCGCATCAGGAAAACCTGACGGGGACGGCTCTGGCCTATACCCCTGCAGGGTCTCTGCGCCGCGTCGACCCCGTCGAGCGCACGGATTACGAGGCCTGGAGCCCGGAATAAACGAGGCGAGCGATGTCGACCTATAACGTTACCGAAGTTCTTGTCGGTGGGGCCGTTCTGGCCTGCGCCGTTGCTTTTGGCGTTTATGCCAGCCAGTCCACCGGCCTGTCGCAGGGCGGTGCTGGATATCAGCTTGAGGCTTCTTTCCGCTCGCTCGAAGGTGTGGGCGTTGGCACGGATGTGCGTCTGGCCGGGGTCAAGATCGGCACTGTGACGGGCGTGACCCTGAACCCGGATACCTATCGCGCGGACACCACATTTTCGATTGCGGACGGCATTCTGGTGCCGGATGACAGCGCCATCGTGATTTCCTCCGAAGGATTGCTGGGTGGCAATTTCGTTGAGGTGATGCCGGGTGGCTCGCCCTTCTTTTTTGAGCCCGGCGATCAGGTCGAAGACACGCAGGGCGCGGTCAGCCTGATCTCGCTGCTGGTCAAATTCGTGGCCGGAGACGGCGGCGAATGAGGCGTTTTGCCCTGATCGCAGCGCTATTGGCCGCCTCGGGTGCAATGGCACAGCAAAAGGCGCAGTCAGGCCCCGGGGCGATCCTGCGGGGGCTCGACAAGGTCAGCGGTCAGACCGTCGACGTGGAAATGCAAAACGGTGAGACCGCAGCGGTTTTTGGTCTGGACGTTGCACTTGGGGATTGCCGCTATCCGGCCGAGAACCCGACCGGTGATGCCTTTGCCTATTTGACGATCTGGGAAAAAGGCAAGTCGGATGAATTGTTTGACGGCTGGATGATTGCCACCTCACCGGCGCTGAACGCGCTGGATCATGCGCGTTACGACGTCTGGGTGATCCGCTGTATGACTGCTTCGGGCGACTGAGCCAGCGGCGCGGTGAAATCCGCGCTGGCGTTGATCGCCTCTTCCAGCTCTTGCCGGTATTGCGTTCGGGGAATTTCGATCGCGCCCAGTGAGGCCAGATGCGCGGTCAGAAACTGCGTGTCGAACAGTTGAAACCCGGTCTGCCGCAGGCGGTCCACCAGATAGGCCAGAGCGATTTTCGACGCGTCCGTCCGGCGCGAGAACATGCTTTCTCCGAAAAACGCCGCCCCCAATGCGACACCGTAGACGCCCCCGACCAGATGGTCCGCCTCCCATATCTCCAATGAATGCGCGTGGCCTAAGCGGTGGATCTGCTGGTAGAGATCCCGCAACTCGGCGTTGATCCATGTGTCCGCGCGATCTGCGCAGCCGTCGACGACACCGGCGAAATCCTGATTGATCGTTACCGTGAAGCCGCATTTGCGGATGCGCCGTGCAAGGCTACGCGAGACGTGAAAGCCATCCAGGGGAAAAACGCCGCGAAATTTGGGATCAACCCAGAACAGTTCGGGTGCGTCACGGTGTTCAGCCATCGGAAAAATGCCGATGGAATAGCTGTGGAGTAGGAGTTCCGGGGAAAGGCTCATTGGAAATGCCCGAAGGCCGAAGGGCTGGTGCCCTTCGACCCTGTTGTTTTAATCGGCCATATGCTCCGCAAGCCAACGCTCCAGCCAGTGGATGTTGTAGTTGCCGCTGTGAATGTCAGGCTCCTGCAACAAGGCGTGGAACAGTGGTACGGTGGTATCGATGCCATCCACGATCAGTTCACCCAAGGCCCGTTCCAGACGCGCCAGCGCCTCGGCCCGGTCGCGGCCCTGCACGATCAGCTTGGCGATCAGCGAGTCGTAATAGGGCGGGATCGAGTACCCGTCATACAGCGCAGAATCCATCCGCACGCCCAGACCACCCGGCGCATGATAGGCCGAGATTTTGCCCGGGCAGGGCGAGAAGTTGGGCAGCTTTTCGGCGTTGATCCGAACCTCGATGGCGTGGCCGTTGATTTCCAGATCGTCCTGACCGAACGACATGTCCTCGCCGGCGGCGACAAGGATTTGTTCGCGCACCAGATCGACGCCAAAGATGCCCTCGGTCACCGGGTGTTCCACCTGCAGGCGGGTGTTCATTTCGATGAAATAGAACTCGCCATTCTCATACAGGAATTCGATGGTGCCTGCGCCGATATAGTTGATCTTGGCCACGGCGTCGGCGCAGATCTTACCGATCTTGGCGCGTTCTTCCGGGCTGATCGCGGGGCCGGGAGCCTCTTCGAAGACCTTCTGGTGACGGCGCTGCAGGGAACAGTCGCGCTCGCCCAGATGGACTGCCTTGCCCTTGCCATCGCCAAAGACCTGAATCTCGATATGGCGCGGCGTGGTCAGGTATTTCTCGATATAGACCTCGTCATTGCCAAAGGCGGCTTTGCCCTCGGCGCGCGCGGTCATGAAGGCGCTTTCCATCTCGGCGGCGCTGTTGGCGACTTTCATGCCGCGACCGCCGCCGCCGGCGGTGGCCTTAATGATGACGGGATAGCCGAATTCCTCACCAATACGCTTGGCATCGGCCAGCGTGGGGACGCCGCCGTCGGAACCGGGTACACAGGGAACACCCAGCGCTTTCATCGTATCCTTGGCGGTGATCTTGTCGCCCATCACGCGGATATGCTCGGCGGTGGGGCCGATGAAGGTGATGCCGTGGTCTTCGACGATTTGCACGAACTCGGCATTCTCGGACAGGAAGCCATAGCCGGGATGGATCGCCTGTGCGCCGGTGATCTCACAGGCCGAAATGATGGCAGGCACCGAGAGATAGCTTTGCGGACTGGGCGGAGGGCCGATGCACACCGATTCGTCCGCCATGCGCACATGCATCGCGTCGCTGTCGGCGGTCGAATGCACGGCGACCGTCTTAATCCCCATCTCGCGCGCGGCGCGGATCACACGCAGGGCGATCTCGCCTCGGTTGGCAATCAGGATTTTGTCGAACATGGGCCCGCCTTACTCAACGATGACCAGAGGGGTGCCGAATTCCACCGCGTCGCCGTCGCCCACAAGGATACGCTTGATGGTACCCGACTTGGGCGCGTGGATGTGGTTCATGGTTTTCATCGCTTCGACGATCAGCAGCGTGTCGCCTTCGGACACCGATGCACCAACCGAGATGAATGCGGGCGCGCCTGGCTCGGCCTGCATGTAAACGGTGCCGACCATGGGCGAGGTCACGGCGCCGGGATGGCTGGCCGGATCTTCCTGTGCGGCGGGCGCCTCGGCTGCGGCAGGGGCCGGAGCGGCCGCCGGCGCTGCTGCAGGCGCTGCGGTCGGAACCGCGACCTGAACCGGAGCGGCAGCGACCTGGGTCATGCGGCTGACGCGCACGTTCAGGCTGTCTTCCTCGCCATATTCGCGTTTGACCTGCAGCTCGGTCAGGTCGTTTTCGCGCAGCAATTCTGCCAGTGCCTTGATGAATGCCACATCCGCTTCGTGTTTGGTGTCTGTCATGAGTGTCCTCGACGGTTCCCCTTTGGCCCGTCTGTTCCATGCGGGCTTTGGTCTGATTACGCAGCGTTATAAGCCATGCGCCCGGTCATGAAAAGCGCAGTCTGAGCGTGTGATGTAAGGGTTTTAAAGAAGATTTCAGGGGGCGAAAGGGCCTAAAGCGGCATTCCCGAAAGTTTCGCCACCAGTTCGGGCAGTTTGCGGGCTCCGAATTTCTCCAAAAGGCGGGCGCGGTAGGCCTCGATCGTGCGATAGCTGAGGTCCAGTTCCGCGCCGATTTCCTTGGCGGACAGGCCGCGGCAGGACAGGATCGCCACCTCACGTTCACGTGCTGTCAACTCGACCAGGGGGCGTTCTTCCGAAATGTCGGAAAAGCTCCAGATACCGTGGCGGAACGGGTCATCCGGGGTGAGTGAGCGCCCACGTGCGCGGCACCAGAACAGATCGCTGTTGCGCCGCCGCATGACGCGTTCATCGGTGTAATACCCGGTGTCGCGCATCACCTGCAGGCTGCGCGCACCGATACGTTCCCAATCGGCCACAGAGGGATACAGGTGCAACAGTGGCATATTGCGGTAATCCACGGCCTCACCGCCAAAGGTGCGGGCAAACTGCAAATTGCAGCGCCGGATGATCCGGTTCTCCAATTCGACAAGCCCGATTGGTGCATATTCAAAGGCGGGGTCGCTCATGCGGCTATCGTGCAGGGATTTCAGGGGAAATAGAAGGGGGCCTGCGCAGATTCTGCGCCGTCCTTGCCCACGTCGGGCGGGCGTGTTTTGTCAAGCTTGTAAATGGTCTATGAAAACTCTGCCTTAACCGATAGAAATACATCAAGAGTTCTGAAAATCAGTCAGAGTGAAATTTGGTTGGTTTCGCTTTGGGAAGGGTGGGAACATGCGCGATACGCTGACGGGCAGCCGTATCCGGGAAAGGCGTCAGATCGCGGGTCTGCGGCAGGCGGAACTTGCGCGTCAGGTCGGGATTTCAGCATCTTATCTAAATCTTATCGAGCATAACCGCCGCCGGATTGGTGGCAAGCTGCTGGTTGATATCGCCGGGGCGCTGGCGGTAGAGCCGTCGGTGCTGACGCAGGGGATTGAGGCCACGCTGATCGCGGCGCTGCGCGAGGCTGCCGCCGATGCCGTTGGCCAGCAGGCAGAACTGGACGGGCTCGAAGAGTTCGCCGGGCGGTTTCCCGGATGGGCAGGTGTGCTGGCGCAGATGCACCGCCGGGTCGTGTCGCTGGAGCGGACCGTTGAAACCCTGTCGGACCGTCTGACCCACGACCCGCATCTGGCGGCCTCAATGCACGAGGTTCTGTCGACAGCGGCTGCGATTCGGTCAACCGCCGCGATTCTGGCGGACACGCAGGACATTGAACCCGAATGGCAGGACCGCTTTCACAGCAACCTGCACCAGGATGCCGAGCGTTTGGCCGAAAGCTCCAAATCGCTGGTCGCTTATCTGGATGAAAGCGATTCTGACGGCGATCATCGCGGCGTGCCGATGGAAGATGTCGAAGCGTTTTTCGAAGCCCGTGGGCACCATTTCCCAGAGGTCGAAGAGGGTGGGCGCGACGCGGACATCGACCTGAGTGCTCTGGAATCGACGGCTGCAAAAACCGTGGCCATGGATTTCCTTAAAGTCTATGCCGCGGATGCCCGCGCCATGCCGCTGGACCAGTTGCAGGCCGCCTTGGACCAAGCCCCGCTGGACCCGTTGCAACTGGCGGCGCGGTTTTCGGTGAATGTCGCGACGGTGCTGAGGAGGCTGGCGGCTTTGCCGGGCGGGTATCTGGGGCGACCGACCGGGCTGGTGGTGTGCGATGCCTCTGGCAGTATCCTTTTCAGCAAATCTGTGCCCGGTTTTGCCATGCCGCGCTTTGGTGAGGCCTGCCCTCTGTGGCCGCTGTTTCAGGCGCTGAACCGGCCGTTGGTGCCGATCCGCAAACGTATCGTACAGCTTGGGCGGACGGCGGCGGTATTCGATTGTTATGCCTATGCGTGGCCACAGCACATATCCGGTTTTGATGACGGGCCGGTCTATCGCTCGGTGATGCTGGTGCGGTCGGTCGAGGACGTTGCGCAGGGTGAACAAGCAGTTGCTCGGGTTGGTCCCAGCTGCCGGGTCTGCCCCAGCAGCGATTGTGTGTCGCGCCGTGAACCGTCAATCCTGAGCGAACGTTTTTGACAGTTTCCTGACAGAACGCGTAAGCTGGCTGAGATGGGTCGAAAAGTTTATGTCCCGTCACGGGGAGGACAGATAATCATGAGCCGCAAGGTTCTGCTAATTGAGGATGAGCCGAACATCGCCGAGGCCATTCGGTTTCTGCTGACACGTGAGGGTTGGCTGGTCGAGACGCACGCCGAAGGCAGCGACGCATTGCAGGTCATCCAGGGCGCAAGCCCGGATCTTGTGATCCTGGACGTGATGCTGCCGGGCAAAAGCGGGATGGAGATTTTACGAGACCTGCGCGAAGTGGACGGTATGCAGAGCCTGCCGGTTCTGATGCTGACCGCGCGGGGGCAGTCTCGGGATCGGGAAATGGCCGAAAACGCGGGTGTCAGTCGTTTCATGACCAAACCTTTTTCCAATACCGAGATGCTGACTGCAGTACGGGACCTGTATGCGCAGGCGACCCAGTCATGAGTTCGGACGAAGACCGTCAGCCTTCGGGCATCCGGCCTTCGCTGTTTCTCGAACGGCAGAGCTATCGTCGGCGCAGGTTGTCGGATGCCGCACGGCTGTTGCCGTTTCTGGGGGCGGCCCTGGTGGCCATCCCATTGTTATGGCCCGATGGCCAGAACACGCAGGAGGGTGTATCTCTGTCCTCGGCGATCTTTTACATCTTCACCTGCTGGGGCGCCATGATCGTGGCCAGCCTGGTGTTTGGATTTGCCGCCAGGCGCATGGGAACCCATGACGAATCCGAACCCGAGACGGACCGATGGCAACGCTGAACGTTCTGATCCTGGTATGTCTGGGCTATGTGGTGCTGCTGTTCGGTGTCGCCTTTGCCGCCGACAGACTGGCTGCCGCCGGGCGGGGGGCGTGGTTGCGGTCGCCGCTGATCTATACGCTGTCGCTGTCAATCTACTGCACAGCCTGGACGTTTTACGGGGCCGTCGGCAATGCCGCGCGGTCGGGGCTGGAGTTCGTCACGATCTATCTGGGCCCGACGCTGGTCATGATCAGCTGGTGGTGGGGCCTGCGCAAGCTGGTGCGGGTCGGGCGTAGCCAGCGGGTGACCTCGATCGCCGACCTGATCTCCTCGCGCTACGGCAAGTCCAACACGCTGGCGATCTGTGTGACCATTCTGGCGGTGCTGGGTGGTACCCCTTATATCGCGCTGCAACTGCAATCCATCACCCTTTCGTTTTCGATCTTTGCCGAGGCTGACCCCACGGGTCTTTATCGCGAAGGTTCCAGCGTGTTCTGGGTGGCCGCCGGTCTGGCGGTCTTTGCCATCCTTTTCGGCACCCGCAATCTGGACGTCAACGAACGCCACCACGGTGTTGTGACCGCCATTGCGCTGGAATCGGTGGTGAAGCTGTTCGCCTTGCTGGCCGTGGGCGCGTTTGTGGTTTGGGGCATCGCAGGGGGTGTCGGTCCCATGATGGACCAGATCGACGCGTCCGAGATCGGCCAATGGAACGTGGATGCCGGGCGCTGGACCACTTTCATCTTTTTGTCTGCGGCAGCCTTCATATGCCTGCCGCGCATGTTTCAGGTCATGGTCGTTGAAAACGCCGATGAAGGTCACCTGAGAACCGCAGCATGGGCTTTCCCACTGTACCTGCTGCTGATGAGCCTTTTCGTTGTGCCAATTGCCGTTGTCGGTCTGGACCTGTTGCCCGAAGGCTCGAACCCCGACCTGTTCGTTTTGACCGTGCCGCTGTCGCAAGGCAATGACTGGCTGGCGATGCTGTCCTTTATCGGCGGGTTTTCTTCGGCCACGTCCATGGTCATCGTGACGGCCATGGCGCTGTCGACGATGGTGTCGAACCACGTGGTCATGCCGATCTGGCTGAGCACGCAGGAAGGGTCCGGTTCCGTATCCGGCGATGTCAGGAACGTCGTGCTGTTGGCAAGGCGGGTGTCGATCGCGGTGATCATGGCGCTGGGTTACTATTATTATCGCCTATCCGGCGGCGGTGCGGCTCTGGCCTCGATCGGGTTGATTGCCTTTGCCGGGGTTTCCCAGATTCTGCCCGCTCTGGTCGGTGGCCTGTTCTGGCGTGGGGCGACGCGGATCGGCGCCTTGGTGGGGTTGACGGTAGGGTTTCTGCTGTGGGTCTACACCTTGTTGCTGCCGGGGATGGACGGCGTGTTGATGCCCGAGACGGTGCTGCAAAACGGTCCGTTCGGCTTGGGTTGGCTGCGCCCGCAGGCCCTGTTCGGGATCGAGGGCATGGACCCGATGGTGCACACGGTAATGTGGTCCCTGTCCCTGAACACTATCGCATTCTGCGTTGCGTCGCTGCTGAGCTTTCCCAGCCCGCTGGAGCGCCTGCAGGGCGCGCAATTCGTCAATGTCTTCGATCACTCTGTCGCGCCCCGCGGTTGGTCCGGCTCGGTTGCACAGAGCGAAGACCTGATGATCATGACCCAGCGAATACTGGGGGCAGGCCCCGCACAGGAGTTCTTTCAGGCCGAGGTGGACTTGCAGGGCGGACGCTCCGGTCTTCCGGAACCCACCCCCGCCTTTCTGGAACGGCTGGAGCGCGAGCTGAGCGGTTCAGTGGGCGCTGCCACAGCCCACGCGATGATTGGCCAGATCGTCGGCGGCTCGTCCGTGTCGGTCGAGGACCTGCTGGCCGTGGCCGACGAATCGGCACAGTTGCTGGAGTATTCCAGCCAGCTAGAGGTGAAATCCGCCGAACTGACCCGAACCGCACGGCAATTGCGCGAGGCGAATACCAAGCTGACGCAAATCTCGGAGCAGAAGGACAGCTTCCTCAGCCAGGTCAGTCACGAGTTGCGCACACCCATGACCTCGATCCGCGCGTTTTCCGAGATCATGCGCGATACCGAGGGGCTGAGTGGGGAAGAACAGACGCGCTATGCCGCGATCATTCACGACGAAGCCCTGCGCCTGACCCGGTTGCTGGACGATCTTCTTGATCTGAGCGTTTTGGAAAGCGGACGGGTTCATTTGAATGTTGGAGATGATACGCTTCGCTCGGTACTGGATCGGGCTGTGCCCAGCGCTCTGGCCGGATCAAGTCGGGTTCTCACAGTCCGGCGGTCGAAGACCGCAGAGCGCATTCCGCTACACACCGATCTGGATCGGTTGGGGCAGGTCTTTATCAACCTGATTTCCAATGCGCAGAAATACTGCGACGCCGACGAGCCGGTGCTGACGATCTCGGCCCATGATGTCGGCGGGCAGGTGGTGATTGATTTTGCCGACAATGGCAGCGGTATCCCGCCCGAGGCCCGCTCGATGGTGTTCGAGAAATTTGCCCGCGTGGGCGTCGACAAGGCCGGTGGGGCCGGGCTGGGCCTGGCAATCTGCCGCGAGATCATGCAGCGGCTGGGGGGCGAGATCACCTATCTGCCGGGGCAGGGCGGGGCGGCGTTTCGTGTCAGGTTGCCAATGGCGTATCAACAGGCGGCGCAGTGACACGGGTGTAAAGACATTCGTAACCTAAACCGGGTTAGACCGGATGTCGGATACAGCAATCAACAGCGGTTTCGGGCATGACGCAAACGGTCAGCGCAGCTTTGACGCGCAAGCTTTCAGTGGGACAGGAAGAGCAGGGCGACAAGCCGCGTTCGGTTCTGCGCGCGCTGCGGTTGGCCTTTGCCCGCGCTGCCGGGGATCGATTGCAACTGCCCATGGTTGTCATTGGCGCCAGGCAATCCTACCGAACTCCGGACCTGTTGGCGGATCAGGTCGGGGAAGACTGGCTGCTGTTGCAGTTTGTGGATGGCGACGGGATGTCGGCGGCCATCTGCATGGATCTGGGGGCGGTTTCCGCCATTGTTCAAGTGCAAACCATTGGCGAGGTGATGGCGGACGAGCCCACCCCCCGCACGTTTACGCATACGGACGGAGCAATGGTGGCACCACTGGTCGAAGACGCCTTGGCGCGTGCGGTCGATCTGGTAGAGGCCCCGGTGGATCAATCCAGCTTGTCCGGGTTAGAGTTTTCCACCCGTCTTGCAGATCTGCGTACATTGTCGCTGGCCATGGTCGAAGACGCGTATCGGGTGTTTGATCTGACCGTGGAACTGGGCGGCGGTTTGCGGCAAGGGCAGATTTCCGTGTTTCTGCCAGACCGGACCGCAGAAGATGCCGACGAGAACACGCAAGAGGACACAGGTCCAAATCTGGAACAGGCATCGGGGGTATTGCGGGCCGAGCTGAATACGGTGATCTGCCGCATGTCGCTGCCTCTGGCGTCACTTTCTCATCTCATGGCGGGGGACGTCCTGCCCCTGACGGGGGCAAGGCTGGACCGGGCAGAGGTCCTGACGATTGACCGCAATCGCGCCGCGATTGGCCGGTTGGGACAATGTGGCGGAATGCGCGCGGTACGTCTGAACGAATACGCGCCGCTGACGGCGTTGACCCAATCCGAAGCTGAGGAATTTCTTGAGGCTCGCTCGACCCCAACCCCGCAACCTGACCCGGACATGCCCCCGCCAACGGAGCCAGCGCGGATGCCGGTCGCATTCGATCCGGGCGCAACAAGCGACATAGAGTCCAACCTGAATTTCGCCGATTCAGATCAGATGGTGGCCGAGATTTCGCAACTGGCCGGTCTGAAACTATCAGACACGGATCCGGATGCGCTGAGTTAAATCAGTCTGCACCGCCGCGGATCTGGTCCAGGGTCGGGCGCAGGTTTTCCAGCGCGTAACCCGCTTTGGTGGTGGCATCCAGAATGTCATCCGTGCTCATCCGGTCGCACTGACCCAGCGCCCAAACCACGGAACAGCGCGTGCCCGAGGCGCAATAGGCCAGAACCGGTCCGCCGCAGCTTTCGGCCAACTGGCGTTGCAGGGCCACATTCTCGGGCGTCATGGTCTGATGGGTCAGCTCCAGAACTTCGTATTCCAGCCCCGCCGCGCGCACTGCTTCACCGATCGCGTCTGACTGCATGTTGGCCGGAACCTCGACATTGGGCCGATTGCAGATCACTTTGACAAAGCCGGCCTCGGCAATTGCTGGAACGTCCTCGACCGTGATTTGCGGCGAGACGGCGTAGCGGGGGGTAATCGGGCGAATCTCCATGCCAATTGATTAGGCCGCGTTTGCGACTCTGTCCAGTTGGGCGCTCAACGTCGGCGCCGCGAACATGCCCGCGATCATGGCTAGCACAAAGACAACCCCGCCGATCCCGCCATAACTGAGCGAGGCGAGGGCAGGCCCGGGACACAACCCAGCCAGCGCCCAGCCCATTCCGAAAAGTACCGAACCCAGGATCAGGCGGCGGTCCAGTTCGGGTGCGGCGGGTTTAGGAAACTGTCCGCCGGTCAGGGGGCGTCGATGGGCCGTCAAGCGCCAGGCGATCAGCATTGGCAGGATCGCTCCACCCATCACAAAGGCAAGTGTCGGGTCCCATTGCCCGAAGAAATCCAGCCAACCCTGTACCTTGGCGGTGTTGGTCATACCGGACAGCAGCAGGCCCGCGCCGAACAGGGACCCTGCGAGAAGGGAAACGAGCGCACGCATCAGATCACCCCCCAAACATGGCGGAACAAGGTAATCGTCACAACGCCGGCCCCGATATAGATCAGTGTGGCAACAATACCGCGCAGCGAGAACCGCGAAATCCCGCAGACACCGTGGCCGGAGGTACACCCGTTGGCGATGCGTGTGCCGGCGCCCACAAGCAGACCGGCGATGATCACTACGGTGAAATTGCTGGTCAAATTTGTTTCGGGTGCCGGAGAGAGCAGGGGCCGCAGCAACAGGGGCGTCCCAATCACGCCCGCCAGAAAGCTCAGCCGTTCCAGCGAACGGTCGCTTTGGTCGACCAACCCGCCCAGAATGCCGCTGGCCCCCATGATGCGACCGTTGCCCAACAGGTAAATGGCGGCGCCAAGGCCAATCAGAATGCCTCCGCCAAGGCCCCAAATCCAGTCTGTATGCATTTTGTGTCCTTTACCGTTCGCGGCCAGAGGTTCAGAGCTTGTTCAGGGGAAGCTTCAAAAACACGTCACCATGTTCATCCGCCGGAGGCATCTGCCCCGCACGCATGTTGATCTGCAGGGACGGCAGGATCAGACGCGGCATGGACAGCGTTGCATCCCGGGTGTCGCGCATCTCGACAAATTCCTCGATTGAGCGGCCCTGACCGATATGAACATTCAGCGCCTTCTGCTCGCCAACCGTCGTTTCCCAGGCATATTCATCGCGCCCCGGTGCCTTGTAATCATGGCCAACAAAAACCCGTGTCTCATCCGGCAGCGACAGGATTTTCTGGATCGAGTCATACAACATGGCAGAGGACCCGCCCGGAAAGTCGCAGCGCGCCGTGCCGAAATCCGGCATGAAGAGCGTGTCCCCGACAAAAGCCGCGTCGCCGATCACATAGGTCAGGCAGGCGGGCGTATGACCGGGCGTGTGCAACACGTCACCGCGCATCTGGCCGACGTGGAAACTGTCGCCTTCGCGGAAGAGGGCGTCGAACTGGCTGCCGTCGCGCTGAAACTCGGTGCCTTCGTTGAAGATTTTTCCGAAGGTTTCCTGAATGGTGACGATCTGATCACCGATACCGATCTTGCCGCCCAATTCCTGCTGCAGGTAGGGCGCCGCTGACAGGTGATCCGCGTGGACGTGGCTTTCCAGAATCCAGTCGACCCGCAGATCATTCTTACGCACATGGTCGATGATCTGATCCGCCGAGCGCGTGTTGGTGCGACCCGAGGCGTGGTCGAAATCCAGAACACTGTCGATGATCGCACAGGCAAGGCCTGCGGGCTCTTGTACCAGATAGGAAACCGTAAAGGTCTCGGGGTCGAAAAACGCTTTTACTATGGGTGTCATGTTGCTCTCCGCCAGTGCCGCCATTTCATATATTAATTACGGAATATGTCATAATCAACATGCATAATTTGATGCTGGTCAAGGCACTGAAGTCTCACTATGGGTAAAATTTAGTCAATCTGCTTTTGGACAACCGGAACGGCAGGACCAGCAGGCGGATTCCCGCGCGATTTTCGGGTAATCTCGGCCAGTCTTAAAATGGTCACATATATCAGAGTAAATAAAGACATTTGGGAGGATGGAAATGTCATCAATCAATTTATATTCGGAAGCTGAACAACTTGAAAAGAAACTCAACGGCGCGTGCCTGGATACGCGACTGGCCCTTCAGCCAAGTGTGACCAAAGTGATCGAACGGATGCGTCAGGAGGGTATGCACATACCGTCGCGCCTGCGGCAACTGGATGCGGCCCTGTGCGAAGATGCCATGGAAGCGCAGTTTGATAATCTGCCGGTTTAGGCTGGCAGGTTAGCCAAAGGAAATCCCCAAGATTACCACCATCAAGCCAATCACTGACAGAAACAACGACGCCAGATTCCACGGCAGAACACCCTGAACAACGGCGCGCAGCTCTTCGTCCGAGAGGCCGGATTTGCGCGCTTTCATCACGTGTGCAATACACCAGACCAGGCCCACAAGCCCGGCAAGCGACAGGGCGGCACCGCCCCAGGTGATGAATTCGAACATGGTTCCCCACATTTGCTTGTCACGTTCCTCTGCGCTTAGCCGAGAACCTCTGCGCATACAAGCCCGCCTGCGATTGGGCGCTTGCGGCGCGGGCGGTGGCAATGTATCCGGCATATTGCCCGCTGCCAAAGAAACAGAAATTACCCTCTGGGAGAGACGTAAATGGATGACATGACCGAAGATCAGGCCTCTGCCAACTATCGCGTAACCGCAGGCGAACTGCGCCAGTTCATCGAACGCTTCGAGCGGCTGGACGCGGAAAAGAAGGATCTGGCGGAACAGCAGAAAGAGGTGATGGCCGAGGCCAAAGCCCGCGGTTACGACACCAAGGTCATGCGCAAGGTGATCGCTCTGCGAAAACGTGACAAAGACGATATCGCCGAGGAAGAAGCCGTACTGGAAATGTACAAAGAAGCACTGGGCATGAGCTGAGGCGCCTAACGGGTTTCTTCAGATGTGCGACTCATGCGTGTCCCGCAGGGAATACGCCCATCCGGGGCACGCACCATATGACCGCTTTTCCCCTTCATGAAGGCGTTGAAGTGACTGCAACTTGGGTCATCACTTTTGCCGGTCGTGCGTGATATGATCCGGGTGCCTACGCAATTCCGGTTTCCCGGGACGCGATCAGGGCTTTAGAACCCGAACTCCGGGAATTGCGCCAAGCCGTTCAAGATCCTGCTCATACAGTTCGGAAAACGCATCGACGATCTCGGTGCTCCAACCGGGCAGGTCCAGCTCTTCTTCGATTTCTTCCGGCTGAGCATGTTCTTCGAATATCCGAGCCATGTTTTCGTGCAGACTCACCTTGCTGTGCCCGGCATCCGGATCGGTCAGCGTCAGCACTTCGTTCCGGCCTGTTTCGTCCAGCAATGAAAGCAACAGATCGTGCTCGCCTTCTACGGGTGTGTCTTCGTCAAGGCCAGCCAGGGCACGGATGATATCGCCCCAGATAAAGGGGGTGTCTTCGTTGCTCCACAATGTAATCTGAACACTGGGCGCAAGATCACGGATGTCTTCTATCATGCCAATCCAGCTCAGGCAGCTCAGATCGGTATCCCGCATTGCGTTGGTGCGCGCTTCCTGAGGCAGAGACATCAGCAATTTTGGGACAAAGCTGCCGGGATTTCTCAGCCCAATGAATAGCTCAACCTGGTGATCGTGAAAGCCATGTTCCAGCAAGGCCATTCTGCGGCCTGCAAGAGGGTACAACTGCCCGTCCCGCAACGCCGATTCCGGGTCACCAGCAAAACTGCGGTTTGAGTATACTGCACGCCGGTTGTCGCCGCCGCCCGGAAGAATACTATTGAAACTTGGCGGGACGGAGAACACGTCCGGTGCGGCTTCGAGCCTGTCAAATGCCGGCTTGAACGCGCGGTTGTATCGTCGTGGACCAAAAAGAGCGACCCCGTGTGTCGCCAAGGCGGGTGCGTTTTTTGTCAACGAGGCCAACACCCGACCTTCGTCGGTAAAAGCTGCGCCTGCGTGGATAGCAACCTGCATTTTCGGTTCTTGTCCTTGCTTTTTGCCCCGCTTGCCGGGTTACAGTCTGCGACCGGAACAGTCAAACCCGCGCCGTCATGGACAAAGCGTTCTTTATGCTGTCAGGAAATCCGCCAATCCCTAAGTTAAGATAAAAATATGGGCTTGCAGTCCACAACAAGAGAAAGTAATCGACACCAAGTGCCCCTATAGCTCAGCTGGTAGAGCAACTGATTTGTAATCAGTAGGTCCGCGGTTCGAGTCCGTGTGGGGGCACCACTTTTCAAGAGACTGATGTGAATGGATGCTGGCGTTGGTGACCGGCGGGTTTTTGTGAAAATTGCCGTACGCAAGGGCGGTGAAGATCGTCAAATCAGCACTGTGAAATCTGAAACGACCCCACTTTCCCTTCTGTGTGAAAGGACGGGCAAAGGCGAATGTCGGCCCGGTTGGCAGGAAGGTTCTATCGGTTCCCTTTGCAAAGGCCCACTTAGCGGCTTTTCAATCAGTTTGGTTGGCAGTAAGAGGTTTCAGACGTCACTGGCCCCGAGGCCTCGGTGACGCGCGGATGTGGCGAAACTGGTAAACGCAAGGGACTTAAAATCCCTCGTCCTAGGACTTGCGGGTTCGATCCCCGCCATCCGCACCACTCACCCCGTCAAACCGGGAAACCCAACTGAGTGATCAGGCGCCAGATGTCGCGGTTCGCGGTCGAGAGCTGCGCGACAATGTCCTCGATCTCCTGAATGGCCTTCTCGTCAACGGTGTCTTCGCGCCCAAGTTTTATGTCTGTCTTTCGATCCGCAATCCGCATCAGGATGGTCTTGGGGTTTCCGCTGTTGGCATCGAACGAGTAGATGCAGTGATTGTACCTGTTGCGGATAAAGGACAGTTTGCTCAGTCGCTGGGTGTGCTCCAGGATCGGATCGCGGATTTCGGCTGGTCGACCTTCCATCTTGGCCAGACGTTCGACCAGATCGATCCGGGCGCGTGTGGTGTTGAGGGTCAGGAAGATGATGACCGCGATATCCTTGTTGGTGCCGCTCAGGCCGGCAATCAGGTGGATCAACAAGCTTTCAGTGTTGGTCCACATGTAATTCAACTTGCCGACCAGCAAGATCAGGCGGTCAAAACGGGATTCTAGTGTTTCAGTCAACGGTCTGGCCGTGCGTTTGATCTGCAGTCACTTCGAAATAGAACTGCGCGGCCGCCGTTCTGTTGCTGACACCAATCTTGCCCGCAACATTGTGCATGTGCAGCTTCACCGTGTGTTCGGTAATGCCGAGGTTCGCCGCGATGATCTTGTTGCTTTGACCTTTCGAAACCAATTGCAGTACCTGCTTTTCCCGTCGCGTCAGCCGCGAATAAACCGGATGAGGTTCCCTTGGCTTCGATGTCGGCTCTGCGCGGCTTTCGCTCAGCAGGCGGGGTTTGCTGTGAGGGCGGCGGGGCGCAGAGACGCAATCGGCCAGAAAGCTGGGCAGGTAAAGCTCTTCATGCATCAGCAGTCGCAGGATCGAGCGCCACACATCCGGCGCAACGTTCATCGGCAGGTATCCGATATCTCCGAACTGGGCTCGGTCCCAGGTCTCGAACAAAGTCCGTGCGGCGTCTTCTTTGCGGTATGCAAAAGCAAGGCAGCCTGTCCCCGCGGCCTCGGTATAGGCGCTCGGACGGGCAAGCAGATCATCCAGCATGATCTGATCAACCACCACCACCGTGCCAGCAAGCGATCCCGGCTCAGCTGTCGCTTTCAGATCGGCGACATCTTCATAGCGGTGCGCGGACACGCCGAACTCCGACTGAACACTTCGTAGAGTTTGATTGGAGTAGAACAGTTCTTTGCCGATGAAGTTGATCGAAAAATCCTCGGAACAAACATTTATTTGGGCAACACTATCCTGCAACGGATTGCTCATAACTTCCCCCTATAAACACACGCCACCAAATCTGTGGCGAAATCGTAAACAAAACGCGGAGCGTAAATTAACGGTAAATTAACTGCTATTGCTTAGTAACTATACCTTAAAGTCTATTTTTCATCAACATTCCGTGTTGTCCTGCCGATAGGGACTAGAACTTTTGTATAGGTCCATCATCGGCCTTCTCGCAAAAGTAGTGCAAAAATATGGTTTTAACCGATTGGCCGAATTTCCGCCGCATTTTCGTGCCTGCGCCCGGCTTTTCCCGATAATCTTCTAAAGTTTGCGATTAAAATCAAATCGATAACCTGTCTAATGCTTTAGGGCAGCTATTCACGCCGCCTTCCTGCTGCGACCATGATCCTGCTTCAATTTGGGAAGCAAATTTCCTGACGTGCCTGCGAATCGCGCATTTACGCGACTTATCAATTCAGCGGGCAACACATCGGCTTAGCCGGGAAAGGGAGGTGCGAGACGAATTCACTGAACAAGACCGCATCATGCGCGTGTTGCGCTTGAATGCTTAAATTTTGTTTCAACTGCGCCAGTAGCCGTTTTGTAGATGAATGACGGTCGTGCGCTTAAAAAGTGGAATTTTGAAATGGCTAAACGTCAACCGTATAATAATACCGCAATCGGCGAAGTTAATGTCGACAAGGCATATGTTCCGGTCAAAGCAGACGTGGATATCAAGCACGCTGAAATTGATGCTGATGTGAACAAGCAAGACAACGACAACAGCAATGACCAGGATCAGGGCCAGCAACAGGGTCAGCTGCAGGGTCAGAAGACCGACGTTGATAACGCAAACGACGTTGACAACAAGAACGACAACGACGTGAAAAACAACAACGATCAGGGTCAGGATCAAGGCCAGAAGCAAGCCCAGAAAAACGGCGACAATGACAACGACAACTCGAACCAAGTCAATATCGACTTTGGCGGCGGCGAATGGATTCCGCGCGACGATGATCAGATCGATGTCGATCTGCAAAACGTTGGGTCTGTCGAAGACGTTATCTCTGTTGGCAATGACTTCGACTATGATCCGGGCGACGATATGAACCTGGACATTTCGCTGAACGGCGAAGGCAACGATATGTTGTCGATCAACAACCAACTGGCTGAGTTGAGTGACGATGACCATCTGGGTAACGCCAGTGTCTCGAATGACTATGGTAACTTCTCGCAGTCAGGTAACGCCCATGGCGGTGAAGCTTACGCCGACGAAGGTATCGGATCGCAAGCGGACGGAGGAAACTCCGGTGATGGCGGCTCAACCGAAGGCGGCAAGGCTCTGTCATTCACCAAGGGCGGCTCTGCCTATGCTGACGGCGGTGAAACCGGCGATGCTGATGCTGACGCATATGCCGGAGACGGTGGCGACTCGGGTGACGCAAAGACCCTGGGTCTGAACGTTGGCAAGTCGGACGCAAGCGCCGATGGTGACGGATACGGTGGCGACTCTGGTGATGCGGCCAGCGCATCCAATGCCAACAACAACGGTTCGTCCGACGTGTCGGATGTCGACGGCGCCGGTGGTGACGGCGGAACTGCTGCATCGCTGGGCTTGGGCCTGGGTCTGTCGGGCGCTGGCAACAGCGGTCAGTCGACCGGTGGTGACAATGACAGCGTTGCGCTTGCCAAAGGCGGAGCACTTGCTGACAACGATGCATCGGCTGACGGCGCAGATGGCGGCGACAGCGGTGCCGGCAACATTGGCTTGGCCAAAAACGATGCCGAAAGTGAAGCCGAAGGGAATGAAAACGCTTCGGGTGGCAACATCGGTCTCGGCCTCGCGGGTGCTGGTGCCGGAGGTATCACAGACACCGACGGCGGAACCGGTACTGGTGGTTCTGGTGACGGCGGCGAAGGCAGCGGTGCCATGGGTGATGGCGGCGACGCCAACGGTGGCGGCGGTGACGCCGGCGATGCCAACCAAACTGACGTAGCAGTTGCAGCCAATAAGCAGCTTAACGGTCTGGTCGGTCTGAACAAAGGCGACGCAGATGCCGACAACGGCGGTAGTGACACCAACGATGGTGGTGACGTCAAAGCAGGTGGCGGTGACGCTGGTGAAGGCCGCGGTGGTGACGGTACCGGTGGTGACGGTCCTGGCGGTGACGGCGATGGCGGTAACGGCAACGGCGGTAACGTCGATGCTGACGCAGACGCCCAAGGCGTAGGCAATCAGGACGCTACTGGTCCGGTTGTTACCCCGACTGCTGGTGATGTCGACGGTACGGCCCGCAACGACCAGGACGCGGACTCGAAAGCCGGCAACGGTGGAACCAACGATACCGACGGTACTGCAGACGCGGACGGAATCGGTACGGCGACGGCTAATGGCGTCGGCGGCGGCGGTGGCGCACTCGATCAGGATGCGAACTCCACCGGCACCGGTTCTGTAGATGCCGACAACGACGCCGGTTACGGCGGAGATTCCGAAGTATTCGCGAAAGCGGACACTGACGGAAGCGCAGACAGCCTGGCCTCGGCGATCTCGGGTTACGGCGGTGCCGGCAACTCGGACAACGATGCGACTTCGACCGGATACGGCCATTCTGAAGGCACATCCGAGTCGGGCATCGGTGGCGGCGGCGGTGCTGCTCAGGCATTCGGCGGAACCAGCGGTAACGCACACGGGATGGCTGAAACGGGCAACACCTTTGGCGGCGCTGTTGACGGCGGCGATGCATGGGGCGCGAACTCGGGCGCTGGTGGTGCCGGTGGCAACGCTGGAACCTGGGGCTCGAACAACGGTGGCGACGGCATCGTGAACGGCGAGTCGCACGCATCGGCTGCTGCGGTAGTTGACACATCGGCCTTCAACCAGTCGATCGTCATGGGTGCCAACGTTCTTGGCAACGATGTCGATACCACGATGGTTGGCGGTAACATGTCGTCCAGCTACTCCAGCGACGACACCGACGTATAAACGGAAACAGAGCCCGCTTCGGCGGGCTCTTACCCCTTCCAAGAAAACGCCGGGGCCGCACCAGGCGGCCTCGGCCCAGCTGAACCTAATCCGGAAATTTTAGGCCGGGGCGGGGAAAGGAAAACAAAAATGTCTCTCGACAGTATTACGGAACAGATTGCACATTTCGTTGGAACATTTGAGTTAACGACCGAGCAGGCCCGGTGGCGTGATCAGTATGAAGAATTTGTTGCTCTGAGACGGAAAGCGGAACTTGAAGAACTGGAAGATCCGACACGAGTTCAGGTTAAAGCACATTTGAAGATGGACCCGGGTGAATACGACCCGCTGCCCTACAAATTTGCCGACGTGAAAGCCGACGTACCCCCACCACCTCCGATCCCTGGCCCGATCCATGACTCCAGCGTGTCCTCTGGCCCGGCTTTTGGCCCGGATGCATATTTTCCCGATGCGCAATTTGCGGCCATGACGCAGATCAACATCGTGATGAAGCCGGTTTTCATTACCGAACTGATCGGCTCGGCGGTGACATACACGGTCCAGAAAATTCGCCTGAATGACAACGACACCGTGGGTGAAGGGGACTTCCGCGACGTCGAGGCGCTGATGGCGCAGGGTGAGGGGATGCTGCAGGTGGCGCAGTCCTTGCACGCGATTTCAACCCCGTCGATCCATATTCTGGATTACCAGACCGGCGAAGCGGTCGAGCTTTTGCTGGATCAGATTTATTCGCCCGTGAATGTCGAAGTTGACGGTGTCACGGTGCATCAGTTCCTGGGTGAGGGCGCCACGGGCATGATCGTGAACGGCGAGCATGTCGATGAAATGCCTGATTTCCTGGAATTGATCCCAGAGCACCACAAAGCGGACATCGAGGAAGAAGAAGAGGACGAGATCTCCGAGGCGTTGCCCGCCGAGTGGGATCAGTCTGAAGACCCCGATTTCGAGGACGGCCATTCCGTCGTCGCGGGCGGCAATTGGGCCGTCAACGAGGTTTCGGTCTCTGTGGGTTGGGTTGACGCACCCAATATCGTGGTTGGCGGAAACTCGGTGAACCTGACCGTGGTAAGCCAGGTCGCTGTTGTTGTGGACGTCGACGAAGGTGAGGATGGCGTCCAGAGTGAAACGCATGTGGTTCAGGCGTCAGAAATCAGTTCTGAATCGAGTGTTGCCCCATGGTTGGAAGACAATGTCGCCGACGAGGAAGGCGAAGATCCGATTGTTATGATCGACTGGATCAGCGGTGACCTGTTGGTGACGAACTTTATCAAGCAAGTTATCGACGCCACGGATATCGATCAAATTTCCACTGAAATCACGGCATCGTCCACTGCATATACGTTGGGTGAAAACATCCTGACAAACGTGACCGATATCCTTCAGCTTGGCACTTTCTATGACCTGATCATCATCGGCGGTGACATGATCTCGATCGATGTTGTGAACCAGACCATCGTCTTGATGGACAGTGATGTGGTTCATGGTGCAAGCCCGACCGATGCAGAAGACAATCTGGTGATGAATCAGGTCTCGCTGACGGCCGAGGGTGAAGACACCCACGAAGCGCTGAGCCAGAGCATGGCCAGTACCATCGGTATGCAGGAAGTCGATTCCGATGCGCTCGAGGATGCACTGCTGAACGATCCCATGTATGCCGGAACCGAACTGATCCGGGTTCTCAAGATCGAGGGCGACCTGTTGCAGGTCAACGTGATCGAACAGGTGACCCTGCTGCAGGACGATGACGACGTTTATGTCGAAACCCCCGGCGGGCAAGAAGTTTCCGCCCTGGGTGCCGGCAACGCGCTCCTGAACTCGGCCAATGTGCACAAAATTGGCGTCGACTCTGTCGTTATGGCGCAGGAAGAAGAGTATTCGGAAGTGATGTTGCATCAGGCAAGCCTGATCGACAGCCCGGAAGAGGAAAACAGTGAGCTGGTCAACGAAGCGATCGCGATCCTGATGGAAGAGGTCGATGCAGCAGGCGACGCTGAAAACCAGTCCGGCGCCTCTACTCTGACCTCCTCTGAGATGGCAGCCATCGACGACGGCCTGCAAACTATGCTAGCGTAGTAACCCTGTTTGTTACGAGTGACCTGAAAGTTTTGACATGTCGATTGTTTTTCCGTCGCGCCCGAGTCGATACGCCAGTCCATTGGATCGTAACGGCGGCGGCGTTTCAAAACCGCCTCGCGCGGGCCAGTCTGATAAGAAATCTAAGAAAACCCCCGGATTACGCCTTAGCGAAGAATTACGCATCAGTGATCCGCAAGACGGTAAACGGGAGGCAGTCGCCCAAAGCGATGCGAGCGCCGAAAATACCGTGAAAGCAAAACCAGCTCATCTTCAAGCGAAAGAGGAACCGCAATTGCGCGCCGGACCTCCCCCCCGGCGCAAGCAGCCGCAGCCTGCCGAAGACAGTGACCAACAGGGCAGCGGCGCTGGGGTGGCCGACGCTGAGAGCCCCGATCCCGAACCCGTCAACAAGACGAGCGACCGTATACCCCCCGCGTCGCGCTCGAATGGCGGTGATCGCATGGGCACCACTATCGAGGCCAAAGCAAATGAACCATTGCTGCGCAGCAATCCAGGTGGCGGCGATGGGAAAGGGCCACCCCAAACATTTCACAAACGGACCCCGCCCGAGGATTTTCGCAAAACGCTGCGCACCTCGTTGCGGGCGATCTATCGCAATCTGGCCTTTGTACTGGTTCTGACCTGCGCGACGAACATCCTGATTCTGGCGATTCCGATCTATCTGTTCCAGATCAGTGACCGTGTTCTGACCAGCCGATCGCTGGACACGCTGATCATGTTGACGGCCATTGTCGCCGGGGCGGTGATTTTCCAATCGGCCTTTGACGCGGTACGGCGGTTCATGCTGATGCGGACTGCGGTCGAGGTTGCCGCCCGTCTGGGCGCCCCGATCCTCAGTGCGGCGGCGCATGCCTCGCTGCATGGCAGCGGGCGTGAATATCAAACACTGGGCGACCTTCAACAAGTACGCGGATTTCTGACGTCGGGCACGTTGATATCCTTCCTTGATGTGCCCTTCGCCCCCTTGTTCATCCTGATGATCTTTCTAGTGCATCCGCAGCTTGGGATGATCGTGATCGTCACGGCCCTGCTGTTGATGACGATTGCATTCATCAACCAGCGCATGACGGCCAAGCCCTTTGCCGAGGCCAACAAGGCGCAATCCATGGCCAACCTGCATCTGGACTCGATGTCGCGAAACAGCCAGATCATCAACGCTCTGGCCATGATCCCCGAGGCCGTGCGCATCTGGGGCCGCGACACCGCGCAATCCCTGACATGGCAGGTTCGGGCGCAGGACCGGAACGTGATTTTCGCCGCCATTTCCCGGGCGGTGCGTTTGCTGACACAGATCACCATTCTGGGCTGGGGCGCATTTCTGGCGCTGCAGGGCGAGATTACCGGCGGCATGGTCATCGCGGCCTCGATCATCGCAGGCCGTGCTTTTGCTCCGATCGAAGGGTCGATCGAAGGGTGGAACAGCTTCCTGCTGACGCGCGGGGCCTTTGGGCGGATCAATCAGTTGTTGTCCAACTCGGCGCTGCAATTCGAAAAACTGCGCCTGCCGCGCCCTGAAGGCCGACTGGACGTAGAGCGCCTGCTTTACGTGCCCGGCGGCACCAAGCGCGTCGTCCTGAACGGGATCAGTTTCTCGCTGAATCCGGGCGAGACGCTGGCAATCATCGGAAATTCCGGTGCGGGTAAAACCACGTTGGGTAAAACGTTGGTTGGTTCGATCCTGCCGACATCGGGCAGTGTCCGCCTTGACCTGATGGATATCCGCAACTGGGACCCGCGTCAGTTTGGCGAAAGTATCGGGTACCTGCCGCAGGACGTGCAGCTGTTCCCCGGCACTATCAAGGACAATATCGGCCGGATGCGCTCGGACGCGACGGATGAGCAAATCCACGACGCCGCCGTTCTGGCCGATGTGCACAACATGATCGCGACGCTGCCGCAGGGCTATGAAACCGTGGTGGCCGCGGACGGCTCACCGCTGTCTGGCGGTCAGAAACAGCGCATCGCGCTGGCACGCGCCTTCTTCGGCAATCCGCGGATGGTGGTGCTGGACGAGCCGAACTCGAACCTGGATGTCGCTGGCGACAAGGCGCTGGCGCGGGCCATCGAGCAGGCCAAGGAAAGCAAAATCACCGTGGTGGTGATCACCCAGAAGCCAACTCTGCTGAACGTGGTCGACAAGATCATGCTGCTGACGGATGGCCGGGTGGCGCTGTTTGGCCATCGTGAACAGGTTCTGCAACAATTGAACGGGCCGCGTAACAATGCGCCCGGCATTCAGAAGCAGTAAGGGGGTGCGATATGAATGAACTGGTACCCGTGAACAACGACCCCAAGGATCCGACGGTCTGGTACGCCGAGGTGCCGCGCTCGATCAATCGTCTGATCGTTGTCGGATTTGTCCTGCTGATTGCGTGCTTTGGCGGCTTTGGCGTCTGGTCCTTCCGTGCGCCTCTGGCGGCTGCGGTGATTGCGCAGGGCAGCTTTGTCGCCACTGGCCGCAACAAGATCGTTCAGCACCTGGAAGGCGGAATCATTCAGGAAATCCAGGTTGTCGAAGGTCAGTCCGTCAAGGCCGGGCAGGTGATGATGACGCTGGACCAGACTTCGGCCGAAGCCAATGAGCGCGAATTGTTCATTCGTAAAATCCGCCTGCAGGCGATGTCGGAACGCCTGAGCGCCGAGTACGGTGAAAAACAACGGCTGGAGTTTTCTCCGAACCTGATCACCGCTTCGGATGATACCGAAGTGATGAGCATCCTTGACGGGCAGAAGATCACCTTCGACTTGTCCCGCAAGACCCTGCTGAACGACATCGCATTGCTGGAACGCAACATGGAAGCTCTGCGCATTCGCTCCAGCGGGTTCCAGGCGCAGTTGGAGAGCATGGTGCGGCGGTCGGAAATCCTTCAGGAAGAGTTCGATACCAAGCAGGCGCTTTTCGAAAAAGGGCTGGTGCGCAAGGGCGAGTTGAACACCATTCGCCGGGTTCAGGCCGAAGCCGAAGGCCAGCAGGCGCGGCTAGCGGCCGAGGCGGCTGAAATCAGCCAGATGCTGTTGAAATACGAAGAACAGATTTCCCGTACCCGGGCAGCCTATCGTGAGGCGGCCTTGGACGAGCTGGGTGTGATCGAAGCGGATCTGGAAAGTGTCCGCGAAAAAGCCCGTCAGGCCCGCAGTGTTCTGGACCGCGCGGTCGTGCGTGCTCCGGTGACTGGCACGGTGGTGCGGCTGCACTATCACACGCCCGGTGGTGTGATCGAAACCGGTGAACCCATTGCCGAGATTCTGCCCGCAGATGCCCCCCTGATCATCGAAGCGCAAATCCCGCGCACCGAGATCGACAGTGTCGTGACCGGGCAGGACGCCACCGTGCGTCTGATCGCCCTGAACCAGCGGACGACGCCGGTGCTGAACGGACAGGTGTTCTATCTGTCGGCGGACTCGGTGATCGAGGATTCCGCCGGTGCACCGCAAGAGGTTTATCTGGCTCGTATCTCACTGGAGCCCGAAGAGATCGAGCGCGTGCGGGGCTTTATCCCGACCCCAGGTATGCCCGCCGAGATCATGATCCAGACCGAAGAGCGCACATTCGCAGCCTATATCGCGAAACCTGTGACAGACAGCATGTCGCGCGCCTTCCGCGAACAGTAACGGGCTGGCCAAAAGACCTGCCCGTACCCTCTGCTAACGAGATTTCCCTCCGGTGATAAGTGCCGGAGGGTAAATTTTGTTCTTGAGGATCAGGCGTTCAGAAACGCCCGGACGGCGGCTTCGAACTCGCGGGGTTTTTCGGCGTGCAGCCAATGGCCCGCGCCGGGGATTTTCGCGAATTTGGCAGCCGGAAACAGCGCACGGATCAGATCGCGATGCTCGGGCAGGACATACTCCGAATCTCCGCCCGACAGAAACAGCGCCGGGCCGCCCCACGACCCGTCCAGTTCCGGAAAACCCATGATCTTTGGCATCTCGGCCGCCAGAACATCGAGGTTCAGCAGCCAGCGTTTTCCCTTGATATCAAGCGATTGCGTGAAAAAGCTCTGCAATGCCGGTTCGACGCCCTGATCGGCCAGCTGTTGCGCCGCGTCCGAGCGCCGTTCGATCGCCGAGAAATCGACGGCGCGCATGGCTTCGATGAACTGAATCTGGCTGTGTGTGTAGGTCACCGGTGCGATATCGGCCACCACCAGCTTTCGCAGCAGATGCCCATGTTGCAGGGCCAGCGTCATCGCCGCCTTGCCGCCCATCGAGTGACCCACCACGTCGGCCTTGCCGCCGAAATGTTCGATCACCTCGGCCAGATCATTGGCCAATTCGGGATAGCTGTGCTGATCGGTCCACATGCTGTTGGCGTGGTTGCGCATGTCGACGGCTACAACCTGCCGCTCATCCGCCAGACGCCGGGCAATCACGCCCCAGTTCCGGGCTGAACCATATAGCCCATGGGCAATCAGCAGAGGTGGGTTCGCAGTCGGTTCGCCATGTATGATCGTGTTCAGCATGCGGCTGTGATACCTGCCGCGATCCGAAACAACCAGCCCCATTGTCGCCTTCGCCTATGGGGGTTAAGTTGGCAGCTTCGGAGGCCCCGCCATGTCGGAAAGTATAGATATCCAAAGCCAGATTGCGCAAACGGTTCAGTTATTGCGCAAGAAACTGGGTGTGAAGGACAAGACGCTGGCGGTCTCGATCCGCAAGGCCAAACGGCTGCTGCCCCGACGTATATACAAGCAGGCGCTGATGCTGGCGAATGCCGAGCAAATGGCGGCACATCCCAAGCTGCGGCTGGTGCTGGATACTCCGAAACTCGCGCGCGCGTCCGAAGAGGTTCAAGCGCATCTAAGTGGTATCAACCGTGCCGATCGGCGACTGGGGTGGTTTCTGGGGATGCTGGGCGGGCTGGCGTTCAATCTGCTGGCCTTGTTTGTGCTGCTGATCGTTTTTCTGCGATGGCAGGGGTTCATCTGACCTGCGGCAAAAAAGAACGGCGCCCAAAAGGCGCCGCTCAGGTCTTTGATTTTAAACCCAATTACAAGTTAGGATAGATCGGGAATTTGGCGCAGAGGTCTGCGACCTCGGCTTTGACCTTGGCTTCGACTTCGCCGTTGCCGTCCTCGCCATTGGCGGCCAGGCCATCGACCACTTCGATGATCCAGTCGGCGATCTGGCGGA
>NZ_JBQFWY010000005.1:0-252739 GCF_056540565.1 Ruegeria sp. AM9
CGACTGGCTTTGGCTGCCCTGTACCAATCGAGATGGTGAGGCGGAAGTTTCTCAACAACATCATTGAACAAGACCACCGGTTTTATCAAACGTCGGATCCGGCCCATGTTGAGATTCAAGTCGTTTGATTCAGCGGCATCCGCTCTGGCTGGAATTGAACTGGTCAACATGATCGAGAAAGGTCAGTTCACGCCCAGGCTCTTGCTGTATCAGCAGTTCGCCCAGCTGGCGGGATAATCGGGCGGCGTCACCAATATTCCAACGGACTGATGCTGTTTCTTGGAACCCTCTTTGCACCGACCCAGGATCGCGATACTCCGGGGGATGGGTTCACCCATAAACTGGGTGATATCGTCACGATCTCAAGCGACAAGCTGGGCGCGCTGGCCAACACGGTGCGCCTGTCGACCGAATGCCCGGAATGGAAGTTCGGGGCGTCCCACCTGATGCGAAACCTCGCCCGGCGCGGGCTGATTTAAGGAAGATTTGAACATGTTGACCGGAAAACACCTGATCTCCGGCGAATGGGTCGGGACCGAGGCCACTTTCGCGTCGGACCCTGCACATGGGCCAAGCCGTGATTTCTCTGTGGGGACGCCTGCGCATGCGGACGCCGCCGTTCAGGCCGCAGAGGAGGCCTTTGCCACTTTCGGCTGGTCCACGCGGGCTGAACGGGCCGCGCTGCTGCGGAAGATCGCGGATGAGATTGACGCGCGCGGCGATGCGATTACCGAAATCGGGTGCCAGGAAACCGGCCTGCCCGAGGCGCGGCTGCAGGGTGAGCGGGGCAGGACTGTTGGCCAATTGCGCCTGTTTGCCGATCATATCGAAGCCGGTGCCTATCTTGACCAACGCCACGATCCCGCCCTGCCGGAGCGCGCGCCCCTGCCCCGCCCCGACCTACGTATGATCCAGCGCCCGATAGGCCCGGTTGCGGTGTTTGGGGCGTCGAACTTCCCGCTGGCGTTCTCGGTCGCCGGTGGAGATACGGCGGCGGCTCTGGCTGCGGGCTGTCCCGTGGTTGTCAAAGGCCACCCGGCGCATCCCGGCACCGGTGAGATTGTCGCGCAGGCGATTGATGCCGCAATCAAGGCAACCGGCACCCCCGCTGGTACGTTCTCGTTGATCCAAAGCGACGGGATTGGGGTCGGAACGGCCCTGGCCCAGCATCCTCTGATCAGGGCCGTCGGTTTCACCGGGTCGTTGCGCGCCGGTCGCGCGCTGTTTGACATCTGCACCCAACGCCCCGAACCCATCCCGTTTTTTGGGGAGCTGGGCTCGGTCAACCCGATGTTCGTTCTGCCCAAAGCCGCTGCGGCGCGGGGCGCCGAAATCGGCGCCGGTTGGGCCGGTTCGTTGACCATGGGCGCGGGCCAGTTCTGCACCAATCCCGGCATCGCCATTGTGGTTGATGGACCGGACGCGGACGCCCTGCAGGCGGCAGCGCAGTCCGCATTGGCCGGGACGGGCGAACAAACGATGCTGACCAGCGGTATCGCGGACGCGTACCGCAAGGGCGTGGCGCAATTCGCTGAAGGCGTCGGGGTCACCCAGATCGTCAGCCAAGACAGCGCACCCCGCAGCGCCGCCCCGAACCTGTTTGTCGTTTCCGGCGACAATTGGCTGGCCGATGACAGCCTGCATGAAGAGGTCTTTGGCCCCACCGGCATCATCGTGCGAACCCGTGATGTCGATCAGATGACTGACGTCGCCCGCGCAGTCGAAGGGCAACTGACCTGCACCCTGCATATGGACGCCGAGGATGCGGACACCGCGCGCAAACTGGTGCCTGTGCTGGAACGCAAGGCCGGACGGCTGCTGGCCAACGGTTTCCCCACCGGTGTCGAGGTCTGTGACAGCATGGTGCATGGCGGCCCCTACCCCGCCTCGACCAATTTCGGCGCAACCTCGGTCGGCACCCTGTCGATCCGGCGCTTTTTGCGGCCGGTTTGTTATCAGAACCTGCCGACCGATCTTCTGCCGGAACATGTGTGAGAGACCCGATGACGGATCTCATCGCGCGCCAGCCGATGGGTCGAAGTCGAACCGCCGAGGAAATGGCAGAACCAGCGCGGTATCTTGCAAGCGACGCCAGCAACTACACCGCAGGACAGCCTTTTGCCATCGAGGGCGGCTGGACCACCTGAATTGAAAAGGAACAGGAAATGAAGCTTTTACGCTATGGCCAGGTTGCGCGGAAAAGCCCGGAGTGCTGGATGAGGACGGCAATATCCGCGATCTTTCCGGCGTTGTCGGCGATATCGCGGGCGATGTACTAAGCGATGAGGGTCTGGCGCGCTTGCGCGGGCTCGGCCTGGCCGGGCTGCCGGTTGTTGAGGGCGACCCGCGTATCGGTGCCTGTGTCGGTCACGTCGGCAAGTTCATCTGCATCGGTCTGAACTATGCCGATCACGCTGCCGAAAGCGGCATGGAGCTGCCCGCCGAACCGGTGATCTTTTTCAAAGCCACCTCTGCTATCGTTGGCCCGAACGACACTGTCGAAATCCCGCGCGGCTCGGCCAAGACCGATTGGGAGGTCGACTTGGGGGTCGTGATCGGCAAAACGGCAAAATACGTGTTCGAGGCCGAGGCGCTGGACCATGTGGCCGGGTATTGCGTCGTCAACGACCTGTCAGAGCGTGACTTTCAGCTGCACCGCTCGGGTCAGTGGGTCAAAGGCAAATCAGCGGACACGTTCGGACCGATCGGGCCTTGGCTGGTGACGCGGGATGAAATCGCCGACCCGCATAACCTGCCGATGTATCTTGAGGTGAACGGCCACCGTTATCAGGACGGCTCGACAAACACGATGCATTTTGGTGTGGCCACCGTTATCTCGCACCTGTCGCAATTCATGTCATTACAACCGGGTGATGTGATTTCGACCGGAACACCTCCGGGCGTGGGAATGGGGCAGAACCCGCAGACCTATCTGAAGCCTGGCGACAAGATGGAGCTGGCTATCGAAGGGTTGGGTGTGCAGCGTCAGAACGTTGAGCAGGGCTGACCCGCCGGACTGAAACAGAAGCCCCGGTCAGATGACCGGGGATTTCTTTTTTCTGCAACCAAGCGATCATCCCGGCCATTTCGGCCAACGCCTGAAACCGGTTTGGACAAAGGATGTGAAACAGGGATGAAGTTTCGTCCGCCATGCCACCAGATGCGGTGTTTCACCTGATTGCAATCGTGGCGTGCAAGGGACTTGGAAATCCATCACTCATTTTGTATTTTGGATACAAGTTGCCTGCACCCGAGACTGACCGAATGCCCAGAACCCGCGCGATCCCCCGACAAAGCCTGCCCGAAGTCATCACCAACGACCTGCGCGAGCGGATTCTGAGCGGTGAAATGGCTGAAGGCGAGACCATCCGCCAGGAAGCGCTGGCCGAGGACTATGACGTTTCTCGCATGCCGATCCGCGAGGCGCTGAAGCGGCTGGATGCCGAAGGTCTTGTGCAATTGACCAACAATCGCGGCGCATCGGTCATCAAGCATTCCTTGTCGGAAATCGGCGAGATTTTCGATCTGCGCGTTTTGCTGGAAGTGGACCTGTTCAAACGCGCGATCCCACAGATGAGCGCGGCCGATTTCATCGAATGCGACCGGATTCTGGATGACATGGAAAAATCCTACGACGCTTATGATGTCGGCAGATGGGGCAGCCTCAACAACGAATACCATATGGCGCTTTATGCGGCTGCCGGGCGCGGTCTGAGCAATGAAATTCTACAGCGGGTCAATGTGCAATCCGACCGGTATGTCCGGATGCATCTCAGCGTCATGGAACAGCGCGAACCGGCCAAGAAAGACCACCGAGAGCTGTTGTCACTGGCCCGCGACGGCCGGGTCGAGGACGCCTGCGCCCTGCTGACCCGGCATATTCAGCGCACCAAGGACCAGTTGCTGGACATGGTCATTGCCACGCGCGGAGGCGAATAAGCCCGGTCAATCCAGAGGATGCAGACAGGCCACCTGATGGGTTTTACCGCTCAGTTCGGGCGGGGCGGCACGGCATTCTTCGGTCGCCAGCCAACAGCGTTGCGCAAAGGCGCAGCCCTGAGGAATGTTCATCGGTGAAGGCAACTCACCTTCCAGCTTGATCCGCTCTTTCCGCGCTTCGGGGTCGGCCCGGGGCGTGGTCGAGAGCAGCGCCTTGGAATAGGGGTGCTGAGGGGCCGCGAACAGCTGCTCTTTTGAGGCCTTTTCGACAGCCCGGCCCAGATACATGACAATCACGTCGTCGGCGAAGTGTTTCACCACCGACAGGTCATGTGAGATGAACAGATAGGCCAGGTTCAGACGTTCCTGCAACTCGACCAGCAGGTTCAGAATCTGCGACTGGATCGAGACATCCAGCGCCGAGACGGGCTCGTCCAGCACCAGAACCTTGGGATTCAGCATAAGTGCCCGTGCGATTGCGATTCGCTGGCGTTGCCCGCCCGAAAACATATGCGGATAGCGGTCGTAATGCTCGGGGCGCAGACCGACGAGTTCGATCATCTCGCGTGCCCGCGCCTCGCGGTCGGCGGCGGACATGTCGGGCCGGTTGATGATCAGCGGTTCCTGCAGGATCTGTCCGATCCGCTGACGCGGATTGAGCGAGCCGTAAGGGTCCTGAAACACGATCTGCACGGTTGCGCGCATCTGCGCCCATTTCGTCGGCGTGATATCGACGCCATCGATAGTCAGATGGCCCGAGGTTGGCTCCTCGATCATCGTCACCACGCGCGCGAGGGTCGATTTTCCGCAACCGGATTCTCCGACAATAGCCAGCGTCTTGCCCGGTTTCAGGTCGAAATCCACGCCGGACAGGGCCTTGACCGTCGCCGGTTTCGACAGCAACCCGCCCTTGACGATGTAGTGCCGGGCCAATGCGTTGGCCTGAACGATAGGTGCGGTCATGCCATTTCTCCGGCGGTTATCTTTTCAACATGGTGGCATCGGGCCTTGCCGAAATCGGCGCTGTGCGGGGTTGGTGGCAAGGACCGGCAGAGATCGTCCGCGTACTGGCATCTGGGGCTGAAGAGGCAGCCTTTGGGCCGGTCGAACTGCCCCGGCACGACGCCGGGAATGGTCGGCAGCATCTTGGATGTCGCCCTCTCCGGCAATGCGCTCAGAAGCGCCGAAGTGTAAGGATGGCGCGGCGTGCGGAACAGGTCCTTGACGGGCTGTTCCTCGACTTTTTGGCCGGCATATTGAACCTGTACCCGCTCGGCCGTCTCAGCAACCACACCCATGTCATGGGTGATCAGCACCAGCCCCATGCCCTGCTCATCGCGCAGCCGGACCAGCAAATCCAGAATCTGCGCCTGAATGGTCACGTCCAGCGCCGTTGTCGGCTCATCCGCGATCAGCAGCTTGGGCGTGCAGGCGATGGCCATGGCGATCATCACCCGCTGGTTCATCCCGCCCGACATCTGGTGCGGAAAGGTGTTCAGACGGCTTTCCGGGGCGGGAATACCGACCTGATCGAACAGCTCAATCGCGCGTTGGTGTCGGTCTTTGCGGTTCAAACCCAAATGGATACGCAGCGCTTCCTTGATCTGGAAGCCGACCGTGAAACAGGGGTTCAGCGACGACATCGGCTCCTGAAAGATCATGGCGATGTCTTTGCCGATGATATTGCGCCGGTCGCGGGCCGAGATTTTGGTGAGGTCGATGCCCTCGAAGCTCAGCTGATCGGCAGTGATCGTAGCGGTCCAAGGCAGCAGGCCCATCAGCGCCAGCATCGACACGGATTTGCCCGAGCCGCTTTCGCCGACGATGGCCATCAGCTCGCCTTTGTCGACGGACAGGTCCACCCCGTCCACGGCGCGGAACTTGCCCGAAGCGGTGGCGAATTCGACGGTGAGGTTTCGGATATCCAACAGGCTCATGTCGTTAGCTCCGCTTCAGTTTCGGGTCCAGCGCGTCGCGCAGACCGTCGCCCATCAGGTTGATGGCCAGCACCGTGACCAGAATGGCAAGGCCGGGGAAGGTCACCACCCACCAGGCGCGCAGAATGAACTCACGCGCTTCGGCCAGCATGGTGCCCCATTCCGGCGTGGGCGGCTGTGCGCCCATGCCCAGAAAGCCAAGGGCGGCGGCGTCCAGAATGGCGGTCGAGAACGACAGCGCCGCCTGCACGATGATCGGCGCCAGACAGTTTGGCAGCACGGTTTTGAACATCAGCCGCGCCTTGCCTGCGCCGGCCACGCGGGCCGAGGTGACGTAGTCTTTCTGCCGCTCCGACAGCACCGAGGCGCGGGTCAGGCGCACATAATGCGGCTGGAACACGATGGCGATGGCGATCATCGCGTTGGTCAGCGACGGGCCAAGGATGGCCACCAGCACCAGCGCCAGCAGCAGCGAGGGGAAGGACAGGATGATATCCATCACCCGCATGATCAGCGTATCGACCCATTTCGGAGCGAAGCCGGACAGCAGGCCAATGATCACGCCGCCCGTCACGGCCACACAGACCACGACGATGCCGACAAAGAAGGAATAGCGCGATCCCATGATCAGCCGTGACAGCATATCCCGGCCCAATGGGTCGGTGCCCAGCGGGAAAGCCCAGCTGCCGCCTTCCTGCCACGCCGGTGGTTGCAGAATGTGGTTGCGGAATTGCTCGGTCGGGTCATAGGGCGCCAGCAGCGGCGCGAAAGCAGCGCAGAAGACAAAGGCCGTGAACACCCACAACCCGAATACCGCGCCGCGGTTTTCACTGAAGTAGTACCAAAACTCGCGCAGGGCGCTGGGGCGGTCTTCGGTTTTAGGTGCGTTTGCAGACAGTTCAGCCATCACCGCCTCCGGATTTTGGGGTTGATGATGCCGTAAAGGACATCGACCAGCAGGTTCACCAGCATCACGATCACGGCGATCATCAGCAGGCCGCCCTGAACCACGGGGTAGTCGCGGCGGAAAATACTGTCGACCATCCACTTGCCGATGCCGGGCCAGCTAAAGATTGTTTCGGTCAGGATTGCGCCCGCCAGCAGAGTGCCGACAGACAGACCGATCACGGTAATCACCGGGATCAGGGCGTTGCGCAGTGCGTGCAACCCGTTGATCCGTGATGGTGAAAGGCCTTTGGCGCGGGCGGTGCGGATGTAGTCCTCGCCCAGTACCTCCAACATGGCCGAGCGTGTCTGGCGCGCGATCACCGCCAGCGGGATGGTCCCCAGAACGATGGTCGGCAAGATCAGGTGACGGACGGCTGAGCCGAACGCTCCGGCCTGCCCCGACAGCAGACTGTCGATCAGCATGAACCCGGTGACACTGGGGAAATAGTACAGCAGGTCGATCCGGCCCGAGACCGGCGTCCAGCCCAGATTGCCCGAGAACACGATGATCAGCAGCAGCGCCCACCAGAAAATCGGCATCGAATACCCGACCAGCGCCGAGGACATCAGCGCCCGGTCAAAGAACTTGCCGCGGTTGACCGCTGCGATCACACCGGCAGGCAATCCAAGCGCCACGGCAAAGATCATCGCGCAGATCGACAATTCCAATGTTGCAGGGAACAGAGCAAAGAATTCGTCCCAGACCGGTTTCTTGGTGACAAAGCTTTCACCCAGATCGCCGTGCATGACGCCGACGAGGTAATCCCAGTATTGCTGCAGGACCGGTTTGTTGAAGCCGAGCTTCTCGACCATTTCCTGATAGCGTTCTTCGGTCATGCCGCGTTCACCGGCCATGACGATGATGGGATCGCCCGGCAGGACCCGGATGAACATGAAGGAAATCAGCGTTACGCCCAGAAATGTCGGAACGAACATGCCGAGGCGTGTGAGTAAGTAGCCAAACATCAGCGACCTATGATTGTGAGATCTTTGGGAAAGCTGGTCAGAGACTGGCAGCCATCCTGCGTTACAAGCACTACATCTTCTATGCGTACGCCGAAATTGTCCAGTTCATAAAGCCCCGGTTCATTGGTCCAGACCATACCGGGCAGGATTTTCTGGTTATTTCCGCGCATTATGTACGGTGCTTCGTGCACGTCGCGGCCCAGCCCGTGACCGGTTTTGGTGCGGATGCGGTCTGCATAGGGCGAGGCCTCGAGCACGCCGATCACCGCGTCATCGATATCATGGGCAGTGACGCCGGGGCGACAGGCCGCGAATCCGGCGAGGTTGGCGCGCAGTACGGTGTCGTAGACGTCCCTTCCCTCGTCCGAGGCTTCGGCAACAAAGAAGGTTCGGGTAATGTCGGCGGCGAACCCGTGTTTGCGGGCGCCGAAATCAAAGAGTAGCGCGTCACCCGGCTTGATCCGGTAATCCGCGCGTGCCTTGCCGTGGGGCCGCGCCGAGTTGTCCCCTGCCGCGACGATCGGCGCAAAGGCCAGCGAGGCCGCTCCTTCAGCAAACAGGGCCTGAACGAGGGCTTGCTCGATCTGAACTTCGGTCTGACCCACGCGTACATCGGCGATCACCCGCTCCAGGGCACGTTCCGAGATGTCTACCGCGGCCTGCATCGCCGCGATATCGGCGTCGGTTTTGCAGATCCGCAGGCCGGAAATCTCACGCTCGGCATCGACAATGCGCAAGCCCGGCAGCGCGTTGGTGAAAGCCTTGGACACGAAGACCCGCATCACCTGCCCTTCGACAGCCAGCGATGTCAGCGGCATGTGATCGGCCAGCGCGGCAAATGCATCGTCATAGCCGGTTTGATCGAACCAGTCGAAGACAGCGCCTTCGAACCCGACCAGTTCCCATGAACCAAGCTCAAGATTGGGGACTACCGCAGCTGGCGCCCCATCGGCCGGGATCACGACCACAAAGGGCCGTTCGTGGCTCATGAAGGGTTTTTCCAAAGCGCGGGTGAAATTCGGACCGGGCACAAGCGCCACGGCATCCACTGACATGTCCTTTGCCAGTTGACGGTACTCGGACAAATCCGGCATTGACGCCGACCTCCAAAATAGAAAACCGGAGCCGCCAAGGGCGGCTCCGGCCAGTGAGTGGTGATTTACTCGACGCTTACATCATAGAAGATGTGGCCGCCCAGCGGGTGCACCTTATAGCCCTGCACTTCATTGCGCATCGGCATGAAGACAACCGAGTGAGCGATGGTCGCCCAGGGCGCCTGCTCTTTGAAGATCACCTGAGCGTCTTCGTACAGTTTGGTGCGCTCTGCGGGATCGGTGGTCTGCTTGGCCTGCAGGATCAGGTCATCGAACGGCTGGTGGCACCACTGTGCGCGGTTCGAAGCTTCGCGACCATCACAGCCCAGCAGCACCGCCAGGAAGTTGTCTGGGTCGCCATTGTCACCGGTCCAGCCCAGCAGAACAGCACCATCACGGTTCAGCTCTTTCGAGCGCGACAGGTACTCGCCCCATTCATAGGATACGATTTCGACGTCCACACCAACCTTGGCGAAGTCCGCCTGGATCAGTTCGGCCATACGACGTGCGTTCGGGTTGTACGGACGCTGAACCGGCATTGCCCAGATCTTCATCGACAGATCGGAAACCCCTTCGGCCTCCAGCATTGCCTTGGCCGCTTCGGGATCATAGGCGTCGTCGGTGATGGCGTCGTTATAGCCCCACATGGTCGGCGGAATCGGGTTCTTTGCAACCTGGCCCGAGCCCTGGAACACCACGTCGATGATGGCATTCTTGTCGATTGCCATGTTCAGCGCCTTGCGGACGTTCGGATTGTCGAACGGCTCCATGGTGGTGTTGTAGGCCAGATAGCCGACGTTCAGGCCCTCTTGCTCCATCATGTTGATGTCGCCGTCATCCTTCATCGCCTGAATATCGGCGGGGTTCGGATAAGGCATGATGTGGCATTCGCCGGCCTTCAGCTTTTGATAGCGCACCGATGCGTCAGGCGTGATCGCAAAGATCAGGTTCTCAACCGCTGCCGGGTCTTTCCAGTAGTCGGCATTCTGCGCATAGCGGATCACCGCGTCCTTCTGATAGGCCACGAACGAGAACGGACCGGTGCCGATCGGCGCGGTGTTCAGCTTTTCAGGCGTGCCCGCTGCCATCATCGCATCCGCGTATTCGGCGGACAGGATCGAGGCGAAATCCATCGCCATGTTGGCGACAAAAGGCGCCTCGGGCTTGGTCAGGGTGAATTTCACGGTGTAGTCGTCGACCTTCTCGATGGACTCGACCAGTTCCGGCATGCCCATGCCCTTGAAGTACTCCCATGTGCCGCCCGAAATCTGGTTGTACGGGTGACCATCGTCCTTCTGGCGCATGAACGAGAAGATCACGTCATCAGCGTTGAAGTCGCGCGTCGGGGTGAATTCGTCGTTCGAATGGAACTTGACGCCCTGACGCAGCTTGAAGGTGTATTCCAGACCGTCATCGCTGGCTTCGACGCTTTCGGCCAGACCGGGGATCACGTTGGTGGTGCCGGTTTCGAACTCGAGCAGGCGGTTGTAGATCGGGTGCGAAGAGGCATCAAAGGTCGTGCCGGCGGTGAACAGCGCCGGGTCGAACCCTTCGGGCGAGCCTTCCGAGCAATAGACCAGCGTGTTCGCCTGTGCTGCAGCAGCCGACAGGGCGATCGCAGCAGTTGCGGCCATTAATTTCAGTTTCATGTGGGTCTCCCAGAAATGATTTTATTCAGACATTCGCGTTGCTCTTTGTGGCCAGAGCATTCTTGTACGACTCTGTTCGCCGCGAAATCTCTGGCCAATGTATCCAAAATACAAAATCCATTGTCAACCGGCTTGCGCGCGTAGTTGCGGGCCGTCGGCAAACAGGCTGGATACTCTGATAAGTTCGGCCTTTTGGAACATATGGGCAAGAAGAATTTCAGACCGACGAACTGCACAAACCCGTCTGAAAACGAGTGTTTAAGATGCAGGTTTTGGGCTGTCAGTTGTGTGCCCGCCGGGCGAGGTCACGACTTTCGGCGGGATTTCACCCGGAAAAGGTTGGTGTGACACCCACGGGCGGTTTTTCATTGATAAAGGCACCGATGCGGTCCAGCAGCGGCCGGCGCGGACAGCCGCGGCGCGTTACCGCCCCCAGATCGCGCATGTTGCCGGGTGCATCGAAGGGCACAAAGCACAGCGGCCACTTGTCACGCCTGAACTGTTCAGCCGCCAGCGCCGAGACAATGGTGCAATCGTCCGAGTGGCAGATATGGCGGCAGATCGTCTCGAACCGCAGGGCGCTCAGGTCGAACCGTTTGCTGGCCCGGCGCGAGGGGTCCGATTTGGGCAGGCGGTCTTCCAGCTCATAGCCAAAGCTGTGCGGTAACCGGATAAAATCATGGGGGGGCACGTCCTCGGGCGCGATGGACGGCAGATGGCACAGCGGGTGCCCCTCGCGGACGGCCAGAAACAGGGGCTCGGTCCAGATCGAAGTAAAATCAAGCGTCGCCGCGGTGTTGGCCTTGGCCACCAGGGCTACGTCCAGAGCGTGATCTTCGACCATTTGCAACATGTTCTGCGGCAGGTCTTCAACCATCGTTACACGCATGTTGGGGAACAGCGTGCTGAACAACTCCGAGAAATACTGCGTCAGATATGGGGCCAGTGTCGGGGTCATACCCACGTGGAACGGGACGGCCTCGGGGTCACGGAACTGGGTCGCGGTGTCCCGGATGTTCTGGGCGTCTTTCAGAATGCGCTCGGCAATTGCGATCACGCGATCACCGCAGGCGGTCGGGCGCACCTCATTGTTGAGGCGCAGAAACAGGTCGGTCCCCAAATCCTGCTCGAGCTTTTTGACCTGATTGGACAAGGCGGGCTGCGAGACATTGCAGGCCACGGCGGCCTGGCTGAACTGGCCATGTTTGGCGATGGCGAGGACATATTCCAAATCTCTGAAATTCATGGCCGTAAACCGGTGCTGCTTTTTCGACCCCGCGGGGATGGTCTTAACATACGCCGACCTGGACACAGCAGAAGGAAATCCGGATCACAATCACTGACAAAACCGTCAAAACGCGCCACTGAATAGCTCTGCGTGTTTGCCGGAGGTCACGTAACCTGTTGAAAACACGCATTGCGCTGAAACCAGCTATCACGGAAGCCGTGACTATTTGCTTTGGTTATACCCCCAATTCGCAGGATGAATTTTAGCTGACCGGCAGCGGTGACTACCCCTTTGCTACGTGGAGCGCCCAGACCAGCGGGCGGGCCGCAAATTGCAAACCCATGATGGAGTTCCCCATGCTGTCCCAATTCCTTGAAGGCTTACGCGCCCGTCTTTTGACCACGTCCTCACTGGCCCAAGAGACATCCCGCGATGGCCAAACCCTTATTAACAACTTCTTCCAAAGCACCGTTGTCGATGACACTCCGGCCTTTGTTCTGGCCAATGATTTCTCGCGTCTGCTGAACTTCGGAGAAATCGTCACCAATAACGCGGTCGCGGCGGTTCTGGCGCAGGGTCAGGATGTCGATGTTTTCAACTTCCGCTCGGGCCGGATCGAGGCCAACTCTGGCCCCGACGCGTTGGCCACCGGGGTTCAGGTTACCGGCAGCGCCTCGGTCCGCAACTTTGGCGAGATCGCGGGTGAGTTCAACGGTGTGCAGTTTGCGGGTGCAGGCAGTTCGGGCAGCCTCGATAACTTCCGCGGCGGCGTGATCAGCTCAGACAGTCGCGCAGTCGACATTCAGGGCCAGGGCATCGATGTGCGCAACTTCGGCGACATCATCGGCACCGGCGATCAGCGCAACGGTACGATCTACACCAACAGCACCGCCGAAGATGTTTCGATCTCGAACTTCACGGGCGGCACCATTGATGCGGGTGAAGGCAACCAGGGCGCCGGTATTTCGCTGCAGGTCGGTGACGAGGTCGGCGACCGCGTGGAGACCGATGTGTTCAACGGTTTTGGCGCAACCATTCAGGGCCGAGGTCAGGCCGCGTCAAACACCGCGCTGGCCGGGGACGGGATCCGCATCGATGATGGCGCGGAAGGCATTATTCTGGAAACCGAAATCGTCAACAGCGGCCTGATCTCGACCGAGAGCAATCAGGGCACCGCCGCCGGTATCCGCATTGCAGATGGTGCAAACACCGAAGGCGAAATCCTGAACACCTCGACCGGTGTGATCGAAGGCCCGCGCAATGGCCTGTACATTGGCAACGGTGAACATGATCTGGACGTGCTGAACTTTGGCACCATCCAGTCGGGCAGCCGGGCGGTGAATATCGACGGCTCGGGCGTTGATCTGGTCAATGGCGGAGACATTCTGGGCACCGGCGATCAGCGCAACGGGACTGTCTATGCCGACGACACGGCGCGCGACTATTCGATCAACAACCTTGCGGCAGGCAGCATTGACGCGGGTGAACATAACGACGGAGCGGGGATTTCGCTGTCGCTGGCCGAAGATGGCAATGGCGAGGTCGAGATCACAAACGACGGCACCATCGCCGGACGGGGCAACGCAGGTGCCGGTCTTGGCACAGCCGGAGACGGCATCCGTCTGGAAGGGGCACGCCTGGAAGGCGGCGGCTTTGGCCCTGCCCTGTTTGCCGGCACCATCACCAACACCGGATCGGTCACGTCTGAGGGCGCCAATAACACTGTTGGTGCGTTCCGCGCTGTGAACAACGTCAACTTCCAGGGCCAGTTGGTCAACGAGGAAACAGGCCTGTTCGCGGGTGTTCAGAACGGTGTGTACTTTGGTACAGGTGATCACGCAGGTGGCTCCTTCGTCAACCGTGGCACCGTGACGTCGGACAGCCGGGCGCTGAACATTGACGGTGACGGGCTTGAGGTCGTGAACGAAGGCGACATCCTCGGCACCGGTAGCCAGCGCAACGGCACCGTTTATGCCGATGGCACGGCTGACAATTACAGCTTCACCAACACCGGCCGCGTCGATGCGGGCGAAGGCAATAACGGTTCGGCCGTTTCGCTGCAAACCGGCGATGTCTCGGGTGACGTTGTATCCGCAGTTGTGGTCAACGAAGGCACCTTTCAGGGGCGCGGCGACGCGGTTGAAGGCAATCAGGTCGGAGACGGTCTGCGCCTGTTCACCAGCCAGGATGATGCGGCTTTTGCAGGTGTGGTCGTCAACGAAGGCCTGATCGCCGGGTCCGAAGATTCGGACGCCGCCGCAGGTATTCGCGTGGATGGCGGTTTGAACCTTCTGGGTGCAATCCTGAACGAAGGTGAGATTCGCGGCTCGGTCAATGCAATCGACGCGTCGGATGCCGGCTCTGTGACCATCGTCAATGACGACGAAGGCGTGATCAACGGCAACGTTCTTCTGGGCGCGGGCGATGACATCTTCGTTGATCTGGGCGTCACCAACGGCGACATCGTCGGTGGCGCGGGCGATGATGTGTTGATCGCAGGCGAAGCTGACAATGTTCTGACCGGTGGCCTGGGTAATGACTTCATCGACGGCGGCGACGGCATCGACACGGCCGATTTCTCGGATCTGGATGTTGCGGTCGAGGTGTCTCTGGACGCCAACGGCAATGGCACCGCAACCCGCGACACCGGCTTCACCGTCACGGTCACCGATGCGGTGGTTGATGACCCGGACCAGTTCGGATCGAACATCCCGGACCCCTCGTGGTTTGTTGAGGAAGCGATCCTGGGCAACCTGTATTACAACATCCACACCTCGGATTTCCCGGGCGGTGAAATCCGCGGGCAACTGCTGGTGGACAGCGTTGAAACCGTGAACGGCATCCGGACAGTCACGCTCAGCGGTGGTCTGGACGCGTCGCAGGAACCGGGCCCGCTGTCGGACAGCGAAGCCACCGGGCAGGCCACAGTCGTCATCACTCAGAACCTGAACACGGGTGTCGTCACCTATTCCAGCGAACTGAGCGTCGTTGGCCTGAACGAGGCCGACCTGAACACGCCGATCCCGGGTGTTGTTTCGGCCATCCACCTGCACAATGCACCCGCCGGTCAGAATGGCGCGGTCGTGCAGGACACGCTGGTCGACGCAGGCGCCACGCTGGATACCCAAGCCACAGGCGGTACCGGTGTCATCGGCCAGGACGTCATCGATAACCAGATTGAGGTCGACACTCTGCGCTCGATCGAGCGGGTTGTCGGCTCGGATGACAGCGACACGATTGATGTGTCCGGCTTTGATGGTGTGACCGTTGATCTGGACCTGAGCGGCCCTGCACCGAACGCAGCGGGCAATGGTGATGAAGGCCCGCAGGACGCTGCCATTATCGTCAACGGTCAGATCGTCGCCGAAGTCGATGACTTCGAAAACGTTGTCGGTTCCAGCGGGGATGACCTGATCCTGGGCAACAACGAGTTCAACGTGCTCGACGGGGGTGCCGGGAATGATGCCATCCACTCTTTCGGTGGGGCTGACATCATCATCGGTGGCGAAGGCATCGATACTGCGCTGTTCACCGCAGGGCCGGGCGTTGTTCTCGACCTTGACGAAGACGGCAACGGTGTCGCCACGGTCAACGCACCGAACGGGGCTACACTGGATCAGGTGTTCGGCTTCGAAAACATCAACGGCTCGAACAATGCAGGCAGCCCGAATGGCGGCAATGATATCCTGTCGGGCAACTCAGGGGCCAACACCCTGAACGGTCAGGCCGGTGATGATGTGCTGAACGGTGAGGGTGGCAATGACATCCTGATCGGCGGCGCGGGCCAGGACACGTTCGTCTTTGCGGGCAATTTCGGGGACGATCTCATTCAGGACTTTGAGGTTGGCATTGACCAGCTGCAATTCGGTGACTTCGGTCCTGACTTTGGCGGCAACGTCAACGTCTCTCAGGACGGCGACGACGCGCTGATCTCCTTTGGAGACGCAGGTTCGGTCCGTCTGGCCGGCGTCAACAGCGCTGACCTGAATGAAGACGACTTCGTCGCATAAACAAGCAACAACGGGGCGGTCTTTCGGTCGCCCCGTTTGCCATACCGGAAAGGGCCCATGACATGTTCCAGAACACCAATCCCGTCAAATCCGCCTGGGGGTCGCTGCGTAAAGGCTTTGTTGCGGTTGCGGTCTTCAGCCTGTTTCTGAACCTTCTGATGCTGGCCGGACCGCTGTATATGCTACAGGTTTACGACCGCGTGCTGACCAGCCAAAACGCCGATACTCTGATTGCCCTGTCGCTGCTGCTGGCCGGGGTTTTTGTCGTGATCGCCTGCCTTGACCTGATGCGGATGCGCATCCTGGGCCGTCTGGCCGCCCGGTTCGAGCTGAGCGTCGGCGCCCCCGTTCTTGGTGCCGCCATGCAACGCCGGGTGCAGGGGGAAAACGAAGCCGGAGAAAACCTGGTTGAGGACGTGAACGGCTTTCGCGAGTTCATTTCGGGCACTACCCTGACCGCTTTCTTCGATGCGCCGTGGATACCGATTTACCTGTTGGTGCTATATGTTCTGCACCCGTTTCTGGGACTGTTGGGTCTGGCCGGAGCACTCACCCTGACCACAATGGCGCTGATCAACAACGCCCGCGCCCGTGAACCGATGCGGCAGGCATCGCAGGCGCGCGGACGTTCAGATGCTTTGTTCAAAACCGGGGACAGAAACGCCGAAGTTGTTCACGCGTTGGGAATGAAAGGCGATCTGGTGCGCCGATGGACGGCCCTGCAGGCGGACGCGCATAACCACAAAACCCGCGCCGCAGATCGGATTGCCAGCTTTTCGGTGATGTCCAAGACTATTCGAATGGGGTTGCAATCTGCGGCTCTGGGCCTTGGTGCTGCGTTGGCGATCACCGGAGAGTCCACCGCAGGTGTGATGATCGCCGCGACCATCGTTCTGGCCCGTGCGCTGGCTCCGATCGATCAGTTGATCGGCCAGTGGCGCTCGTTTCTGGCTGCGCGTGGATCGTACAGCAAGATCAAACGGCTGACCGAGGATTTTGCCGAAACGCCGCCCAACCTGCATCTGCCGCGTGCGTTCAAATCTATGGACGTCCGTATCGCGCAGGCGGCACCCCCGCGAGCATTGAGCGCAACGCTGCGCGGGATCGATTTCAGTCTGACAGCCGGTGACATTCTGGCCGTCATCGGCCAGAGCGGGTCGGGCAAGACCACCTTGGGCAAGATGCTGGCCGGCATCTGGCATCCGCAACGGGGTGAGGTTTTGCTGGATGGCAGCCCGATGTCGAAATGGAATGCCGAAGATTTGGGCAATCAGATCGGTTACCTGCCGCAGGATGTAGAGTTGTTCGACGGCACCATTCGCGAAAACATTGGCCGGTTTTCAACGGCCATCGACGATGCCGAAGTGCTGCGCGCGGCCCGAGAAGCCGGAGTGCATGAATTGATCAGCAGCTTGCCTGATGGCTACGAAACCCGGATCGGTCAGGGGTTCTTTCTGTCCGGCGGTCAGCGTCAGAGGCTGGCTCTGGCGCGGGCGCTGTATGGCGATCCGTTTGTGCTGGTTCTGGATGAACCGAACTCGGATCTGGATGCCGAGGGCGAGCAGGCCCTGCGCGATGCGCTGCTGGCCGTGCACGAACGGGGCGCGATTGCGATCGTGATGACCCATCGCCCGGCCACGTTGCAGGCCGCCAACAAGGTGCTGGTTCTGCGCAATGGCAGCCAGGCACAGTTTGGCGACAAACAGGACGTGTTGAAGGTGAACAGCCGGAACGTGCTGCAGACTGCTCAGCGCCCGGCAAATGAAACTCAGATCGCAGGAGCGGCCCAATGACGGACCTGATCAAGTATAAACCTTCCCGCAACGCCGTCGGTTTCCACGAGGCACAGTTGCAAGAGATCACCGATACGTCCTCAAGCATCGGGCGGTATGTGCTGTTCGGTCTGTTCACTCTGGCGGTGTTCGTCGGGGGCAGCGCCTATTGGGCTTTCGCCTCGAAGCTGGACGGGGCCGTCGTCGCGCCCGCCTCTTTCGTGGTAGAAGGAGACCGCAAGACGGTCGAGCATCTGGACGGCGGCATCATCCAGTCCATTCTGGTGGCAGACGGGCAATTCGTTGAGGCCGGGCAACCTCTGGTGCAGCTCGACACGACCGAGATCGACGTCGATCTCAGTGTGCAAGGCAGTCAGCTTGGCGAATTGTCCGTCCGCCGTGCGCGCCTGTTGGCGCAGATGAGCGGGCAGGCCGAATTTGACGAGGCCACCGCTTTGTCCGGGTTCCGCGAAGGGATGGAGCGTTTGCACTGGGTGTCTCCGTACTTGACGCAAAAGCAACTGTTCGACGCCGAGGCGAGAGCCCGCCGGACCGAGGCACAGATCAATGCGCAACGCATCACCGGGCTGCGCAATCAGATCGCAGGCCTGAACGAGCAACGAAAGGCCGCAAAGAACCAGCAAGAGATCACGCGGACCGAACTGACCAACCTGCAAGCCTTGTTGGCCAAGGGTTTGGTGGCCGTGACGCGGGTCAGTGCACGGCAAATCGAACTGGAACGGCTTGGCGGGGTAGACGCCTCGTTGCGCACCCAGATCGCGCAAGCCGAGGATCAGATGCGGGAATTGGAGCTGTCGCTGCTCAGCCAGAACAAACTGCGCGATGAGGTTCTCGCCGGGGAACTGGCCGTGGTTGAGGCTCAGCTTGATTTGGTTCGTCCGCAATTTGCCGGGACATTGAAACGCCTGAAGCGGACACGGGTTCTGGCGACCACCAGCGGACGGGTCGTGAACCTTGGTGTATCGACCATCGGAGGTGTGATCCGCCCGGGTGAGCCGATCATGGATATCGTTCCCGCCGATCAGGCGCTTATTGTCGAGGCGCGGGTCAAGACCGGAGATATAGACAAGCTGCGGATCGGTCAGTCCACCCGCATCCGTCTCTCGGCCTTTGCGCAGGCGGATGTGCCCGAGGCCACTGGTCGGATATTCGACATTTCGGCAGATGCGCTTGAGGATGACCGCACTGGCGAGACTTACTACAAGGCGCGGGTCAAGCTGGATACCGAGCAACCGCAGGACGTTGCCGCGCTGGAACTGGTGCCCGGTATGCCTGCCGATCTGTTCGTCAATACCGGCGAACGTGCGGTGATCAGCTATCTGTCGCAACCGATCAGCGACCGGCTGGCCAGAACGTTCATCGAATGAGTTCGCTCGCCTGTGCCTAATAAATAGGCACAGGCATTCGGTTTGGCGGAGTTTTCGTCGGCACGGATTTACATCGCGCATCGGCAGATTTCTACTTTGATGGAAATGATCAATGCCGCCGCCCCTGCCCTGCCCCTTCTGGTGTTTTCCGATCTGGATGGCACGTTACTGGATCACCACGACTATAACTGGGAAGCTGCTAGGCCAGGACTTGCCCGGCTGACGGAATTGGGTGCAGGGCTGGTTTTGGCCAGCAGCAAGACAGCTGCGGAAATCCGGTCTTTGCAGCAGGAGATGGGCCTGAGCCACATGCCCGCCATCGTTGAAAACGGGGCCGGTGTACTTTGGCCTGGAACAACGAATGCGGACGACGATTGCTATTTGCGTCTTCGGTCCCTGCTAAAGACTCTGCCGTCGGGTTTTGTCGGCTTTGGCGACCTGACTGACAAAGAAGTGGTGGAACAAACTGGTCTGAACCTTGCGCAAGCTGCCCTTGCCAAGAGGCGCAAGTTCAGCGAGCCGGGCCGGTGGACCGGGTCAGAGGCTGGCTTGCAGCAGTTTCTGTCAGCAGCCGAGCGCGCGGGGCTGCACACGCGGCAGGGCGGGCGGTTTCTGACCCTTTCATTTGGCGCGACCAAGGCGGATGCGATGAAGGATATTGTCGGCCATCTGACACCTGCCCGTACCTTGGCTCTGGGTGATGCGCCAAATGACAGCGAAATGATCCGCGCGGCCGATCAGGGTGTGATCATCGCCAATCCGGACGGCCCCTCCATCCCCCGCTTCCCGCCCGAAGCCGAGGCGCGGATTCTCAGAACAACTAACAGCGGCCCGCGCGGCTGGTCCGAAGCGATCCTGACGCTGACGGCAGGGCTCTGACCCGGAAAAGGCTCCAGACATGGCAGATTTTCACCAGAACGGAAACATCACCACCCTGCACAACCTGCGCAGCAGACCGGCGGGTCACCTGGCGCATGAGATTTCGGTTTATGCCGAAACGCGCAAGATCACCCTGATCCTGCCGTGCCTTTATTCCGAACTGGAAGGCCCGGCATTGGCGGGCATTCTGAAGGAGCTGGCGCAGGTGTCCTATCTGCATCGAGTTATCATCGGTCTGGATCAGGCAGATGAGGCGCAGTACCGCCACGCCCGCGCCTTCTTTGCCGATCTGCCGCAAAACCACGCGGTGATCTGGAACGACAGCCCGCGCCTGACTGAACTGCAAACCCAACTGCAGGGCTTGGGGCTGGCTCCTCAGGAGCCGGGCAAAGGTAAGAACGTCTGGTCCTGCATCGGGTACCTGCTGGCCTGTGCCGACAGTTCGGTGATGGCAATTCATGATTGCGATATCGTGACTTACGACCGCCAGATGCTGGACCGGCTGGTCTATCCGGTCGTCAACCCGACCTTTCCATTCCAGATGGCCAAAGGGTTTTACCCCCGCGTTGGCGAAGGCAAGTTGAATGGCCGCGTCACCCGCCTGCTGGTCAGCCCTCTGCTGATCGCGCTGAAAAAAGTGATCGGGGATCGCGATTACCTCGATTACCTGCGCAGCTTCCGCTATCCGCTGTCGGGTGAGTTCGCCATCCGCACCCCGACCCTGCCCGATTTGCGCATCCCATCGGACTGGGGGTTGGAAATCGGCGTTCTGTCCGAGGCGTGGCGCAATCTGGCGCCGAAATCCGTCTGTCAGGTCGAGATCGCCGACAATTACGACCACAAACATCAGGACCTGTCGCCCGAGGACGCCAACCGCGGCCTGTCGCGCATGTCCACCGATATCTGTAAGGCGATCTTCCGCAAGCTGGCGGCTGATGGCACCGTGTTCACACCCAACACCTTCCGCACGCTCAAGGCCACCTACTATCGATCCGCGCTGGACCTGTTGGAGGGCTATTATACCGACGCCAAGATGAACGGGCTGGAACTGGACCGTCACAAGGAAGAGAAGTCCATCGAACTGTTTGCCGAAAACATCATTCGCGCCGGGCAGATCTTCCTCGACAACCCGCACGAGACGCCGTTCATCCCGACATGGAACCGTGTCCATTCGGCGGACCCTGAATTCCTGCTGCGCCTGAAAGCGGCGGTGTCCGAAGATTTGGCGCAATTCACGCCGCGTTCGTGATCCAGCGGCACTGATACGGCGCCAACACGATATCGGGGCCGTTGGCGGCAAGGATTTCTCCGGTCAGCGCATCGGTCCAGACCTCGTCGGCGATCATGTTGATCTCGGCAGGGCCGACATGGACCGGTTCGGCCGAAACATTGTGCAGCGCAAAGATCGACTGGCTGCGGTCCAGGCTCTGCCGCCAGATGCCAAAGACACGGTCGCCCAGCCGCAGGGTGAATTGCGTCGCGTTTGGGTGAAACGCCGGTTGCCGCGCCCGCAGGCGCAGGCGGCGAGACAATTCCGACAACACCAGCGCCTGATTGGAGCCCGGATCGGCCAGCCGTGCGAGCAAATCGGGGTAATGCCAGCGGTGCCGGTTGATCGCCCGGTTCATGCCGCGCCGCGCAACCGCCTCGTGATCGTTGGGCGTGGCCAGCAGAGAGTGGATGTAGAAGGCCGGTATGCCCTCAAGTGACATGACGATGGTCTGGGAACAGATGAACCGGGCCAGATGGTATTGATCGGGACCGTGGAAGGTCTCGGACATCGCCTCGAAATACCCGCAGTTCAGCTCATATGGCTCCTCGCGCCCGTCCGGCAGTGCCCGCATCGACACCAGCCCGCCGATCCGCCGCACGGTGTCGATCATGCGGTCTTTCTCGTCCGGGGGCAGAACGCCTTCGGCGGGACGCATCCCGATGCCGTCATGGCTGGCGGTGAAGTTCAGATAGGCACAGCCCAGCTGCGCAGGCGGCATCGCGGCCTGCCATTCACGCAAGTATCGCGCAGTGCCCGACTGCATCGCGTGCAGGATCAGCGGCGGCAGAGGGAAATTGTAAACCGCGTGCGCTTCATTCCGGTTGCCGAAATAGCTGAGGTTCTCGGTGCGCGGCACGTTGGTCTCGGTCAGCAGCACCAGCGTTTCGGTGGCGTAGTCACACAGCAGCCGCAACAGTTGCACGATGGCATGGGTCTGCGGCAGGTGAATGCAATTGGTGCCGATCTCTTTCCAGACAAAGGCCACCGCATCCAGCCGCAGGATACGCACCCCCTTGTCGATATGCAGGCGGATGATCCTCAGCATCTCGATCAGCACTTCGGGGTTCGAGAAATCCAGATCCACCTGATCGTGGCTGAATGTGCACCAGACGTGTTTCTCGCCCTGATTGGTTTCGACCTGCCGCAGCAAAGGCGTGGTGCGCGGGCGCACGACCTGAGACAGATCATCCTCGGGCGAGGCTTCGTAAAAGAACCGGTCGTGCGGAGGTTTCCCCTGCAGGAAGTTGGTGAACCACGCGCCCTGGCTTGAGACATGGTTCAGCACCAGATCGGACATCAGGTGAAAATCCCCCGCGATCCGGGTTATATCCGCCCAATCCCCCAATTGCGGGCTGACGGAATAGTAGTCGGACACCGCAAACCCGTCGTCCGAGGTGAAGGGAAAGAACGGCAGGATGTGGACCCCGTTCACCACGCCGCTCAGATGTCTGAGCAGGAAATCATGCAGCAGGTCCAGCGGTTTGTGGGCCTGATCCTCGATCGAGTTGCCATAGGTGATCAGGACGCTGTCTTTCTCTGACCACAGCTTGTTGCCCGGCTTGCGCCCTTGTTTGCGCCGGTGCGTCCCCGCTGGCCAAAAGGCCTCGATGATTTCACGAGCCAGTTCGGCTTGATCATGATCAGGGTAAATCTGAACGAGCAGATCGGTCAGTCGGCGGGAAAAGCTGGTGTTCGCACTGGTCAAGGGTCACAGGGCCTTCGCTGTATCCGCCCGATGGTTTTCCAGAACGGCCCACCTGTCAAACTTCAACTGTGTGATTAGCCTTTGTTCGTGCAAATGCCCGCGCGCCTGCCCAAATCTTGATCAGACCCCGTAGCGGGCCATGAACATGTCCACAGCCTGCAGTGCGATTGCGTCGATTTCCGGCTGGCTGAAACTGGTCTGGATGCCCAAAGCCGCCTTGGTCCAGATGCGCACCTTGCACAGTTCCGAGAATTGTTCCGCCGCGATCTGGACGTCCTCGATGGCCAGCTCACCCTTTTGGACCGCCTTTTCCAGATATTCGACCATGTGGCGCTGGCCGTTCTGAGGCCCGGCTTCGAAAAACGCCATGCCCAGCTCGGGGAACCGGTCACGTTCGGCCACGCAGATCCGAAAGACCTGTTGCGAGAAATCCGACACCAGAAAAGCGGTCAGCTGCGTGGCGGTGATCGTCAGAACCTCGCGCGCCGGTTTGGAATCATCGATCATCGAGATGACGTTTTCGGCCAGACGCTTGCACTCGGTCTGCGCGACCTCCATGAACAGAAGCCGTTTGTCGGGGAAGTAGCTGTAGAGCGTTGCCTTGGACACACCGGCGGCGCGTGCGATGTCATCGACGCTTGCACCTTCGAACCCATCCGCCATGAAAACCTCTCGGGCGCCACGCAAAACCTGATCGAATTTGCGGCCCGTACGAAGGATGGCGGCTGTCTCTGTCATGGGCTCTCCTGGGTTAGATGATCCCCTAAAACTATAAACCGTTCAGTTCAGATACAACGATTCGCGTGACTTCCACCGAAGTGACGTGGTGAAATCCGTTCATTTTCCCGTCAGAACCTGGTGTCAGTTCATTGCGCCGGCTAAAGGCTTGCCGACCCGTCAAACAATGCTAACACTCTGGCCATGGTCGATATCTTTCTACGTACGCTTCCGTTTTTTGCGATCATCGGCCTGGGGTACTGGGCCGGGCGCAGCCGGTTTTTCACCGAGGAAGCGACGGCCTATCTGACCAAATTCGTGTTCTTCTTTGCGCTGTCGGCAATGTTGTTCCGTTTTGCCGCCACCCTGCCCTTTGCCGAGATTTTCAACGGCCGCCTTGTCATGGGCTATTTGCTGGGCACGGTCGTTGTCTATGTGCTGGCGACACTGGTGGCCTGGATGCGGGGGCTCGACATCCCCACCGCCGCAGTCGAGGCCCAATGCGCCGCCATCGGCAATGTCGGATTTCTGGGCCTGCCGATGCTGGCCCTGCTGTTGTCCGAGGCCGCCATTGGACCGGTGATGCTGGTTTTGACGGTTGATCTGGTGGTGTTTTCGTCCCTGATCGTGATTTTGATCAATGCCGGGCGCGACGGGCGATTGACACCTGCGACTCTGCGGTTGATCGGGCTGGGACTGATCAAGAATCCAATGATCGTATCGATTTCCGCCGGGATATTGTGGTCGGCGTTTCAGGTGCCGGTTCCGGAGCCTCTGAACGACTTTCTGACCATTTTGGGCGGGGCCGCTACACCGGGGGCGCTGTTTGCAATCGGCGCTTCGCTGGCATCCAAGTCGGCAGAACGCGTGCAGGTCGCCGCCTGGCTGAGTTTTTGCAAACTTGTCATCCACCCGGCCTGCGTTGCCGTGGCGCTGCTGTGGGTGATTCCGGTGGCTGCGTTTCCGGCTGCGGTGGCCATTGCAGCTGCCGCTCTGCCAGTGGCGGGCAATGTCTACATTCTGGCAGCCCATTACGGCGTGGCCCCGCATCGGGCGTCGGCAGCCATCCTGCTGTCCACGGCGGCCAGTATCCTGACTGTACCGGTCGTGATCGCCTGGGTCGCAACACTCTGAGCTTCATCTTTTAAAAAATACTCTCGCCGAAGGCACGCGGCCTTTACGCCGGGTCCTTGGAGGGTTAGCCATATCGCGACCCAAAGCTAAGGACTCTGCCAGATGGAAACCCTTTCGGAAAACGCCTGTTTCGGCGGTGTGCAGGGCGTTTACCGCCATACCTCCGCAGCCTGCCAATGCGACATGACTTTCGGCCTGTTTCTTCCCGCCGAAGCCAAGGATGGCCCGGTTCCGGTTCTGTGGTACCTGTCTGGCCTGACCTGCACCCATGAGAACGCCATGACCAAGGCCGGCGCGCAGGCTTGGGCGGCGGAACAGGGCATCGCCGTGGTGTTCCCCGACACCTCGCCGCGTGGCGAAGGCGTGGCCGACCACGAGGATTACGATCTTGGTCAGGGCGCGGGGTTTTATGTGAACGCAACACAGACGCCCTGGGCGCCGCATTTCAACATGTGGGACTACGTGGCCGAAGAACTGCCCGCCCTGCTGGCCGAAAACTTTGCCATCGACATGGACCGTCAGGCCATCACCGGTCATTCGATGGGCGGTCACGGCGCGCTGACACTGGCGATGAACCTGCCGGGGCGGTTTCGGTCTGTCTCGGCCTTTGCGCCGATTTCGAACCCGACCGGGGCGGATTGGGGGCGCAAGCAACTCAGCGCCTATCTGGGCGGGGATGAGGCCGCGTGGGCCAAGCATGACGCCTCGATGATGATGAAGGAAAAGGGGTTCGACGGCCCAATCCTGATCGACACCGGCGCAAATGACCAGTTCATCGACCTGCTGCGCCCCGAGGCACTGGCGCAAGCAATTGCCGAACGTCGCCAACAGGCCACCTATCGTCTGCAGCCCGGCTATGACCATTCATATTTCTTTGTGTCGACCTTCATGGAAGACCACATCACCTTCCACGCCGAAGCACTGTACGGGGACTGAGGCATGAGCAAATACGACTATGACCTGATCATCATCGGGTCCGGGCCTTCGGGACGTTCGGCGGCGATTCAGGCGGGTAAGCTGAAACGCCGGGTTCTGGTGATCGACCGCAAGGACCGGTTCGGTGGCGTGTCGGTGCATACCGGAACTATCCCGTCCAAGACCCTGCGCGAAACGGTGCTGAACCTGTCCGGCTGGCGCGAACGCAGCTTTTACGGCCGCTCCTACCGGGTCAAAGATCAGATCCGGGCCGAGGACCTCAAGGCGCGCCTGCACATGACGCTGGATCACGAGGTCGATGTGCTGGAGCACCAGTTCAACCGCAACCACGTGGAAACTCTGGACGGCCTTGCCAAGTTCGTCGGCCCGCATGAGGTCGAGGTCGCCACGGACGCGGGTGAAACCACACGCCTGACGGCTGCCAAGTTCCTGATCGCAACCGGAACCAAGACCTATCGCCCGGATTACGTGCCCTTCAACGGCAAGACGGTCGTTGACGGGGATGAGTTTCTGGAAATGGCCGAAATCCCCCGCTCGCTGGTCGTGATCGGCGCCGGGGTGATCGGGGTGGAATATGCCACCATGTTTTCGGCGCTGGATGTCCGGGTGACGCTGATCGAACCGCGCGACACCTTTCTGGATTTCATCGACAGCCGCCTGATCCATGATTTCACCCATCAGATTCGTGAAAACGGTGTTGATCTGCGGCTGGGGTCTGCAGTCGAAAAGATCGAAGACGCAGGCGAGCATGTCGAAGTCACGCTGGATAACGGCCGCCATGTCAGGGCCGAAATGTTGTTGTTCGCCGCGGGACGGATGGGTGCCACATCCAAGCTGAATCTCGATGCCGTCGGGTTGGAAACGGACCACCGCAACCGGATCAAGGTGGACCGCAAGACCTATCAGACCGCTGTGCCGCATATCTACGCCACAGGCGACGTGATCGGCCATCCGTCGCTGGCCTCGACCTCGCTGCAGCAAGGCCGCGTCGCCGCCTGTCACGCGCTGGACACCCCGACCCTGCCCGAAAGCCCATGGTATCCTTACGGGATTTACTCGGTGCCCGAGATTTCCACCTGCGGCATGTCCGAGGAAGAATTGCAGGAGCGCGGCATTCCCTATGAGGTGGGCGTTGCGCGTTTCCGCGAAACCTCGCGCGGGCATATCATGGGGTTGGAGCACGGCATGCTGAAGATGCTGTTCTCGCTGAAAACCCGCCGGGTTCTTGGGGTGCAGATCGTCGGCGAAGGCGCGACCGAGTTGATCCACATTGCGCAGGCGGTGCTGAACCTGAAGGGTACGGTGGACTACTTCGTGCAGAACACGTTCAACTATCCGACGCTGGCCGAGGCTTACAAGATCGCGGGTCTGGACGCGTTTAACCGGATGCCGATCCCCGAAGAGTTCAAGGTGCGCAAGATATCCGCCGAGTCTGCGAAGAAACAGGTCAAGAAGGCGTGACCACGCTCTATGTCGATGGTGATGCCTGCCCGGTAAAGGCCGAGGCCGAGCGCGTAGCGACCCGGCACAAGGTGCCGATGGCGCTGGTCTCAAACGGCGGGCTGCGGCCATCGGTAAACCCTTTGGTGCAGGTCGTCATCGTGGCGGAAGGCGCGGATGAGGCCGATAAGTGGATTGCGGAACGCTGCGGGCTTGGGGATGTGGTGGTGACCTCGGACATTCCCCTGGCTGCGAAATGCGTCGAGGCCGGAGCGCGGGTGCTGCGCCCCAATGGTGAGGCGTTCACTGCGGCCAATATCGGCCAGCAACTGGCGATGCGCGATCTTATGGCGGACCTGCGGGCGGCCAATCCGCTGGGAGCTGGCGGTGGCGGCAAGCCTTTCGGCAAGGCGGACCGGTCCCGGTTTTTGGACGCGCTGGAGCGGGAACTCAGGTCGGCCCTGAGGGGGTAACCCTCCCGCCCGTCAGAGACGCATCGAAGATGCGCCTCCTCCGGTTGGGCCGGGCAGCGCTGCGCGCTGCGGTTCGGCCCTTGTAAATCCGGGCGGGGATTGGTTCAGTCGGCGCTAGCAGGATTGTTTTGACAGGGGCACACCATGCCGATTGAAGCCGTGATTTTCGACATCGGGAACGTTCTGATCGAATGGCAGCCCGAACGCTACTACGACAAGGTGATCGGGGAAGAGCGCCGCCGAGCCATGTTCACCGAGGTCGATCTGCACGGTATGAACGACCTGGTGGACCAGGGTCACCACTTCACCGACACGATCTATGACTGGGCCGAGAAATACCCTGAATGGCGCGACGAGATTCGCATGTGGCATGACAAGTGGATCGAGTTGGCCGCGCCCGAGATTCCGCATTCCGTCCGTTTGCAGCGGGCGTTACGCGCCAAGAAAATCCCGGTTTTTGCGCTGACCAATTTCGGGGTGCAGAATTTCGACTATGCCACCACGGTCTACCCGTTCCTGAACGAGTTCGACCGGCAGTATGTCTCGGGCCGTATGAAGGCGGTGAAACCGCATGTTCCGATCTATGAAATGGTCGAGGCCGATTGTGGGGTCGCACCCGGGGCCCTGCTGTTCGCGGATGATCGGATCGACAATATCGAAACGGCGCGGGCGCGCGGGTGGCAGACGCATCACTTCACTGACCCGCAAGGTTGGGCAGATCGCCTGGTCGCCGAGGGCCTGTTGACCAAGGATGAGGCGCGGTGAATGTGCTACAGATTCCGTTTGCTGACGGAGAGGCAAATCTGGACTGGTTGGAACTGACCCGCGCCATCGCCGAAGGACATCAACGGCCCAAGGCGCAGATAGAGGACACGTTTCTGTATCGCGGTGCGGATACGCTGCTGTCGCGGTCTGCCTGGGTCGATGGGCTGGGCATTGCGGTGAAATCCACCACCATTTTTCCGGGCAATGTGCAGGCCGGGCGTCCTGCGATCGATGGGTCTGTGTGCGTTTATGACGACGCAGATGGGCGATTGGCGGCGCTGGTCGACTTTTTCCTGGTGACCAAGTGGAAGACCGCGGGGGACAGTCTGCTGGGTGCGCTGCGGTTGGCCAACCCGGACAGCCGCAACATTCTGATTGTCGGCGCGGGCCCTGTTGCCGAATCCCTGTGCGAAGCTTTTGCCGCCGGTTTCCCGCAGGCCGCAATACGATTGTGGAACCGCACAAGTTCCAAGGCCGAAGCTTTGGCCACGAAACTGGGTCACATCGACGTTGAATATGATCTGGCCGATGCTGTGGACCGGGCCGACATTATCCTGACCGCTACAATGAGCACCCAGCCTTTCATCAGGGGCGAATGGTTGCGCCCCGGTCAGCATCTGAACCTTGTCGGTGCGTATCGGCCAGAAATGCGCGAGGCCGAAGACCTGGCGCTGCAACGCGCCCGTATCTACATGGACAGCTTTGATTCAACCGTTGATCATATTGGTGAGATCAAGATTCCGATTGAAAAGGGCGTGATCACGCGTGGCGACTTGGTGGCCGACTATTACGATCTGGACCGGTTTGCCCCCGATCCAACCGCAATCACGCTGTTCAAGAATGGTGGCGGGGCGCATCTGGACCTGATGACCAGCCAGTACATTATCAGCAAATACAAGGCGTAATCAGGCGATGACGGCCATCTGAGGTCTGTTCTCGCGGATGGGTAGGTGGACGATTGCGCTAAAGGCGCCGACGGCCACGCCGATCCACCAGACCATCGTATAGTCGCCGTAGACGTCATACATACGACCGCCGAGCCAGACCCCGAGGAAGCCTCCGATCTGGTGGCTGAGGAAGATAAAGCCGTAGAGCGTGCCCATGTAGCGCAGCCCATAGAGATGCGCGACGAGGCCCGAGGTCAGCGGAACTGTGGCCAGCCAGAGCGAGCCCATGACGATCGAGAACACGATGACCGACATCGGGGTGATCGGCATGAGGATGAAGAGGGCGGCGGCAAGCGTGCGGCCGGTATAAATGGCTGCCAGCAAGTATTTCTTGGGGAAGTGGTTGCCAGCCCAACCGGCCAGCAACGTACCGCCGATATTGGCCAGCCCTACCAGCGAGATGGCCACCGCCCCAAGGGCTGACGTGGTGGTGATGCCCAGCGAATGCAGGACGCCGCCGGGCTGGATCGGGCCGCACATCTCGGTCACGAAGGCGGGGAAATGTGCGGTGATGAAGGCCAGTTGGTAGCCGCAGCTGAAAAAGCCCAGAAAGATCATCGCATAAGACGGGTCACGGAAGGCCCGGCCTAAGATCTGGCTCATGCTCTCTTCCAGCTCCGCCTTGCTGACCGGCTGCGGTGCGCGCATGAAGGGCAGCGTCAGCACCAGGGCGAGGATTGCAGCGGCGAAGACGATGAAAACCTGTTGCCAGGGCAGGAAGGTCAGCAGCCACTCGGCCGTTGGCGCACCGATCACCTGACCGAAACTGCCCGCCGCCGTGACAATGGCCAGAGACATCGAGCGGTTCTTGTCCGACGATGCGCGCCCAACTACAGCCAGCACCACGCCGAACCCGGTGCCGGCGATGCCGAAGCCCACCAGCCATGCGTACATCTGGTGACCAAACGGCGTGACCGACCAGGCCGACAGCACCATCCCGGCGGCGTAGGTCAGCGCGCCCAGAATGATCGCCTTGCGGTCCCCGACCTTTTCGGCGATCGCGGCAAAGATCGGTTGCCCGATCCCCCAAGCGAGGTTCTGGATCGCAATCGCCAGCGAAAAATCGGTGCGCAGCCAGCCAAACTCGCTGGCAATCGGAATCTGGAACACCCCGAATGAGGCGCGCACGGCGAAACTGACCGCGATGATGATACATCCAACGATCAGGATCGGGTTCAGCAGGCGGGCGGATTGCGGCATCGAGACCTCGGGGTTAGGTCTGGTGGACGTTATGGATTTTGCACATAGCGTCAAATCAGCAGTTTTGCGGTCTCGGTTAAGGAAAATTGATGCGTCGACAAAATGGCTGCTTTTCAAGCCTTAATGGGGGCGCTATGGCTCAGGTTCATGACGGATTTAATTTCGCTTTATAACGACCGCATTGCCGAGGGCATTCTGACACGGGATGACGCGCAAGAGGCCGTGCTGCCGCATTTCGAGCGCATCCGCACAGCCCTTGCCGCTCCGGTCAAGCGGGGGTTGTTTCGCAAGGCTCCGCCGCCGCCGAAAGGGCTGTACCTGTGGGGCGGCGTCGGGCGTGGCAAGTCGATGTTGATGGATATGTTCGTTGATGCGCTGGGGGATATCCCTGCGCGGCGCGTACACTTCCACGCTTTCATGCAGGAAATCCATGCGGGTATGCACAAGGCCCGTCAGGAGGGGGTCGAGGATGCGCTGGCCCCGGTGGCGCAGGAGGTTGTGAAGACGGTCAAGCTGTTGGCCTTTGACGAGATGCAGATCACCGATATCACCGATGCGATGATCGTGGGGCGGCTGTTCGACCTGCTGTTCGAGGGTGGGGTTGTGGTCGTGACGACCTCGAACCGGCATCCCGACGATCTTTATAAGGACGGGCTGAACCGGCAGCTGTTCCTGCCTTTCATCGCCCATATCAAGGAGCAGCTACGGGTATGGGAGCTGGTCTCGCCCACCGATTATCGCCAGAACCGGTTGAAAGGGTCACCGGTTTACTTCACGCCGATCGGCCCCGAAGCGCGGCAGAGCGTTCGCAGTGTCTGGCAAGACTTGTCCGGGGGCACGGCCGAGCCGCTGATCCTGCAGGTCAAGGGGCGCGCGGTTGAGCTGCCTGCGTTTCGCAACGGGGTTGCGCGGGCGTCGTTCTATGATCTGTGCGGACGGATGCTGGGGCCGGCAGATTATCTGGCGATAGCAGAGGAACTGAAGGTTCTGGTGCTGGAAGATATCCCGCGCCTGTCGCGGAACAACTTCAACGAAGCCAAGCGGTTCGTGACGCTGATTGATGCGCTGTATGAAGCAAAGGTGCGTCTGATCTGTTCCGCCGCAGCCGAGCCAGAGATGCTGTATGTCGAGGGCGAAGGGACGTTTGAATTTGAACGCACCGCCTCGCGCCTTCGGGAAATGCAGGATCAGGGTTGGGGAAAATAGGGGGCTCTGCCCCCGCCGCACTTTGCGCGACTCCCCCGGGATATTTTTGGCCAGATGAAGCTTTGCGGGCTTTTTTCAGCCGTTTTCGCGCAGGATGTTACCGGCCAGATAAAGCGAGCCGCAAATCAGCACGCGGGCCTGCGGGTTTTCCGCCACGATTGTTTCCAACGCATCAGCGACGCTGTCAGCGGTTGTGGCGGGCAAATCGACCCTAGCTGCAGCGGCGGCGGTGTCTGCGGCGCTAAGCGTGGCGGCCTCTCCAGGGATGGAGACGGCTGTCAAGCTTTGCGCCTGTTTCGCCAACGGAGCCAGATAGCCGGTGACGTCCTTGGTGTTGAGCATACCGCAGATCATATGGGTCGGGCGGTTTGGCAGCTTGGCCAGTACGTCAGCCAGCGCAATCCCGGCTGCGGCGTTGTGGCCACCGTCCAACCAGAGCTCGGCCTGCGGGGCGGCCTCGACCAGAGGTCCGGTTTTCAGGCGCTGCATCCGCGCGGGCCATTCGGCGCGGGTCGCGGCGGCCTCATAGGCGTCATCGCCCAGGTTCAGGTGGCGCAGAACGGCCAGCGCGGCGCCGGCGTTCTGGATCTGGTGGGCGCCCAGCAGGTTGGGCAGCGGCAGGTCGCGCAGGCCGGTTTCGTCCTGATAAATCAGGCGCCCGTTTTCCTCATGCACGTGCCAGTGTTGGCCGTGGATCAGCAGCGGAGCCCCGAGACGCGCGGCGGTGTACTCGATGACCTCCAACGCTTCGTCCTGTTGCGGGCCGACGATACAGGGCACGCCGGGCTTAATGATGCCTGCCTTTTCTGCGGCAATCTTGCCCAGCGTGTTGCCCAGAAACTGTTCGTGGTCGATCGAGATTGGGGTGATCACCGTAACAGCGGGTTGGTGGATGACATTGGTGGCGTCCAGGCGGCCGCCAAGGCCGACCTCAAGCAATGTGTAATCCGCCTGCGCCCGGGCAAAGGCCAGCAGGGCAGCGCAGGTCGTGATCTCGAAATAGGTGATATTCTCGCCATTATTCGCAGCGTAGCACTCATCCAGAACCGCCGTCAGGTCGGGTTCCGAGATCAGCTCTCCGGCCAAACGGATGCGTTCGTGAAACCGTGCCAAGTGCGGAGAGGTATAAGCGTGGGCTGACAGCCCTGCCCCTTCCAGCCCGGCCCGGATCATGGCCTGCGTCGAGCCTTTGCCATTGGTTCCTGCAATATGGATCACCGGTGGCAGTTTGGTCTGCGGGTTGTCCAAAGCGTCCAGCAGACGCCAGACACGATCCAAGGTCAGATCAATGATCTTGGGATGCAGCGCCATCATCCGGTCAAGGATGAGGTCAGATGTCTGGCCGGTCATTTCTCGCCCGCGTCCTCGGCCGGTGCTTCGGTGGGGGTTTCTTCGGGTTCGGGCGCAGGCAGGTCGCCTTTGACGGCCGGAGGCTGGTTCATCAACATGCGGGTGATGGTGATCAGCTCTTCGCGCATCTCGGTGCGTTTGGTGACGCGGTCCAGCATCCCGTGATCCAGCAGATATTCGGCGCGCTGGAATCCTTCGGGCAGCTTTTCGCGGATAGTTTGTTCAATCACGCGCGGTCCGGCAAAACAGATCAGCGCGTTGGGTTCGGAAATATGCACGTCACCCAGCATCGCATAAGACGCGGTAACGCCCCCGGTGGTGGGGTGGGTCAGCACAACAATATAAGGCAGGTTCGCCTCTTTCAGCATTTCGACAGCCACGGTGGTCCGTGGCATCTGCATCAGGCTGAGGATACCTTCCTGCATCCGTGCACCACCCGCGGCCGAGAACAGGATCAGCGGGCGCTTCAGCTTCACCGCCTCTTGCGCGGCGGCGATGATGGCGTTGCCGACATACATGCCCATCGATCCGCCCATGAACGAGAAGTCCTGCGCGGCGGCGATGATCGGCGTGCGGCCAATCTCTCCGCTGGCGACCAGCATCGCCTCTTTCTCGCCGGTTTTTTTCTGTGCGGCTTTCATACGGTCAGGGTATTTCTTCTGATCGCGGAATTGCAGCGGGTCGTCTTTTGGTGCGGGCACCTCGACTTCGGCAAAAATGCCACCGTCAAACAGGTGCTTGAACCGATCGCGCGGGGTGATCGCCATGTGATGGTCGCACTGGGTGCAGACGTTCTGGTTTTCGGCCAATTCGCGGTGGAACAGCATCGTGCCGCACTCGTCGCACTTGTGCCAAAGGTTTTCGGGCACTTCCCGGCGCGAGAAGATCGAGTTGATCCGGGGGCGGACGTAGTTTGTGATCCAGTTCATGTCGGAACCTTGCTTGAGCGGCTTTGACGTCAAATAAGACGCAACGGAAGGAAATGCAATCAACGCCTGAGCGCAAGACGCGCTGTCAGCCAACAGACAATCATCACCGCGAAATCCACGAACAGCCATTGTCGCAGCATTCCTGTCTCGGTCATCTCATATGGCAGCAGGTACAGCGCAAGCCCGCTGAGGGTGTCAGGCAGCGAAATGAACAGAAGTGCGACGGTATTGTTGAGGAAATGCAAGGCGATAGCGGGTCCCAGCGTTCCGGACCTTGCGGTCAGATCCGCCGCCAGCAGGCCGAATATAAAGGCCCAGACCGTCACGAGCAGCGCGTTATCCCCGGTCACACCCGGCGCGTAGTGCCCGGCGGCAAACAGAGCCGAGGGCAGGCCCATCCAGATCACCCGAGACCGAAATCTGGCCGCAAGGGATTGCTGGATATACCCTCGAAACAACACTTCCTCGGCGCTGGTCTGAATCAGTACTGCAAATGCCGACACCGGCAGGAGTAACAGCCATGTGGGCAAGGCGAGGTTCTGGGTCAGCGGTTTCCCCATCCCGTATGGCGGCAAAACGGCCATGGCCACGCCCAGAACCGTGAGGGCCAGCGCCACAAGAATGAATTGCTGTCGGAACAGGTTGCACGGCCCCAGAATCGCCCGTAGCGACCGCTGTTGCATTTGCCGGGCGGCAACAGCGACGCCCAGCGTCAGAAATCCAAAACTCATCAGCAAGACCAGCGTCGCCACTACTGAGGTTCCGCGCAGAAAACCCTGCGCCTGATCCGGAGGGATCAGACCGCCGATGAGGGCAAACAAAACCGAATTCAGCGTCACATACAGCACGCCGACAATGACCAGCCCGACCAGCAGGCGCCAAAGCTCGGGCCGGGCGCGGGCATCGGCCACAAGCAGCTCATGGGCGGAATAGGCGGCGGGTTCACGCATTGTTGCCGGTGCTCTCGCCTTCGATGGATTGCGGTAAATCCGGGAAGACATCGGCGGTTTTCTGGACCTCGTTCAGCCTGGTCGACAAAGTGGTCAGATATCCCGCGACGGTCTGCAACAGCTGAACCGCGACCGAGGCGTCGCTTTCGATCACGGCACGCAATTCCTCGGCGCCGATGCGCAGAAAGGTGCAATCCGTGATGGCTTCCAGATCCAGTTGGCGCAGATCACCGGTGATGATCGACAGATCGCCAATCAGGCGGCCGGGCTCGATGATCGAAATTGGCCGTTTGCCGCCGCCTTCTTCGGTCCAGATCAGTTTGGCCTGCCCCTTGATGCATAGATAGGCCGCATCGGGCACCTGACCGCGGGAAAAAATCATCTGCCCTTCGGCCACCTCGTACCATTGTGCCGAAAACGCCAGCAGCCGCTGGTTGCGCGCGTCGATGCCCGAAAACAGCTCAGTCGAAGCGATAATCTGCAGTTTCCGGCTCAGATCGGCCGAGGTTCCCTCTTCGTGGTGGTCCTGGGTCCGCGCGACACCGTCGATGCGCCCATCCTTGATTTCGATGAACAGATCATAGGCCTCGGGGTGGGCAAAGTGATCTTCCATGAAAATCATGACCGAGTCGGGCAGCAATTCCCGCAGTCGCAGACGCGTGCGCAGGCGGCTTTGGGAATCGTGGCTGGCCAGCGCCTTGTCGAGGATCAGGATATCGGGGCGCTTGATCCCCGCCCGCGAAAACGCTGCGCGTTCCTGAAACACGGTCGGCAGGTTGTTCCCGCCCAGACCGGTGGGCAGGTCGAACATGGTGGACGCGGCCCGCCGCCGCAAACCGGCCTCGTTGATGGCCTGCGCCACCACGTCCTCGATCTCTTCTGCATGGGCGCCCGCCATCAGCGAGACCCGGCCATAGAGCGCGTTTTCCATCACTGTCAGCCGCGGCAGGTAACTGTCCGGAGACAGCGGCACGAACATGCCGTCCAAGGCTCCACGCAGCCGTTCGGCATGGTCCTTTCGGATCGAGAGGATCTTGTCCTTGTATTCCTCTGGGAAATCGGGACCGATCTGCTCGGCCGTCAGCAGGAAAGGGATGGTCAGCAACAGCGAGCGTTCAGACTCGGTGATGCTGCTGTCCCCCTTGGATTTACGGCGGTCCTTGATGTCAAGCAGACGGTGGAACATGTCCTTCGACATCCCCAGACGCAGGAACAGGGGGTGATCCGTTCCGTCGCGCCCAAAAGCCTGATCCAGCGTTTCAAGCACGGCGCTGGCCATGGTCATGGCATCGTCGGCCAGCTCATGCATCCCGAACATGTCTCTGAACCGCCTGTCACTGGCCAGAGAGTCCGGCGTGATATCGCGCGACGGGGTGGCAAACAGCAGGTTGCCGCCAAGCGGTACAGCGGGGTTAAAGCGGTCGGGGTCAAAGCGATAGAGATGGCGGTCCAGTCCCTTTTCCCTAAGCCGCTCTGCAACGGTGTCGCGCAGGTCAACAATCCCTTGTGCAAGAACCGGGTGCAATTGCGGGTCGAACCGCGTGCGCAGGGTGCGGCGCAGCATGAACTCGTCGATCCCCATCGCTTCGACCAGTTTGAACCACCAGTCCCGTATGTCGTCGATATCGTCCAGCCCGGCCAACCCGGGATCGATCCATTCGTCGGTCAGCGAATCTGTCGGGTTGCCTGCCCGGTCGGCCTCGATCTGCCAGCGGTTCGGCGATTGTGCGGCGTCGGTTTCGTGTTGTGGATGCGGGCGCAGCGGCATCAACAGGTTGTCGCCCAGCGTGCCGTTGAACAGGTAAGGCCGGGAATAGGCATAGCCGATCCGGGCCGCGATCACCGCCTGATGCAAGTCTTTCAGGTTATGACCCGCCATGATGACCTCACCCTGCACCGGCAGAACCTCGCGGGTCAGCACCTGCGCCAACGCGTTGCGTTCCGAGGCCTGGCCGGACTGGATGGCGACGCGGGCGCCTTTCGGAATGGTCAGGTCGATATCTTCCAGAACGGTCTTGCCGTCATCGTCGCGCACGGTCACGTTGCGCAACTCAATCTCGCCGGTCAGATGCGGGATCACTTTGGGCTGACCCACGAACAGCTCTTCCGGGATCATGTTCGAGGGCGCAAAGCGTTCGGTCACAACCTCCCACCGCAGGGACATGTCCTGAACCTGATTGTAATAGGTCAGCAAATCCTTCCACGGGCCGCTCAGGTCCTTGTAGGCCCCAAGCGCCGCAACCAGTGCGCCTACCGTCACCTCGCCCTTGATCGCCAGATAGCCGCCGACCGAATAGAATAGGAACGGCGTCATCTGCGTGATCAGGTTATTGAGGAATTTCATGAAGAATTTCTTGTTGTAGATCTTGAACCGGATCTCGAACAAGAGCCCCAACCGGTGGCTGAACTGCGCCAGCCGATACCGCCAACCGCCATTGGTGCGCAGATCGCTGATGCCTGCCGCGCTTTCGCCAATCTCGGAGCTGAGGTTCCGAACCTCCTGAATACGTTCCTTGTTCAGCAGGTTGATCTGACGTTGCAGTTTCGGGATCAGCCACGCCTGCAAGGGGATCAGCGCGATGCTGGCCAGCCCGAACCAGACGCTTTGCATGAACAGGAAGGTGACGATGGTCATCATCTGACCGAACTGGAACACCGGCTGAGCGATGGCGTCGCCCATCAGCCCGCCCATCGGTTCCGCCTCGGAGGTGATCATCGACACCAGCTCGCCCTGGCTGGTGGTGGCGAAATAGGATTTCGGGAATCGCATGGTGCGGTGGATCAGGGTGAACCGCAGGCGGCGCAGCATACGCTCGGCCAGAATGCCCTTCATCGTGTTGATGCGCATCTTCATCAACCCGCTGGCGATCACCGTGCCCAGAAAGGCAAAGCACAGGATCATCAGATACTGCACCTGCGTCACGGTGAAGCCCAGTATCGTTACCGAGTCATTGGGCGCACCAATGGCACCGTTGATGATCTGCTTGGGCAGCTCAAGCGAGGCATAGAGGAACGGAAACGACAGGATCGTCAGCAACAGCAGGACAAGCTGTTGTTTCCTGGAATGTTTCCAGATGAATGCGAACAGAGTGGGTTCCATGCCCCGGTCGTGCCTCAAATCTCTTGGATGCGATTTTGGGATGATCCAACGCAATCAGGTGACAGACGGTACGCACTGACCCCGGCGATTGCAAGAATACGGCGCGGTAACAGATTGCTGCCGGGTTGACCATCCGCCCGGCCGTTCACGAATTTGAGAGTTTTGATCCTCAATATCGTTTATTCACCTTTAACCCCTGCGCGGTCTTTGACTAAACAGGGTCACATTCTGAATGATAGGACCATGGGCAGACTTCTGGATCGCTATATTCACCACCGGGTTGTCGCGCGTTGGCGCGCGGCGCTGCATGGCGCTGCCGAAGCACCCGAGCCGCAGCTGCGACTACAGCGTGACGAAGCCCGCAAGCTGCGCACCCAACTGGACATGCTGATCCAGGAAGCCGATGGCCGTTTGGCCCGGCCCAGAATCGGGTCGCTGCAGTTTCCCAAACCTCTGGGTACGGATTGGTGCTGGCGGCCGGATTTGTGGCGTGGACCGCTGCCACGCCCCGGTGTGGCCTCGGCCCCGCGCCGGGCGCAGATGGATCGTCAGGCGACGCTGTTCCACGATTGCCCCTTGGCCGAGATCGGGATGCGGCAGACTCGGAATTCCCGCGACAAGGATCTGGCCGCATTCGGACTGACGGTCGATGTGTTCGGGTTTTCAGGCTCGTTCCTGTCGCTGTCTGTTGAGCTGCCGCCCGAGGCCGCCCAGGGTCTGACCAAGCAGCATCTGATGCGCGTTGACGTGCAGATCGAACTGGAACAGCCGCTCGAGATGTTTGCCCGCCTCAACATCCAGCACGGCCCCAATACCGAACAGGTGCTGCGCAAGCTTGACCTGTCCACCCCGTCCAATTCTGTTGACTTCGATCTGGCCCACCTGCCCCTGAACGAGTCGCGGATCGAGAAGATCTGGCTGGATCTGATCTTTGACAATCCCCGGATGAACCGTGCCACGCTGCGCGACCTAACCTTCTGCCGCCACCACCGCGCCGATTTGTGAGAGATCCAACCATGACACTGCCGACATTGACGCCGATCCGGTTTGAAAACGGCCTCTGGCAGGGGTTTCTGCAAGCCGACACCGAGCCGCAGGTCGAAGTGCGCTATTTGGGCGAGAATATCGATGATGCGCGTATTTCGGCGTCTGAGGACGGGTGGAACCTGACGGTTCCCGTGCCCGTGGCTGCGCTGTCCGACGGTGTGCATTGTTTTGTGATCGTGGAGGCTGCGACCTCGGAAAAGCTTGGCGATTTCACAATCATCGCAGGCACTCCCGCCGCAGATGATCTGCGTGCCGAGGTCGAGCTGTTGCGCGCTGAGCTGGACATGCTGAAACGCGCGTTTCGCCGGGCGCAAAGCGCCGACAAGTGATCCTTTCCGGGCAAGTCTCTATCTTTTCAGCGAGATTCCGTGCATCCTAGGGTGACCCGCAGCAGTCTGGGCAAGCTCATGGATCGCAGCAGCATCGTCAAAGTCATTGCATTGATGGTGACGGGGTTTGGGATCGGCATCGACTTTACCGGCGCGCTGATTCTGGTTCCGGCCATCGAAAACAGCTTTGATGCGGATATCACCAGCACACAGTGGGTTCTGAACATCTACGCGCTGTTCTTCGCCATGACCATGGTCGCCGGAGGGCGCATGGGCGATATGTTCGGGCACCGCAAGATGATGCTGATCGGGCTGTCGATCTTTCTGTTCTCGTCCGTCATGTGCTTTGTCTCGCCCAGCCTGGACTTTCTGATTATTGCGCGCGCCCTGCAGGGGATCGGCGCGGGATGTGTCTGGCCCTGCACGCTGGCGTTCGGGGCGACCAAGGTCTCGCGGCCCGAACATCGGGCCATGATCATGGGGCTGATATTGGCTGGTGTGACCTGCGGCAATGTCTTTGGGCCTCTGATCAGCGGAATGGTGGTCAACCTGGGGGACTGGCGGCTGTTTTTCCTCGCCAATGTGATTTTCTCCACCATCTCGATGGTGACCGCCCTGCTGCTGATGCAGCGCGAAACCCAGCACAAGCAGGGAGAGCATATCGATTTTGCCGGGATGGCCGTGCTGTCCTTTGCCGTTTTGCTGTTGCTCTACGGGCTGGATGTGGGCGCGGATTGGGGTTGGACCTCGGCCCCGTTGCTAATGCTGTTCTTCGTCAGCGCGGTCTTGTTCGTTCTGTTCCCCCAGGTGGAAAAGCGGGTGAAAGAGCCGCTGTTGCTGCCGCAGATGATGGCCAACCGTGAATTCCGGATCACCCTGGGGCTGAACATGTTCAACGTGTCGGCGGCCTTCGTCGGTTTGATGTATTTCCCGCAATACATGCAAAAGGTTCTGGGCTGGTCGACCTTGCAATCAGCCTTTGGGCTGGCACCGCTGACGGTTCTTCTGGCTGTGGGGTCCATCCTGTCGGGCCGGTTGTATAACGATTTCGGCCCAAAACGGCTTTTGCTCTGGGGGTATCTCTGTGCCACAGCCGGGGCCGCCAGCGTTGTGGTGATGCCCGCAGGGCTCGGATATTTCCAGATCCTGCCGGGCATGGCGATGATCGGTTTGGGCGCGACGCTGACGGTCGGGCCGTCCGGCACCGCCGCCGTCTGTGCGGTGAAACCGGAACGGGCGGGTCTGGTCGGCGGGCTGAGTTTCATGACCCATCTGGTCTACGGCGCCATCTCGGTCGCCTGCGCCACCGCGATCATGTATCTGGTAAGCCTGCGCAGCCTGGGTGAGCGGCTGACATACGCCGGAATTGACCTCTCGGAAGCCAGCCAGAGAGCCATAAACGTGGGAACACTGACCACACCCTCTGCCAAGGCCGTCATGGAAAAACTAAGTCCCGCCGAGGCCGAAAAGGTTAAATCCGCCATTGCCGCTTCCTTTGACACCGGAATGAACATGGCCTTCATCTTCGCGACCCTTTCCGTTTCGGTCGGGGTCTTGCTGGCAATAATGCTGGATGAGGAAAAGCTGCATAAGGTGGAAGGCTGATCCCTCTGGCCAAAGGTCAATTCCGGATGAGTCAGCTGAAACTTGCCAGTTTCGCTTCAGATGGGTATATACATTAATATATACCAGGAGAACCCAATGATCGAAACCAAGATCCGCAAGGTCGGAAATTCGGCCGTCATGACGCTGTCCACCGAGATGTTGACCATCCTTGATGCCAAAGAGGGTGATACCCTTTTTGTCTTGCGCGGTGATGATGGCACGCTGAAAATCATGGCCCACGACCCTTCGGTCGCCGAGGCGCTTGAGGCCGCAGAAATTGTCATGGATGAGAACCGCGATCTGCTTCAGGCACTGGCGTGAAGCCCCTGACCTGGGTTCCTCTGGCGGCGGTTGTCGCTATTCACGACAGACAGATATCACGACATGGCGGCGCCCCCGGCATGCGGGATCGCGCCCTTTTGGAGATGGGCTGTGCAAGAGCCATGAACCTTGCGGCCTATGCCGATGCCGATCTTGCCGAAATTGCAGCCGCCTACGCGTTTGGCATCGCCAAGGCGCATGCTTTCGTCGACGGCAACAAGAGAACGGCCTTTGTGACTGCTCTTACTTTTCTGCGACTTAACGGGCATGCCTTCCTTCCTGACCCAACCAAGGGTGTTCTGATGATGGAAGGTCTGGCGGCAGGTCAAATTGATGAAACAGAGTTTGCAAACTGGGTGAAAGCTGGCTGGAAGCCAATCTGAGCCTGTCAGAGAACGCATCCCGGACAAACCAAGCCAAACAGAAAGCCCCGCCGAAAACGAGCGGGGCTTTCAATATCCTGTATCAGAGGCCGCTCATCAGGCGGCCTCGGAATATCACTGAGACGGCCCGTTCGGGTTGAAGGCCGACAGACCCTTTAGGATGTCGATGGCATAGGCCAGTTGATAATCCTCTTCCCGCAGTTCCGCAGTTGCTTCGGCGCGGGCGCGGTCTTCCTCGATCTGACGGATTTCATCCTCGCTGAGGCTGTCATTGTTCAGGCTGCCGCGCAGGTCAGCTTCGGACCGGGCCGGACGGTTCGAGTCTTCGTCGTCCGACGCGGGCGCCGGGCGCGGCTGTTCGACGATGATGTCGGGGCTGACGCCAAGCGCCTGGATCGAGCGGCCAGACGGCGTGTAATACCGCGATGTAGTCAGGCGCATCGCACCGTCTCCGCGCAGCGGCATGACCGTCTGCACCGAGCCTTTACCAAAGCTTTTGGTGCCGACCACGATGGCGCGGCGGTGATCCTGCAGCGCGCCGGCGACAATTTCAGACGCCGAGGCCGAACCGCCATTGATCAGAACCACAAGCGGTTTGCCTTCGGCCAGATCGCCGGGGGTCGCGTTGAACCGCTCGCCTTCGCCCGGATCACGGCCACGGGTCGAGACGATCTCGCCTTCGTTCAGGAACGCATCCGAGACCTTGATCGCCTGAGTCAGCAGACCGCCTGGGTTGTTGCGCAGGTCCAGGACAAAACCATTGACCTTGTCGATGCCACCAGCCTCTTCGATCTGTTCGCTCAAACCTTCCTCAAGGTTGGGGAAGGTCTGATCGTTGAACGTGGTGACCCGCAGCACGACACTGGTGCCTTCGGTGCGGGCGCGCACGGCGGTCAGTTTGATAGTGTCGCGGATGATGGTGACGTCGAACGGTTCCTGTTCACCTTCGCGCACGACGGTAATCACGATTTCGGACCCGACCGGGCCGCGCATCAGATCAACCGCCTTGTCCAGCGTCAGGCCCAGAATGCTTTCGCCGTCGACATGGGTGATGAAATCCCCGGCTTCGATCCCCGCCGCATCTGCGGGCGTGTCGTCGATGGGCGAGACGACTTTCACAAAGCCCTCTTCTTGCGTGACTTCAATGCCCAACCCGCCGAATTCGCCACGGGTCTGCACGCGCATCTGCTCGGCATCGTCGGGCGACAGATAGCTGGAGTGCGGATCCAGTGAGGTCAGCATGCCGTCAATCGCCGCTTCGATCAGTTCCTCGGGTTCGACCTCTTCGACATATTGCGCACGAATGCGTTCGAAAATGTCGCCGAACAGATCCAGCTGCTCATAGACGGTGGCATTGTTCTCGGCCTCCTGCGCCAGCAGAGGGCCTGCGATCTGAGTGGTTGCGATTACGCCTGCCACGGTTCCGGCCAGAGCGGCCATCACAAATTTCTTCATACGTACTCATCCATCCTTGCTGGTCCGAAACCACGATTCCGGGTCCACGGGGCTGTTATCCTGTCTTACCTCTATATAGAGCGTTTCTGACCGGTCAGTTCCAGTGCCATCACCGCTTGTTGACAAAATAGCGCCGATTTCGGGTGTTTCACCGGGCATCAACCCGACCGGCGTGCCCTCGGGGATCACCTGCCCTGTGTTGCCGTAAACCTCTTGCAGGCCCGAAAACACGAACAAAAGCCCGGGTTGAGGCTCCAGTATCACCAGATTCCCCAAATCCAGCAGTGGTCCGCGATAACGGATCGTGGCGGCTGTCGGCGAAGTCACAATTGCGCGGGGTCGCGTGCCCAAGATCACACCGGGGCGTTTGACACCAGCCGCATCCGTTTCCCCTGCGCGGTGCAGTAGAACGCCCTGCGCGGGCAACGCAATCTCACCCTTGCGGTCCGAGATGTCTGCATTGGTTTCCGCGATTTCGCCTTCGGAAATTTCGGACAGGCCGCTGGCAAACCCTTCCAGTGTCTCAGTGGACGAAATCAGGATTGCGGTCCGTACCGGGTCTTCGACAAAACGGCTGGGTAAATCGGTGCGATCGGCGATCGCGGTGCTGAGCTGCGTGCGAGCGGTTTGGACGCCCGTCAGCCCTTCGGTCAGTGTTTCCGCGGCACTCTGTTGCAATTGGCGCAGGGTCTGCACCTCTTGCAGATCATGGGCCAAAGCCTGCGCGCGGGTGTTGAGGCCCGGTGTGACCTCGGACAGCATCATCCCTGCCCGGGCCGATCCCAACGGCCCCGACGGGTGCAGCATCAGAACCGGAGGTGCGGTGGTTTCAATGGTCTGCAACACGCCCAGCAACTGCGCGATTTCCTTTTCGCGGGCGCGCAGCTCGGCAGTCAACTGCGCCTCACGCGTGGCGGCGCGGCGCAGGCCTTCGCGCATGGCGGTCAGACCGGCCTCATAGGCCTGAATGGTTTCGGTCAGGGCGCGCACGCGATCACGGGCACTGTCCGCCTCGGTCAGGGCGACCGAGGCGTCCTCGAGCATCTGCGCCGCATTCAGCGCGGCTGTGGACGGGTCGGTCTGTGCATGGACCGGGGCCGCAAACAGCAGCGCCAGAACAAGCGCGCGCATGGTCATGACAGCAGGCTCTTTCCAGTCATTTCCGGCGGCTGTTCCAGACCCATCAGTTGCAACAGGGTTGGTGCCAGATCAGACAGACGCCCGTTGCGCAGCGTGGCGCCGTTTGGCCCGCCAACCAATGCCACGGGAACCGGGTTAAGTGTGTGTGCGGTATGCGGCCCGCCGGTTTCGGGGTCGACCATCATTTCGCAATTGCCGTGGTCGGCGGTCACGATCATCGCACCGCCCACCCTTTTCAACGCAGCAACCACCTGCGCCAGCCCCTGATCCACGGCCTCGCAGGCCTTGATTGCCGCCTGCAGGTCGCCGGAGTGACCAACCATATCCGGGTTGGCATAGTTGGTGACGATCAGGTCATAGCCCGCTTCAATCGCTTCGACGAATTTTGCGGTCACCTCGGTCGAGGACATTTCCGGCTGCAGGTCATAGGTCGCCACTTTGGGCGATTTCGGCATGTAACGGTCTTCACCAACCTCGGGCGTTTCCTTGCCGCCGTTGAGAAAGAACGTGACATGCGGGTATTTCTCGGTTTCGGCCAGGCGGAACTGACGCAGGCCTTGTTTGGCGACCCACTCACCCAGCGTATTCACGATATCGCGTTTGGGAAACACGGTGGTCATATAGGCGTTGTGGCCGTCCGAGTATTCGACCATCCCTAGCAGCGCAGACAATTGCGGGCGTGGGCCGGTGTCGAAATCTGAAAAGCCGGGCTCGCCAATCGCCCGCAGAATCTCACGCGCGCGGTCGGCGCGGAAATTGAGACAGAAGACTCCGTCGCCGTCTTTCACTCCGTCAAAGCCCTTCAGCACCGTGGGCACAATGAATTCATCGGTTTCGGATTGATTGTAGGCGTGGTCAATCGCGCCATGCGCGGAGGCAGCCGTCCGACCCTGACCATTGATTATCGCCTCATAAGCCTCGCTGACGCGTTCCCAACGGTTGTCGCGGTCCATCGCAAAATAGCGCCCGCTGACGGTGACAATGCGCGCGCCTTCGGGCAGGCGATCTTCCAATTCGGCGATATAGGTGAAGGCGGATTTGGGGGCTACGTCGCGGCCATCGGTGATCGCGTGCAACGCAACAGGCACGCCCGCGTCGGTGATCGCTTTGGCTGCGGCAACGATGTGGTTCAGGTGACCATGCACACCACCATCCGACACCAGCCCCATCAGATGCGCCGTGCCGCCTGCGGTTTTCACCTTGGCAATGAAATCCTGCAGCGCCTCGTTGTCGAAAAACGAACCGTCCTCGATCGCCAGATCGATCTGTCCCAGGTCCATGGCGACAACGCGACCCGCGCCGATATTGGTGTGGCCGACCTCGGAATTGCCCATCTGGCCGCTTGGCAAACCTACATCCGGCCCGTGGGTGATCAGGGTTGCGTGTGGACCGTCGGCCATGATCGCGTCGAAGGTTGGCGTGTTGGCCAGATAAGGTGCGTTAGCCTCTGTATCCTTGGACAGGCCCCAACCATCAAGAATGCACAGGACAACGGGTTTGGGGGCGGTCATTTCGGCTCTCCGGATTTCTGCTCTTGGCCCGTCTTGTATCGCTTGACCAACGGCGGGTGAACCGCCTTTTGGCCTGCGCCGGGCAGAATTAATGACGTTACGGTTTGCCCTTGCTGATATATTCAGCAAAAGGCCGTGCCTTGCGCCCCCGGTATCTGACAGTCAGGTCCAGAGGGGCGTCGTTTTCGTCATACACCCCCAGGACAACCCCCCTGCCCCGGCTTTTCGTGCGCATCTCGATCAGTTGTTCTTCGGACCGCGTGGTCCGCTGCGAAGGGCGGCGGGTCCAGGCAAAGAGATGCTCGTACATCTCAGCGATGACCTGGGCGTGGTCGGCACTGTCGCCCAGATCGGTCAGTTCATCCGGGTCGTTTTCCAGATCAAACAAGATAGGCCGGTGGCCGCCTTCGCAATGGATCAGCTTCCACTTCTTGTTAGCGACCATGAACATCACCGCATCCCGGACCGAGGCGTTCAGCATGTCAGCGATGGGCGAGGCCGAGTAGTCATATTCGCAGATCACCACGTCGCGCGGCGTTTCATCTTGCCGGCCATGCAGGATCGGCAGCAGAGAATGCCCTTCGAGGATATGCGAAGCGACCTCTCCACCCGCCATCTCCACAAAGGTTGGGGCAAGGTCGATGGATTCCACCAGCGCATCGCTGACGGTGCCGCGCGTCGCGTCGGCCTCGGGCGACGGGTCGTAGATAATAAGCGGTATCTTGGTCGAGGCATTGTGGAAGAACGTCTTCTCTCCCATCCAATGATCGCCCAGAAAGTCACCATGATCCGAGGTCAGCACGATCATCGTGTCCTCCATCCGGCCGGTTTTCTCCATCCAGTCGAGCAGGCGGCCCATCTGATCGTCGGCCTGTTTGATCAGGCCCATATAGGCGGGGATCACCGCCTCGCGCACGTCCTGGCGCGAGAAGGTCTGGCCGATTTTCGTATCCATGAATGCGCGCAGCACCGGGTGGGCATTCTCACGCTCGGCCTCGGACCGGACCACAGGCAGCAGGTGCTCAGGGCTATACATCGAGGCATAGGGTTCCGGCACGATATAGGGCCAATGCGGCTTGATAAAGCTCAGGTGACAGCACCACGGGGCGTCTTGGCTTTCCATGAATTCGATGCCGCGCCCGGTGAGATAGGGCGTTTCACTATCTTCTTCGGCGATATTTGCCGCCTCGCTTGAGTTCTTCAGAAACCAGCCCGACAACACGTTGCCATCCGCATCCAATCCGGAGTTGGCAAAGTCGTGCCAGGGGTTGTCACTCTCATAGCCCTTGTCGGTGAGGTACTTGTTGTATTTTCTTGCCCCGTCCGGGTCATAGAACCCATCCGGGCCTTCGGGGCGCATTCCGTCATCGCGTTCAAAGACGTCGAACCCGCATTCCGCTACGCGGGCACCGATCAGGCTGTCGGGTTCCAGCCCCAGCCGCGCCATCCCCTCGGCATCCGCTTTCATATGGGTTTTGCCAACCAGCCAACAGTCCATCCCAGCCTTGCGCAGATGGTCGCCCATAGTGATCTCACCGACCTTCAGCGGGATACCGTTCCACGAGGCCCCATGCGAATGCACATATCGCCCGGTATAGGTGGACATGCGTGAGCTGCCGCAGATTGGGGATTGGATATAGGCGCGGTCGAAGCGCACGCCGCGCGCGGCTAGACGGTCAATATTGGGGGTTTGCAGATGCGGGTGGCCGTAGCAACTCAGGTAATCCCAGCGCAGCTGGTCGAACATGATGAACAGGATGTTTTTGGCTTTGGCCATGCGGTACCCCCAGTATTCAGGGACCTAGTTAGCCAATTCCCGGCTGAGGGCGAAGTGCAAATTACGCTTCGGCCTGACGTTCCATCTGCTCCTGCATCTTTCTGGCGCGCTTGCACTGGAGCTTGTCGCGCAGCGGCGAGTTCGGATCGACGTCCTTCTGGCAGACCACGCATTTATCCGCGCCCGAGATCGCGTTCAGGCCGCCGCAGCTGCCCTTGATGGTCTTGCCCATCAGCATCACGCCCAACGACATGCCCACCACGACGAGGGTCAGCAAAATGAAGGCCAGAATAAAAGTGCTCATCGTGGGTCCTACCGGTTAGTTGGTGCCAAGCGCGTCTTTGAATGCGGTGCTGTGTACGGTGATATAGGCTTCTTCGCCGCCTGTCACATCCCGCGAGATGAAATACACGGCAAGTTCATGCTTTTCGGCAAGTTCAAGGCCCTTTTCCTGCCCCAAAGCCAGCATCGCCGTGGCCCAGGCATCCGCCATCATCGCATTTTCGGCCAGAACGGTGACCGAGGTCGTCCGGTGCGTGATCGGGCGGCCCGTCGTCGGGTCGATGATATGCGAATAGCGCACGCCATCCTGTTCGAAGAAATTCTTGTAATCGCCCGAGCTGGCCATCCCCAGGTCACCCACCGATACGATCAACTGCGGGGTCTGCGCTCCGGCCTGTGGTTTTTCAATACCGATGCGCCAGGCCTCACCCTTGTCGTTCTGACCCTTGGTGACCAGATCGCCGCCAATCTCGACCAGATAGTCCTCGATCCCCGCTTCGCGCAGGGTCTCGGCGACGGCGTCGATACCATAGCCCTTGGCGATCGCAGACAGGTTAATGCCGACGCCAGGTTCGGATTTCGCCAGTGTACCGGCTTCGGCATCCAGGGACAGCAGCCGGTTTTGGCCGACACCGCTCAGCGCGGCCTCAATTTCGGCATCCGAGGGCACCGGGTCTTCCGGCGTGCGCGGGCCAAAGCCCCACAGTTCGATCAGCGGGCCAAGGGTAACGTCGAAGATACCGCCGGATTTCTCGTGCACGTCATTCGCGGCCGTCATCACTTGCGCGAATTCGGCGGATACCGGCATCGGGTCAGTGCTGGTTGCGGCGGAAAAGGTCGAGACCTCGGAATTCGGGTCCCAGTTCGACATCTTGGCGTTGACCTCGACCAGGGTTTCTTGGACTGCGGCAGCCAAAGCGTCCTCGTCCAGATCCTCGCCAATCGCGGTGATGTTGAACGTCGTTCCCATGGTCTCGCCCGACAGGCGGACCACTTCGGGCTCTTTGTCGAACAGGCAGCCGGACAGGAGTGTGACAAAGGCCAGTACAGGCACAAGACGCATGGGGTGGTCTCCGAAAATTCAGTGCCCGGCATATGCCAGCCACCCTTGCCGGAGTCAAACCGGCGTCACAGCTTCAGCGGCAAAAAGCCCAGAACCAAAAGGCCGATCCCCGCCGGCACCCCGAACAGCCATGCCCGTTTCTGCCATCCCGGCACCTGCTGTTTCCACGCCATGCGGAAATTGTGGCCGCATACGACCACCGCAAAGAAAATCAACGCGGCCAGGGGCGGGGTGAGATACAGTTCGTTCAAAGGCTTAAGGTTCCTCTGCTGGCGGCAGTTTCCGCCGATCAGTGCAAATGCACCCTATACAGGTCGTTTAGCTGCGCTAAGGTAAAAGGGAAAGACTTTGCAATAACCATGAAGGAGATTGCCCATGGCCCCAACCTCTTACCAATCGCCATCGCGTGGCGACAAGGCAGACAAGTCCACGTACAGCCAATCGACGGACTCGAACCTGTCGCACTCGCAGACAACCGTGGCCAAGTTGCTGGAAGGTAAAGGGGATGCGGTGTTCTCGGTGCGCCCGAACGAGACGATCCACTCGGTCGTCAATACGCTGAAGGAAAAGCGGATCGGTGCGGTGCTGGTGACTGATCAGAACGGCGCGTTGCAGGGCATCCTGTCCGAGCGTGACATCGTGCGGCGCATGGCGGACACGCCGGGCCAGACCCTGCCGCAAGCGGTCGAAGACCTGATGACCCGCGAGGTCAAGACCTGTACGCCGGATGATTATCTGAACGACGTTCTGAAATCCATGACCGAAGGCCGGTTCCGCCACATGCCGGTTCTGCGCGACGGCACCCTTGTCGGTGTCATCACCATCGGAGACGTTGTGCATTTCCGCCTGAAAGAGCTGGAATACGAAGCGCTTCGAATGAAACAGATGATCGTCGGCTAAGCGATTTCGTCCAGAATCCCCTTGACCTTGCCCCGGCGACGGTATCCCTGATGCGTCAAAGATTGCGTTAAGGTCGAGGGTTACATGAAACGAGTTCTGATCACGGGTACGGCGGGATTTATCGGGTTCCATCTGACAAAGCTGCTGCTGTCTGAAGGATTCCGGGTGCATGGCTATGACGGGATGACGGATTATTATGACGTCACCCTGAAACAACGCCGGCACCAGATGCTGTTGCAGACGCCCGGCTTTTCCGCGACCGAGGACCTGCTGGAAAACCACGAACGCCTGATGCAGGTCGCTGATGAGTTCCAGCCCGAGGTGATCGTCCATCTCGCCGCGCAGGCCGGGGTGCGATACAGCCTCGAAGATCCGCGCAGCTATGTCAGCTCGAACGTGGTTGGTACGTTCAACGTGATGGAGGCCGCCCGGCAGCACAAGGTCGAACATCTTTTGATGGCCTCCACCTCCTCGGTTTATGGCGCCAACGAGGTCATGCCCTTTACCGAGGTGGAAAAGGCCGACAGCCCCCTGACCATCTACGCCGCGACCAAAAAGGCGAATGAGGCGATGGGCCATTCCTATGCCCATCTGTGGAACCTGCCGACCACGATGTTCCGGTTTTTCACCGTCTACGGAACCTGGGGGCGGCCCGATCTGGCACTCTACAAATTCGTGGACGCCATTCTGGATGAGCGACCCATCGACATCTATAACCACGGCGACATGTATCGGGATTTCACCTATGTGGAAGACCTCGTGCGCGGGATCAGGCTGCTAATCGATGTCCCGCCCGAGCGTCCGGCCAGCGCCGAGGAAATCGAGGAAGGCGACAGCCTTTCCCCAGCAGCGCCGTGGCGTGTGGTCAATATCGGCAACGGCGACAAGGTCCGGCTGATGGACTTTGTCGAAGCCATCGAAGAGGCGCTGGGGAAAAAGGCCATCCGCAACTATATGCCGATGCAGATGGGTGATGTACCGGCGACATGGGCCGACAACGACCTGTTGCAACGGCTGACTGGCTACCGGCCGCAGACGGATTTCAAAGACGGAATCGCACGATTTGTCGAATGGTTCCGCGACTATCACCAAAAGTGACCCGAGGGCTGTGATGCTTGAAACCAACCCGAATTCCCGTCGGATCGCTGTTATTGGTCTTGGCTATGTCGGCCTGCCGCTGGCTGTGGCGTTCGGCAAGATCGGTCCGGTTGTGGGCTATGATATCAACCCGGACCGGATCAAAGCTCTGTGCGCGGGGCTGGATGCAACGCAAGAGGTCGAGCCCGAAGACCTGACGGCAGCCTCCAGGCTGATTTTCACAACCGACAGGTCCGATCTGGCGGAATGCGACACGTACATCGTCACGGTCCCTACGCCGATCACCGACGGCAAGCAGCCGGACCTGTCCCCCTTGCTTGCGGCGTCTGAAATGGTTGGCGGGCTTCTGAAACCCGGTGATCTGGTGATCTATGAATCTACTGTCTATCCCGGCGCGACCGAGGAAGACTGCGTGCCGGTTCTGGAACGCGCATCGGGGCTGGATTTCAACCGCGATTTCTTTGCCGGATACAGCCCCGAGCGGATCAATCCCGGCGACAAGACGCACAGGATCTCGGATATCTGCAAGGTGACGTCCGGCTCGACCCCCGAAGCGGCCGATCTGGTGAATGCGCTCTATGCCCGGATCATCGCGGCGGGTACCCACAAGGCCGAAAGCATCCGCGTGGCCGAGGCCGCAAAGGTGATCGAGAACACACAGCGCGATCTGAACATCGCGCTGGTCAATGAATTGGCGATGATCTTTGGCCGCATGGGTATCGACACCGATGCCGTTCTGCGGGCGGCGGGCACCAAATGGAACTTCCTGCCCTTCCGTCCCGGTCTGGTTGGCGGGCACTGTATTGGGGTCGATCCCTATTACCTGACCCACAAGGCCGAGGCCGTCGGCCATCATCCGCAGATCATTCTGGCCGGACGGCGGCTGAATGACGGCATGGGCGGCTATGTGGTTTCACAATTGGTCAAGCGGATGATGCGCGACGGGATCAACGTGGGCGCGGCGCGGGTTTTGGTGATGGGGCTGACTTTCAAAGAAAACTGCCCGGACCTGCGCAATACACGCGTTGTCGATATCATCGAAGAACTGCAGGAATACGGCGTTACCGTGGATGTCTATGATCCCCACGCCGATCCGCGCGCTGCCGAGGCCGAGTATGGAATCTCACTGATCGATGACCCCCAGAACGCCACCTATGACGGCGTGGTGCTGGCGGTGGCGCATCGGGAGTTTCTGGACCTCGATCCTGCGCAGGTGCGCGCCTACGGCAAAGGTCAGAGCGTCGTGTTCGACGTCAAATCCTGCCTTCCCAAAGAGGCTAGCGACCTGCGCCTGTAAAAAACCGGCGCTGGATGCGCCGGCTCTTTGTTCCTTACCCGCCGAAATCGTCGAGCATGATGTCTTCGCGGTCCACACCCAGATCCAGCAGCATGTTGATGACCGACTGGTTCATGATCGGTGGGCCACACATGTAGAACTCGCAATCTTCGGGCGCGGGGTGGTTCTTGAGGTATTCTTCGAACAGGACGTTGTGGATGAAGCCGGTATAGCCTTTCCAGTCGTCCTCGGGCTGGGCATCCGACAGGGCGACATGCCATTCGAAATTGTCAAATTCCTTGGCCAGGGTGTCGAAATCCTCGACAAAGAACATCTCTTTCTTCGAGCGCGCACCGTACCAGAAGCTGATCTTGCGGTTGCGGTTCTCAAGACGTTTGAGCTGGTCAAAGATGTGGCTGCGCATCGGCGCCATACCAGCGCCACCGCCGATGAAGACCATCTCTTTTTCAGTCTCGCGGGCGAAAAACTCGCCGAACGGGCCCGAGATCGTGACCTTGTCGCCCGGTTTCAGGTTGAAGATGTACGACGACATCTGACCCGGAGGGATACCCTCGGAGCCCGGAGGCGGCGACGCAACCCGGACGTTCAGCATGATCATGCCTTTTTCGTCCGGATAGTTGGCCATCGAATAGGCGCGCTCGATCGGTTCGTTCACGACGGATTCGTATTGCCACAGATTGAAACGGTCCCAATCCTCGCGGTACTCCTCCTGCACGTCGAAATCGGTGTATTTCAATGCGTGCGCAGGGGCCTCGATCTGGATGTAGCCACCGGCGCGGAAATTCACATCCTCACCCTCGGGCAGGTCCAGCGTCAGTGCCTTGATGAAGGTCGCGACGTTGTCGTTCGAGCGTACGGTGCATTCCCACTTCTTGACGCCAAAGACCTCTTCCGGAACTTCGATATCCATGTCCTGCTTGACCGCAACCTGACAGGACAGACGGTCGCCGCAGGAGGCTTCGCGCTTGGTAATATGGCTTTCCTCGGTCGGCAGGATCGAGCCGCCACCGGAATGTACCTTCACCCGGCACTGCGCGCAGGTGCCGCCACCGCCACAGGCGGAGGGGACGAACAGCTTCTCGGCTGCCAGCGTTTGCAGCAGCTTGCCGCCTGCGGGCACAGAGATGGTTTTCTCACCGTTGATGGTGATGTTGACGTTGCCGGTCGAAACCAGACGCGAGCGTGCGGCCATGATGATGGCGACCAGTGCCAGAACGATCAGCGTGAAAAGGATTACGCCAAGGCTAAAAGTTTCCATTGCGCCCTCCTTACAGTTTCACGCCCGAGAAGGACATGAAGGCCATCGCCATCAGACCTGCGGTGATGAAGGTGATGCCCAGACCTTGCAGTCCGTCGGGAATGTCCGAGTATTTCAGCTTTTCTCGAACCCCGGCCATCGCGGTGATCGCCAGCGCCCAGCCAAAGCCGGAGGACAGACCATAGGTGGTGGCCTCGGCAAAGTTGTAGTCACGCTCCACCATGAACAGCGAGCCACCCAGAATGGCGCAGTTCACCGTGATCAGCGGCAGGAAAATCCCCAGCGCGTTGTAGAGCGGCGGGAAATACTTGTCCAAAACCATCTCGAGAATCTGAACCATCGCCGCGATCACGCCGATATACGAGATCAGGCCGAGGAAGGTCAGGTCCACATCCGGGAACCCGGCCCAAGCCAGCGCGCCCGGCTTCAGCAGGTAGTTCAGCAGCAGGTTGTTGGCAGGCACGGTGATCGCCTGAACGACCATGACCGAGATGCCCAGACCCAGCGCGGTCGAAATCTTTTTCGACACGGCGATGAAGGTACACATCCCGAGGAAAAAGCTGAGCGCAAGGTTTTCGACAAAGATGGCCTTTACGGCCAGTGAGATCAGACCTTCCATCAGTGGGCCTCTACCTGCTGAATTTTGTACTCACGCTCTTCCACCTGGTTCGGCTTCCATGTGCGGAAGGCCCAGATGATCAGACCGATGATGAAGAACGCCGACGGCGGCAGCAGCAGCATGCCGTTGGGCACGTACCAGCCACCGTTGTTGATGGTCTCCAGAATGGTGACACCGAACAGCGAACCCGCGCCGAACAGTTCGCGGATAAAGCCGACCAGCATCAGGATCAGGCCATAGCCCATGCCGTTGCCCACACCGTCGATGAAGGACGCCATCGGCGGGTTCTTCATCGCAAACGCCTCGGCGCGGCCCATCACGATACAGTTGGTGATGATCAGGCCGACGAAAACCGACAGGGTTTTCGAAATCTCAAAGGCATAGGCCTTGAGAACCTGATCCACCAGGATCACCAGCGAGGCGATGATCACCATCTGCACGATAATCCGGATCGAGCCCGGGATCTGGTTGCGCAGAATCGAGATGAACATTGACGAGAACGCGGTCACAAAGGTCACCGCCAGCGCCATCACAAAGGCCACCTGCAGCGATGAGGTCACCGCCAGCGCCGAACAGATGCCCAGAACCTGCAGCGTGATCGGGTTGTTGTCGACAAGCGGGTCGACCAGCATCTCTTTCTTGGTCTGGGACATCAGAGCTCTCCTGCTTGCAGTTTGGCCAGAAACGGAGCGTAGCCCGCATCGCCCATCCAGAATTTCACGAGGTTATCGACACCCACGGACGTCAGCGTGGCACCGGCCAGCGCGTCGACATAGAAGTCGGGACCTGCGGCGGGTTGCGACTTGGCAACGGTGATCTGCAGATCGCCTGCGTCATCGCGCAGTTTCTTACCGCTCCACAGCGCTTTCCAGCGCGGGTTATCCACCTCGGCACCCAGACCGGGGGTTTCGCCATGCTGATAGAACTGCAGGCCGAAGATATCATTGCCGTTGTTTTCCAGCGCGATAAAGCCATAGAGCGTCGACCACAAGCCATAGCCGTGCAGCGGCAGGATCACCTTGTCCAGCGCGCCTGCATCGTCGCGCAGCAGATAGATCACGCGGTACTTTGCCTTGCGGCCGATCCCTGCGGGGTCGTCATCCAGCGCGACGCTCAGCTCGGGGTCGCTGGCGGCGGCGATATCGTCGAAGGTGGCCGGGTCGAACTGGTCATCGACGAACTCGCCTGTGGCCAGTTCCAGCACATGTGGCTCGAACGCGGCGAAGGCTTTGGAGACGTCGATGCCGGGCTCGTAGACACCCGCCACCTGCAGGACGTTCACCTGCTTGTCCTTCAGCGCGTTGGCTTCCTGCACCGGACGCAGGCTGACCGCAGCGGCGGACACGACCATCGAGGCCACAAGGCAAACGGCCATGGCGATGAAGATCGTTTTGCCGACCGAATCCGGCGAGGCCGCCAGAAACTTGGCAATCGCGCCTTTTGGTTCTTGGGATTGCGTATCAGACATGGCGACGCGCCCTCCGTTTGATGTTGGCCTGAACGACGAAATAGTCGATCAGCGGTGCAAAGACGTTGCCGAACAGGATGGCCAGCATCATGCCTTCGGGGAAAGCCGGGTTGAGGACGCGGATCAGCACAACCATGACACCGATCAGCGCGCCATAGATGTAGCGGCCCAGATTGGTGTGGCTTGCCGATACCGGTTCGGTCACCATGAAGGCCAGACCGAACGCATATCCGCCCAGCACGATGTGCCAGTACCAGGGCATCGCAAACATCGGGTTGGTGTTCGACCCGATCAGATTCAGCAGCCATGTGAACAGGATCGTACCGGCCAGACAGCCCACGATCAGGCGATAGTTGGCAATCTTGGTTACAAGCAGGAAGGCCAGACCTATCATACAGGCCAGCGTCGAGGTTTCACCAAAGCTGCCCTGAATGGTGCCGTAAAAGGCGCTCCACCAGGTGATGCCCTCGGCGGCCAGCGCCTGCATCCCGTCAGCCGCGGAAACGGCCAGCGCCGTGGCGCCCGAGAACCCGTCAACCGGGGTCCAGACCGCATCACCCGACATCTGCGCCGGATAGGCGAAATACAGGAACGCGCGGCCTACCAGCGCGGGGTTGAGGAAGTTCTTGCCGGTGCCGCCAAACACCTCTTTCCCGATCACCACGCCAAAGATGATGCCCAGTGCCACCTGCCACAGGGGTGTGGTGGCCGGCATGATCAGCGTGTAAAGCATTGAGGTCACAAGGAAACCCTCGTTCACCTCATGCCCGCGCACGGTGGCGAAGATGACCTCGAAAATACCGCCTGCGACCAGTGTCACGATATAGATCGGCAGGAAGTAGAGCAGCCCGTGCATGACATTGGCAAAGATGCTGGACGGGTCCAGCGAAATGCCGAACATCTGCAGCAGCGCGATCCGCCAGCCGGTCGCGGCATCCGCGCCCAAGGCCGCAATGGCCGAATTCGCCTGAAAGCCGGTGTTCCACATCCCCCACAGGATACAGGGGATCGTCGCGATCACGACATAGGTCATAATCCGCTTCATATCCACATAAGACCGTGCATGGGGCGCGACGGTGGTTACGGTTTTCGGAGTGTAGATGAAGCTTTCGACCATCTCGTAGATGGGGAAAAGCTTCTCGTACTTGCCGCCCTTGGTAAAGTTCGGCTCGATCCGGTCAAAGAAGTTGCGCAAACCCATTCGGATTAGCCCTCCTTTTCAATTTTGGTCAGGCAGTCGCGCAGCGCCAGCCCATATTCATATTTCGCCGGACAGGCAAAGCCCACAAGGCCCAGATCCTCTTCGTCCAGCTCCAGCGCGCCCAGTGCCTGAGCGGTATCGGTGTCCATCACCAGCAGCGCCCGCAGCAGCTGGGTCGGCAGATAGTCCTGCGGCATCAGCTCTTCGAACGTGCCCGTGGGTACCATCGCGCGGCGGCCACCGTTCAGGTTGCTGGTCAGGTTGTAGAGCTTGCGAGCAAAGGCCGATCCAAGAACCGGCTGGATCGCGAATTTCGACGGCATCGGAAGAATCCAGCCCATAGTGTGCTGGTCGTGGTCTTCGCGAATGATCGAAATCTGACGAGCGAAACGCCCCAGATAAGCGGTCGGACCGTCGGCCTGCGTTCCGGACAGGATCGAGCCCGAGATGATCCGGGCGGTGCCGTCCACATCAACCTCATCGCGGGTCAGGTCATCGGTCGAGGCGCCCATCACGGTGCGGATCAGACGCGGTTGCCGCGCGCCCGGACCACTCAGAGCGATCACAACGTTGGGGTCCAGATGCCCGGTTTGAAACAACCGGCCAATGGCGATCACGTCCTGATAGCCGATGGTCCAGACCTGCTTGTCACCTGCCAGCGGCTCAAGGAAGTGAATGTGCGTGCCAGCCAGACCCGAGGGATGCGGGCCCGAGAAGGCTGCAGCCTCGACACCCGCCACATCCGCACCCGGAATGGAATCACCGTCCTTGTGGCACAGATAGGTTTTGCCCTCGGTCAGCTTGGAAATCGCACCCAGGCCCGCAGCAAACGCTTCACCCGCATCGGCAATGATCACGGCGGCGTCGGCCGCAAGCGGTTCGCTATCCATCGCAGTAACGAAAATCGCTGCCGGAGAGGTGCCCGGCACGGGCATCTTGGAATAGGGGCGCGTGCGGAAAGCCGTCCACAGGCCCGCTGCGCACAGCTTATCGGCCACACCTTCGGCGCTGTCACCGCTGCCGACACCCGAGAAATCAACACCTGTGTCGTTCGGGTCCGAAACCTCGATCACGACGCTCTGCAGCACGCGGCGGGCGCCGCGATTGATCGCCACGACTTTGCCGCTAAGCGGAGCCACCATCATCGCCTGAGGCACATCCTTGTGACAGAACAGCGGTGTACCGCGCTGAACCGTGTCACCTTCCTGAACCAGCATACGCGGTTTCAGGCCGAGGTAATCGCCCCCCAACACTCCGACAGTTTTGAATTCTGGTCCCGGATGGATGGTTTGTTCCGGCGCGCCCTGCACCGGCAACTCCAACCCTTTTTTCAGTTTGAAAGTTTGCATGTCGCTACTGTCTTCCAAGCCTCTTTACCTGCGCCAGCCATGCCGACACCTTTTCAGGGTCAGACAATAACGCGGGATTTCCAGACCGTCGTCGCAAAAGCGTCGAAATGCGTCCGAATTCCGCGGGCGTAATTCTGATTGTGGCCCCTTTACGCGGGGATGATGCTAAAAGCAAACCTGTTACCGTCAAAACTGCACTTTGAATGGCACTTTCCGCGGAAGATTTACGTTTTGTCGCAGCTCAATTTGCGTGTCGCACCCGGAAAGCTTCCAGTGTAAGCAAATCCAATGGAACAGACGAGCGATCTTGAGATTTTTCTGGTGGCCACCCCCGGGCTTGAGGCGCCATTGCACGCCGAGACCGTCGAGAAGGGATTCGCAGCCGCCAAAATCGTACCCGGCGGGGTCAGTTGCCGTGGAGACTGGCCCGAGGTCTGGCGCGCGAACCTGTGTCTGCGCGGGGCAAACAAGGTTCTTGTCAGATTGGGCAGCTTTCCCGCAGTTCATCTGGCGCAGCTCGACAAGCGGGCGCGCAAGTTTCCGTGGTCCGATATCCTGCGCCCTGACGTTCCGGTCAAGGTCGAAGCCACCAGCCGCAAGTCGCGTATCTATCACGCAGGCGCCGCCCGCCAGAGGATCGAGCGGGCGATCTCGGAAACGCTGGGGGCACCGATTTCATCTGATGCGGGCCTGCGCGTCTTGCTGCGCATCGAAAAGGATATCTGTACCTTGTCCGTCGACACCTCGGGCGAGCCATTGCACAAACGCGGCCATAAACCGGCAGTGGCCAAGGCTCCGATGCGCGAAACGATGGCGGCGATGTTTCTGCGTGAATGCGGCTTTGACGGCTCAGAACCCGTTCTGGACCCGATGTGCGGTTCGGGCACATTTGTCATCGAAGCCGCCGAGATCGCCCTAGACCTGAACCCCGGTCGATCCCGCCATTTTGCTTTCGAAGACCTGCACGGGTTCGAATCGAAAGCCTGGGCCGCAATGCAACAGACTGACGCGCGGTCGGAAACGGACATGGTGTTTCATGGCTCAGACCGAAACGCCGGCGCTGCGGACGCGGCCACCACCAATGCCGACCGGGCCGGAGTTGCCGCACACACCCGGTTTCAGTGCAAGTCGGTCAGTGACATCAAACCTCCGGCGGGTCCTGCAGGTTTGGTCATCGTCAACCCGCCCTATGGCGCCAGAATCGGAGACGAAAAGCGCCTGCGCTCTCTGTACGGCAGTCTGGGCAAAGTTCTAATGTCACGATTCAGCGGCTGGCGTGTTGGAATAGTGACCAGCAACCAGTCGCTCGCCCGCGCAACACGGCTGCCTTTGCTGCCCCTGGGACCCGTAGTGGATCATGGCGGCACGAAAATCCGGCTATACCGAACCGATCCCTTGCCCTGACGGGAAATCCGTGTCGCCCGCCCGCCTGGAAATCCTGCGCGGGACGTCAAAAACCCTCTTGCACATCCAAATCCCCGGGTATAGATCACCCGCCACGGTCGGAGTGTAGCTCAGCCTGGTAGAGCACTGTCTTCGGGAGGCAGGGGTCGGAGGTTCGAATCCTCTCACTCCGACCAATAAAATCAGACACTTACGCTGATTTCTCGCCTCTCAAAATTTCCCTGTTTTCGTTACGCGTAATGGTTTGCGGTAACATGTCCGATTCCGCGCACCAGACCCGGTTTGATCATCGTGATCATGTTCTGGTTAACATGCCTGACCTATGCTGCAATCTCGGCCTGGCTCTTAGTCGATTTCAGTGCTCGCACCCCGAACTCAACGTATTTTGCCGACCTTGTATTTTCGTATGGTTTCTTGGTCATCCCAATCTTCTCAAAAGTGATGCAGCACGTGCTGCATGTCTTCTCTGTAGCGTTGGTGACAATGGGAAATTGCAGCGGGAAAAATCTATCAGCGGAAGTGTTTAGCTGTTTGGTAACGACCCATTCTAACTCGGTTCATCTATCCGGGCGGAAAAACGGCGGTCTTTTTTACTGTTCCATAGACAAAGCTGGTATCGATCGAGGCTATCCCGCCGATCGGATGAATTCGGTGACGAATAAATTCCTCATAGGCCTCGAGGTCCGATACCAAAACCCGCAACTGATAGTCCATTGCCCCGGTCAGCACGTGGCATTCAAGAACTTCATCGATCATCCGAACACGCTTTTCAAAGTTCTGAACGTCCGTTTCATTGTGCCTCTCTAACCGGATACGCACGAAGACGGTAATGGCCATCCCATACGCGGCAGCGTCAACGTCGGCGCTGTATCCCTTTATCACTCCGTTGGCTTCGAGGTTTTTGACCCGGCGCAAACACGGCGAGGGGGACAAGTTCACTTCGTCGGCAAGATTCTGGTTCGTCATGCGCCCGTCCCGCTGCAGCGCTCGAATGATTTGCCTGTCCTTGGCGTCCATTTCACCCTCTTGCTTGGCAGAATATGCCAATATTACCATTCAATTTGGTATAATTGGCAACCATTAGCCCAAAGTAAAGGCGCAATCTGGCTCCAACATGCATCAGGAGCTTGCAATGACTCGTTCAACCGGATTTGCCACCCGCGCCATTCACCACGCTTACAACCCTCTGGAAAATGACGGCGCGCTGACACCACCTCTGCATTTGACGTCCACGTTTACCTTTGAAACCGCAGAGGCTGGCGGAGAGATGTTCGCGGGCGAACGTGAAGGTCATATCTACAGCCGTATTTCAAACCCCACATGCGACCTTCTAGAACAACGCATTGCCGTGCTTGAAGGAGCCGAGGCCGGGCTAGCTCTCTCAAGCGGCATGGGGGCGATCACGGCAGTGCTTTGGACCCTGCTGTCGCCAGGTGACGAAGTCATCGTGGACAAAACACTCTATGGCTGCACCTTCGCCTTTATGCGTCATGGTTTGGCGAAATGGGGGGTCACGATCACGCACGTCGACATGACAGACCCCGAGAACCTGAAAGCGGCCGTTTCTGACAAAACCCGCGTTGTCTATTTCGAAACTCCGGCCAATCCGAACATGCGCTTGGTGGACATCGCCGCCAGCGCCAAAATTGCGCACTCGGTCGGTGCAACGGTTGTCGTTGATAACACCTATGCCAGCCCGTATCTGACCCGCCCGATCGAGCACGGGGCAGATATCGTTCTGCACTCCGCTACCAAATACCTGGGTGGGCATGGCGATGTGGTTGCCGGTCTGGTTGTAGGAACCGCCGAACAGATTGCTGAGATCCGCCTTGTTGGGATGAAGGACATGACTGGCGCGGTAATGGCCCCTTTCAACGCGATGCTGATCCTGCGTGGTCTGAAGACACTGAACCTGCGTCTGGATCGTCACTGTGCGTCCGCCAAGATCGTCGCAGATTTTCTCGAAGCACATCCCGCTGTCGGCGAAGTTTATTTCCCCGGTCTTGAGAGTTTCGCCCAGCACGATGTCGCGCAGCGACAGATGTCCCAACCGGGTGCTATGATAGCGTTCGAGATCAAGTCCGGCCTGTCCGGTGGGATTGAATTCATGAACCGTCTGAACATGATCCAGCGCGCGGTTTCCCTGGGCGACGCGGAAACACTGATCCAGCACCCCGCATCCATGACTCATTCGACGTATACCCCGGAAGAGCGGGCCGAGCATGGCATCAGCGATGGCCTGATCCGTCTGTCCGTCGGGCTGGAGGATGTCGACGATATCCTTGCAGATTTGGAGCAAGCTTTGCCCTACCCTGCCCGCAGCGCCGCCTGAACCCGGAGATCGCCATGCACATTGATCCCACCCAACTGAAGATCGTCGAACAGCGCCTGCTGTGGTTGTCGCATTGGATGATCCACCATGCCAACCATGTCCGACCAAAGGTGGATGGGATCAAGATCGGTGGCCATCAGGCTTCGTCCGCTTCGATGGTATCGATTATGACCGCGCTCTATTTCTCGGCCTTGCGGCCTGAGGACCGGGTTGCAGTCAAACCCCATGCCTCGCCGGTTTTTCACGCGATGCAGTATCTCATGGGCAATCAAACGCGCGAGAAGATGGAGAATTTTCGCGGATTTGGAGGTGTGCAAAGTTATCCCAGCCGGACCAAGGACATTGATGATGTTGATTTCTCGACCGGGTCGGTGGGTCTGGGTGTCGCGATCACCTCGTTTGCCTCGATCATTCAGGATTACATCAAGGCCAAAAGCTGGGGCTCAGACGCGCCAATGGGACGTATGGTAGCCCTAGTGGGCGATGCCGAACTGGATGAAGGCAACGTCTATGAGGCATTACAGGAAGGCTGGAAGAACGACCTGCGAAACACGTGGTGGATCATCGATTACAACCGACAGTCGCTGGACGGTATCGTCCGGGAAGGACTGTTTGAACGGATCGAGAAAATCTTCGATGCGTTCAGTTGGGATGTCGTGCGTGTTAAATATGGCGTACTTCAACGCGCGGCCTTTGAAGAGCCCGGCGGCGGCCGCCTGCGTGATTGGATCGACGCCTGCCCCAACCAGGATTACTCCGCTTTGACTTTCATGGGTGGTGCGAATTGGCGACAGCGTCTCATGGACGATCTGGGGGATCAGGGGGATGTAACCGCTCTGATCGAACGGCGCACGGATGCAGAGCTCGCTGCACTTATGGAGAACCTCGGCGGCAACTGCGTCGAGACCATGGCCCAGACATTTGCCGACATTGATCATGATCGCCCAACATGTTTCCTGGCCTACACCGTCAAAGGATGGGGCACCCCCATCGCAGGCCACAAGGACAATCACGGCGGGCTGATGAACAATAGCCAGTTCGCCGCGTGGCAGTCGCATATGGGTGTGCCGAAGGGCGAAGAATGGGAGCCACTCGCGACAGTGCAGGACCCAGACGCCCTCAAGGATTTTCTGGCCAAAACACCGTTCTTTGCCAAAGGTCCGCGCCGCTATTTTGATGACAAGCTGGATGTGCCGCCAATCGAAATCGACACCAGCCGCGAAATCTCGACACAGATGGCGTTTGGCAAGATCCTAGACGATCTATCAAAAGGCGACAGCCCATTGGCCGAACGCATAGTGACGACCTCCCCAGATGTGACAGGCACGACAAGCCTTGGTCCTTGGGTGAACCGACGCAAGCTATTTGCCCGATCCGAACAATCCGATGCTTTCATCGAACACCGGATCCCTTCGACGGCGAAATGGGAATTCACGCCGGAAGGGCAGCATATCGAGCTTGGTATCGCCGAAATGAACCTCATGTTGCTTCTGGGAGCGGCGGGTCTGTCGCATTCCCTGTTCGGTAAGCGGCTGATCCCAATTGGCACCGTCTATGATCCATTTGTCAGCCGCGGCCTCGATGCGCTGAATTACGCCTGTTATCAGGACGCGCGCTTCATGCTGGTTGGCACACCTTCGGGCGTTACACTGGCCCCCGAAGGTGGAGCACACCAATCCGTTGGAACACCGCTGATCGGGATGAGCCAGGACGGGCTGGCCGCTTTTGAACCCGCCTTTGCCGACGAGCTAGCGGTGATCATGGAGTGGGCCTTTGATTACATTCAGCGCGACGGCGAAGGGCAGCCGGACGAGCGCACCTGGCTGCGCGATGAAACCGGAGGGTCCGTCTATCTGCGCCTGACCACCAACCCGATTGAACAGCCTGGAAAACGTGTCGACGATGAGTTCCACCAAGGTGCCATTGATGGGGCCTATTGGTTGCGAAAACCGGGACCCAATTGCGAAGTGGTAATCGCCTATCAAGGAGCAGTCGCGCCAGAGGCAATCAAAGCCGCTGGTATGATTGGCGAGGGCCGTCGCGACATAGGTGTTTTGGCCGTGACATCGGCAGATCGCCTGAATGCCGGTTGGACTGCCGCCCAACGAGCGCGTTCTCGCGGTAACCAAGCGGCACGCTCCCACATCGAAACCCTGATGTCCGACCTTCCGCCGCACTGTAAGCTCGTCACCGTCATCGATGGTCATCCTGCAACTCTCTCCTGGCTCGGGGCAGTGCTTGGACATCAGACTATTCCAATGGGCGTTGAGCATTTTGGTCAGACCGGAACAATCGGCGATCTATATCGCCACCACTGCATCGATGCAGACGCTATTCTGGAGAAAGTGAATGGCCTGACCCATGGCCGGACTCTTCACCGTGCATAAGTGGGTTGGATTTGGGTAGAGAAAACAGAGATCAAACCAGCTCTGAACTTAGACCAAAGCAGCTACAGGGGTATGTAGACAATGCTCCATAGACGAAAACCAATAACTTGGCTGCCAGCACCGATCTTCGGGAGGCATGGGGCGGAGGTTCGAATCCTCTCACTCCGACCAATAAAACAAGGTGCCCGAGGACGCCTTTGTTGTTTTTTTTGGATTTTTGAACGCATTGATCTTCGCAACGTTTAAATCGCCCGCGCGCTCATTTCGTTCCCACCCATTGAATCCAAACACCGCAACCCCACCTCAAACCTCCCAGCCCATAATCCCGACAGCTTTCTTTAGCGCGTCGGAACTACCGGACCGGCAACCTCTTTCCGGCGTTTCTTGTTAAGTAGCGAGATAAGCCGTGGCGTTACCCTATTGTCAGATGGTGTTGTCCAGTTTCACACCGTGGCGGGCCTGAATCTGGTGGCTGAAGCCTTGCGTGATGCGGTCGGCAATCATGGCGATGATGGCCATACCGATCCCGGCGGTCATGCCAACCCCGAAGTCACCGTCCCCAAGCCCGATGTAAATCTGCTGACCCAGATCATCCGTGCCCACCAACGCGGTGATCACCAGCATCGAAATACCGAACATGATCGTCTGGTTCAGCCCCAGCATGATCGACGGCACCGCCAGCGGCAGCTTTACCTGCCACAGTGATTGTTGGGGTGTTGTCCCGATGGCCGTCGCAGCCTCGATCACGTCATGGGGCAGATTGCGCAGACCGTGCTCGGTGTATCGGATCGCGGGGACGATCGCATAAACGATGATGGCCAGCAGAGCGGTAAACTCACCGATCTTGAACACCATCACAAAGGGGATGAGGATCACGAACAGAGGCATGGTCTGCAGCGTGTCGATGACAGGCCGCACCATGCGCGAGACGGTGTCATTCTCGGACGCCCAGATGCCGATTGCGCTGCCGAACAGGAAGGACAGCAGAACCCCGACCCCACAAAGATACAGAGAGATGACCGAAGGTTCCCATATCCCGGTCAGCAACAGGAAAGCGACCCCGGCCAGCGCCCATAGGGCGAGGTTCGTGCCACCGGCCTGCCAAGCCAGGGCGATGATGATTGCGCAGAGTGCAATCCAGGCCAGACCGGTCAACCCGGAATACAGAACCAGAGCGAACAGGATGACCCAAAGCGCCGGCAGCAACCGCCCCTTGATGGCCAGATACCCCGCCACCGCCGCAACAATCAACGCATAGCCCACAGTCACAGCCGGGGTCATGGCAAAGCCCCAGGTGAACGGGCTGACGGCCTTTACCAGGCCGATCTTGATCGGCAGCATGAGGTAGAACAGCGCCGCCCGCTTGATCGCCTCAAGCACAGTGCGGAATTCGACAAACACCCATTCCAGACCCGCATTCATTGCCGGGGCCGGGTTCAGGACCCATGCCTCGGGCCAGTCCTTGAGCGGCGAAAGGACCAGAGCCAGCAGCCAGGCCGCTCCAAACAGAACGGCGCATGTGATCCACCCTGACGCCTTGCGCTGAGTCGAATTGGATTGCACCGCAAATCCCCAGGTGATCCGGTCCAGCACCATCGCCATCAGCGCAATCACGATCCCGGCCAGCAGGCTTTCTCCGAACTGTGCCTTGCGCATGGTCGACAGCACTTCCCAACCGATATCGTTGGTGCCCCCGATGATCGAGGCGATGATGACCATCGACAGGGACGCCATCGTTGTCTGGTTTACGCCCAGCAGAACTTGCCGCTGCGCCGTTGGCACCCGCACGCGCCAGAACAGTTGCGACGGGGTGGCACCGCTCATCAGGCCGGACTCGATCACCTCATCCGGGACACCGCGCAGGCCGACGATGGTGTTGCGCACCATCGGAGGGAAGGCAAACAGGATCGAGGCGACCAGACCGACCGTTGTGCCAAAGCCGAACAGCAAGAGGATCGGCAGCAGGTATGCAAAGGCGGGCACTGTCTGCATCAGGTCCAAAACGGGCATGATGATCCGATAAGCCCGCTCTGACATGAACCCCCACGTTCCCAGCGCAAAGCCCAAAACAACCGCCATCGGGATCGATACACACACCAGAGCGAAAGAGTTCATCGACTGGGTCCAGAACCCGAACGTCACCATGTAAAGCAGGCTGGCCGCGGTGAAGACCGCCAGCCCCTTGCCCCCGGCGCGCAAGGCCAGAAAAACCCACAGAACAAACCAGGCCGCCCAGGGCACCGCGTGCAGAACCGTCTTGGCCAGCAGGATCGGCCAGTCCAAAAGCCATGAAATGGCCTTGAAGAACCACCCGAAGGTCACAACGAACCACCGCATCGCGGTGTTCATCGGATCGGTCACCGGCAGAACCAGTGCGTCGGGATAGGTCACCAGCGGCCCGAGGTTTTTGGCAAAAACAACACAAACCGCCACCAGAATCGTGACCACAAGCCAGACCACCAGCGATCTGTTCGAAGCTGCGTCCATAGTGTCAGTCCTTGACCGCAGAGGCATCCGAGACACCGCTGGCCAAAGCGGCAATCACGTTCTGGCTGGTCATGTGCACCAGCGCATTGTCGTCCCGGCGCACCGCAACACCGGTGTCATGCGAGGCCAGATAGGGCAGCAGGTCGGCCACGTTGGTCGAGGCCGGAACCTCTTTGATCCCGGCGGGCGGCGCGTTGTCCGAGGCCACATCGCCTGCGGTCAAGATCAGCTCCCACGGGACATCATTGGTGAATTCGCGGACATAATCATCGACCGGGTTCAGGATCAGGTCCACCGGACGTCCGATCTGAACAACCGCGCCGTCCTTCATGATGGCCATCCGGTCGGCGATGCGCAGCGCCTCAAGGAAATCATGGGTGATGAAGACGATGGATTTGTGCAGTTCTTGCTGCAGCCGCAGGAATTCGTCCTGCATCTGGCGGCGGATCAAAGGGTCCAGCGCACTGAAGGGCTCATCAAGGAACCAGACCTCGGGCTCTACCGCCAGCGACCGGGCAATACCGACACGCTGTTGCTGTCCACCGGACAATTGGCTGGGGAAGCTGCTTTCCCGCCCCTCCAGACCGACCAGCGAGATCACCCGCTGGGCCCTCTCCAGGCGTTCCTTGTCATCCAGACCCTGCAGTTTCAGCGGAAAGGCCACGTTCTCCAGAACGTTCAGATGCGGCATCAGGCCAAAGCTCTGGAACACCATCCCCATCTTGTGCCGACGAATGTCGATCAGCTCCTTCGAGGACACTTTCAGCAGGTCCTCTCCGTCCAGCAGAATCTCTCCGGCAGTGGGTTCGACCAGACGGGACAGGCAGCGCACGATGGTGGACTTGCCCGAGCCCGACAGCCCCATGATCACGAAAATCTCGCCCGGCATGACGTCAAAACTGACGTCGGTCGACGCAACGATACCACCATTGTCCCGAATACGTTGCGCTATCGCCTTGGCTTCGTCGGGCTCCTGCCCGGCGACGTCGACGGTGCTCAGATGCTGGTCCGTCCCTTTGCCGTAGAGCTTCCAGACATGCTTGCAGGACAGTTTCGGGGTGGTGGTCGGGGAGGGTGTGGTCATTTCGGCAGCCTTGAAAAAGGTGGAGCACGCATATGGCGCTCCACCGGAAGCGTTGGTGTTTATTGCTTTGCGGCTTCAACCCAGGGCTGCCAGACGTCCTGGTTTGCACCCATCCATTCGGCCACGACCTCTTTCACTTCGCGCCCGTTCTGATCCACTTCCAGGATCAGGGCGTTTTGCACATCGTTGGTCATGCTCATCAGTTCGACCATCTTCATCGCATCCGGATAGGTCGACGCGAAATCCTTGGCGACGATCTTGTCGACGGTCGCCTGCTGAAAGCCACAGGCCTCACCGCGTTTCTGGCTGGCCTCGTCGCAGGTGCCGTGCGGCGTGTCCCATTCGACCCATTCAACCTCGGTATCCGCGAATACCCAATGCGGTTGCCACATCATCATCAGAATCGGCTGCTCTGCGGCAACGGCACTTTTGAGTTCGGCCAGCATCGCGCCCTCCGAGCCACCGGGTACCGGCTTGAACGGCAGGTCGATCAGTTTGACCAGATCGGCTGAACGGGTTCCCCAGTCCGCCGGATAGGTGATCAGACGGCCATCGGGGAAGGTGTCTGCGGCGGCGAAGGCCTGCGCGCAGTCATAAAGCGCCTCATAGGCGGGCAGACCCGGGCAGAGATCGGCCATGTACGGGGGGTAAATCCAACCTTCCTGCGGCTCGAGCCCCAGCCCGCCGACAACAATGATGTCCCCGGCTTCGACAGCCTTGGGGTAGATGTCGCCCACGTTATTGGTCCACAGTTCGGGCTGATAATGCAGGCTGCCTTCGGCAATCGCAGCCAGCTGTGGCACGGCACCGGCGGTAACGTATTCGACCTCGTGGCCCAGCTCTTCGAACAGTGCGCCCGCGAAATGGGCCGAGATATGCTGGCCCGTCCATTCGTTGACGGCAATCTTGATCGGATCAGCAAGCGCCGCGCCCTGCGTCAACATAAGCGTAGCGGAAGCCAGCAAAGCGGGCCTCATTTTGCGTGAGAATTTCATGGTTAACCTCCGTTGGTGCGTTGGCCGTTTTCGGCCTTTTGTGCCCGCATCGAAAAACAGTACAGCTGCAGGTAATTTGATGCATTGGATCATTTTATGTCAACTGCGTTTGTTTTTCACCTTCCCGAATGGTACTTTCGTATCCATTACGCTGAGCATGAAAGCGATCCTAACATGAGAAAGCAGACCATCAAGAACATGCGTCGCAAGCAATTGACCGAGGCGGCGTTTGAAATTCTCAAAACTCATGGAATCGCGGGGACGACTTTTGACAAGGTTGCCAAAGAAGCAGGTGTCTCCAAAGGCGTGGTGCAGCACTATTTCCCAGGAAAAGAAGCCTTGTTCGAGGCTGTTTTGCGTGAAGCCAACGCCAAAACCCGCCGCTGTGTGACCGCGTTACTTGCCCATAGTGACACACCGTCAGAGCGGTTATACGCAATCTTATACGGCAATTTCGCTCCGCCGCTTTTTCAGCATGAATTCTGCTGTGCCTGGGTCAGTTTATGCGCAGAGGTGCCGCAGAACGCCCAATATTTACGCATACAAAATGCCATCCATTCCCGAATGCGCAGCAACCTGATGAGCGCCTTGCGCCATATGGTTGAACCGGCCTTGGCCGAACAGATTGCCTTTAACCTGACAACGCTGATCGACGGGATATGGATGCGGGCCGCCTTGCAGGCAAAACCAATTTCCCCGGCCGAGGCCGTGTCTCATATGGAGTTTGCACTGAACCGGTTGTTTCGCAATACGGCGGTCGACAGTGCGAACCTGCAGGCGGCGCGCGAAAAAATTGCGCAAGTCAGCGGAATCCTGTTTAAAATTTGAGGAAAGACAGCAAGGGGTCGCGGCAGTTTCGCCCGTAATCAGGCGCCGCGATTGCTGATCGCATGGGGTCTTTTGCCCTGCCAAGTGCCTATATTCTAATTTAAACTTGAAATTCCCGGAACTTGACGGCTAAGTGCACGCCGTACGATTTTCCTGTTTCAAGAGTAAAAAATGGCGACCAGTTTTACCGTTTTCTCTCTCGGATCCCTGCCGATCTGGGATACTGTCGAAGGCAACCAAACCCTTGCGACCGGTAATGTTAATGCGGCCCTTGGCACCTATGGCTCTGCTGGCGATCCGCTCTATGACAGCAGGCAGACCTTTGCCGAGGCGGGTGCGGGTTTCGGCGGCGGAGACGCGAACACCTATGATCTGAACAACAATAACTCGAACGATCAGTTCAGCATCGATGGAGGCCCTCCCCAGACCTTTGATGCCTCGATGATTTTCAACGCGGTCATCACATATAACGACGGCACCACCGCCAACATAACGGCCGTTGTTTTCCAGGACACCAACGGCAACACCTATTGGGCACCGGAATTCGAGGAAAACGCTGACCAGGACGCGATCGAGGAAAGCGCGATCCAGTCGATTCAACTGGTGTCGCCGATTTATGCGAACGGTTTCAACACCGGATATTCGCTGACCGGGGTAAGGGTCGATTCCAATCCACTGTGTTTTGCACGGGGCGCAATGATCGCCTGCCCCGACGGTCCGCGAGCAATCGAAAACCTGCAAGCCGGAGATCTGGTGCTGACCATGGATAATGGCGCGCAACCGATCCGCTGGATTGGTCGTCGCACCATGGCCGCCATTGGGAAATTTGCGCCGGTCAGAATTCGGGCGGGTGTTCTTGGCGCGCAAGAGACGCTGGAAGTCAGCCCGCAGCATCGCATCCTGTTACAGGGGGCCGAGGTCGAGTTGCAATTCGCCTGCCCGCAGGTTTTCGCCGCCGCCACTCATCTGGTTGACGGTGACGGGGTGTCCGTGCGGGAAGGTGGAGAAGTCGAGTATTTCCATTTGCTTTTTGACGAGCATCAGATCGTCTGGGCCAATGGCGTCGCGTCTGAAAGCCTCTTTTTGGGGAAAACGGGCATGGCCTCACTTGATGATGACAGCATCGCCGAGATTCAGACCATGTTCCCGGAACTCGATCTCGCCTCGGGGCAAGGCTATGAGTCAGCCCGCCCGGTTCTCAAATCATTTGAGGCGTCCCTGTTGGTCACACAACCGGCGGCCAAGAAACCTGACACATTGGTCGAGGCCGCCTAAGGCACCGCAACGATTTGGGCCGCAAGCGTTCAGGTTCTTCGGACCCCCTAGCTTGGCCGCATTGCGACAAGAACGACGTCAAGCTTATCTTCCAGGGCCTGCAACTTTTTCAGGTCTTCTTTCGGCAGGTTGGCCGTATCGGCGTCAACTGCGGCAAGCGCGACAACCGGGCGTCCGATTTCCTGTTCAAGCGCCTGAACCGCGTTGAGCTTGTCGGCCTCAAGCGTTGCAAGTGGGTAAAGCATGGCAATCTCCTGTCTACTGATGACCAGGAGTATAGCCGAGTTTCCGGAAATTTCCCCCTATTTGCCAAGTTCTTGCCGATGCGCAGCCGGATGGCGGCAAAAAACAGTGAGAGCCGCGACCAAACAGAAACCCCGGAGAGCGCCAAGCCTGCATCCGTTTCAATATCAGTTTTTCCGCTGAAAATCATAGTGGTGCGGGTGGAGGGACTTGAACCCCCACGCCTTGCGGCGCCAGAACCTAAATCTGGTGCGTCTACCAATTTCGCCACACCCGCAGTACCGGCCCTGAGTACCGGAATGACGTGCTCAATAACAAAGCCTGTGGTCGAGTGCGAGAGGGAAATTCACTTGCGCGCAAGATTATTGAGCGCGGCCCCATGGCAATCGAACCTGACGTATTGGTGGCGACCGACCCGCAGCATCAGGCACCGGAATCGCGACCGAATTTTTGACCAGCGCCCTTGCCCCGATTCCGCCTGAACCGTGTCCGCCACCATTTCGACGTTGAGGTGTTATGCTCGAATTACGTCGCCTAGCGCATGATTTTTTAGCTCTGCACGTCACGGAAAAACCCACTACACGTTAAACGCGTCTACGTTGAGTAACGTGCTGCTTCGAAAATAACGCCGAAACCGCCTATTGCGCTCCGCACATCAGAGAGCCCACCCCTTCGGCTCAGCGCAATTCTTACAAGCTTGGTATTTTTGCTTACTATTCATAACATTACAACACGGCTTTCGATCAAAACCGCGCCTCAGAAACGCAGATCAATCACTCATCACTCGGGATCGTGAATTGCCGGAACTCTGATCTTGCGACCATGGGTTGAAAGCCGCCGCAGGGCTCAGACCATATTTGCGCCACATTTCAAACGCCAAAATATCTTATTCGCGTCAAAATAACACCGCCTTGCCAGTAATTTATGGAGAGCGGGAATTAATGAGTCTTTCCTGCCTTCGGGCGCCGTAAGAGTTTTTTGCTCAACTCGAACACAGGGGTCTTAGCCGTGACCAATATGATGAACTCTGCTGCTGCTGAGCAAGACGCTGTTGGTCTTGCACGTGAAAGTTTCCTTGGTGAACTGAAGTCCTTGAATCAGGACCACCCGAACACGGGCTTTGGCGTTTCTTTACGCACGCATTCGGGGGGCCACTATCTGCTCGCCAATTCCCGGATGCCACTGCCGAAATCCAAATCCCAAGGCTTTCCGACCGGACGCCGTTTGGCCCTGCTGGAAAACAGTGAACAGTTCAGTTCAATCGAAGTGCTTGCCGATTCCGGCGCCTACGAAGAAATTTCGCCGGGCGCCGAGGCTGCGATTCTGGGCAATGCGCTGAACCTGATCGCCCGGATCGATATCCTGACCAGCTCTGCTGACGGTCAGGTGCAACCCCACATCGCCGCTACTGGAACCGGAGGCTGAGCATGGCCCGTAACGACCACCTTCTGTCCGTAGGGAACGAAGCACTGACGCCGATGACCTCGGCAATGACGGCGCTGACCACGCAGATCGACCAGCTGACAGAGGTGGCAGATGCGCGGTCCTCGGCGCGGCTTGCAACGCTCAAGACACGCATGGAGAACTTCACGGCCAGCGTGACCTTGGTCGGGCAGGTCAAGGCTGGCAAATCCTCGATCGTGAACATTCTGGCCGGGCGTCCTGCCCTGTTGCCCTCGGATGTGAACCCGTGGACCTCGGTGGTGACCACGCTGAACATCAACACCCGCACCGAAGGCGACAAAAAGGCCAAGTTCACCTTTTTCGAACAGGAAGAATGGGACAATCTGATGGTCGGCGGTGGCCGTCTGGGCGAACTGGCCAACCGGGCCGGTGCCGATGACGAGATGGAAGACATCCGCCGTCAGATCGGTGAGATGAAGGCCAAGTCCGAAGCCCGGCTGGGTCAGCATTTTGACCTGATCCTTGGGCAAAGCCACCAGTACGACTATTTCGACGACGAGCTGATCCAGCGCTATGTCTGCCTGGGCGACGAAGACGACCCGGATATCAACCCGAAAACCGGGCGCTTTGCCGATGTCACCAAGTCGGCGGAATTGTTCATGGACATTCCGCAATATCCGATCTCGCTGAAGCTGTGTGACACGCCCGGCGTCAACGATACCTTCATGGTGCGTGAACAGATCACCCTGCGCAGTCTGCGCGGGTCCGAAGTTTGCGTTGTGGTGCTGGCGGCGAGCCAGGCGCTGACCACCATGGACATGGCGCTGATGCGAATCATCGCGCAGTTCGAAAACCGCCAGATCATCCTGTTTGTGAATCGGATCGACGAGCTGTCCGATCCGGTGAACCAGGTGCCCGAGATTCGTGACCGGATTCAGGACACGCTCAAGCAGAACAATATCGACACCAATACCAGCGTCGTGTTCGGCAGCGCACTCTGGGCCGAGGCAGCCCTGACCGGGAACCCCGATATCCTGTCGGAAGAATCCCGTCAGGCCCTGAACACCTTCTATCTGGCCGCCGGGTTTGGCGATCAGGCGCCCTCGCTCGACAAGATCTGGGCACTGTCGGGTCTGCCTGACCTGCTGCTGGCCATGAATGAGCGTATCGCCGAAGGGGCGGGCAATCGCCTGCTGGACCGCGTCCGTCACCGGGCCCGCAACATTGCCAGCCAGATTCGAGCAACCGCGGTGGCCAAGAACCTGTCCGACGGTCAGGGCGTGGTGCGCGATCTCGACGGTGTTTCGCCAGAAGAGGCCATCGCCAAGGTGACCGAAGAATATGAAAAGAAGGCCGCCGAACTGGCCACCTCTCTGCGTGACAAGGTGTTGGATCGGTTGAATTCGGCCGAGAGGAATTTTGTCAAACGGGCCACGGACTCGTTGATTTCGCATCTGGAACAGAATGGCGAGCAAGGCACCTGGCAGTATGACCCGGCGGGTCTGCGTACCCTGCAAAAGGCCGCCTATTTCAGCTTTGCCCGTGCAATGCGCAAAGACGCCGGGGCGCTCTACAGCGCTGCTGCGGCGGATGTCGAAGCGCTGTATCAAAAGCTGCTGGGCAACCATCTGGGTGAGTTCAGCATCGAGGCCCCCATCGTGCCCCGTGTGCCGCCGCCATTGGGCATTGGCCGCACCATCGCGCTGGACTTGCAAAGCACCTGGTGGCGCCGCTGGTGGCAACGCCGCAAAGGGTTCGAGGCCTATGCCGCGGACTACACGCGCCTGATCGCGTCCGAGGCGAACTCGATCACCAAGGACCTTGAGGAAAACCAGATCGCAGCCGTTCTGGAAAACGTTCGGGCGGGCCTGTCCGACTTCCTGCGCGAGCAGAAAGAGACCCTGCTGAACATTTCGGCCTCGGCCGAGCAGGATCCGGGTCAGGCGGCCCTGATGGCGGGCATGACCCCCAAGAAATCGCGTGACGATATTCTGGGCGACATCCTGAAAGATCTTAGTAACGAGGCAGCATAAGTAGCGACATGGCAAAAGATACACAAACCCGCTTCGTCTCTCCTAAGGCTTGGGAACGCATCGAGCAGTGGTCCCGGCGCAAGCCGATCTTTGCGCTGATGGGAGAGTTCAGTGCCGGGAAATCGACGCTGATGAACTTTCTGCTGCGCTCGCAGGCGCTGCCGACGCAGGTAACGGCCACGCAGTTGCCGCCCGTCTGGTTCAGCTGGGGCAAGAAATCGGCCTATGTGCAGCGCCCCGATGGGACCCGCGAGAACATTACTCTGGATCAGCTGGAATCTGTCGGTGTCAACGACGCCCAATTCGTGCGCATTTTCCTTGAGGCCGACATTCTGGAAGCGGTGGACCTGATCGACACCCCCGGTATCTCTGATCCGAAGATCTCAAACGACGTCTGGCGCCGTGCGGTTGGACAGGCCAACGGGGTTCTGTGGTGCACCCATGCGACCCAGGCCTGGCGCGAGACCGAACGTGCGACATGGGTATCTCTGCCGGAACGGTTGCAGCATAACTCTCTGCTGCTGGTGACCCGGGCCGATGTGCTGGGTCCGAAAGACCGGCAAAAGGTGCTGCGCCGGGTCAACCGCGAAGCGGGCCACCTGTTCAACCGGTCGATCCTGTTCTCGGCCCGTGACGCAATCATTGCCCGGGACAAGAGCGGCGATGCGGAACAGTGGGCGCGCAGCGGCGGCGGCAAAATGGTCGACAGCTTCCTGCAGATCACCGAACAGATCATGGACAACCGCGCCGATATGTTGACGCGCTATCAGATCGACAACGGCCTGGCCGGGGGCGCACCCGTGCAACCGATCCGCCCGAAACGCATGGTGGAGCAGGCCGAGGAACCGGCCCCCCTGAAATTGGTCAACCCCGTTCCCGAAGCCAGCCGCGAAGACGAGGTCGTCACCAGCTTCCCCGTGCGCCCGACCCGCGTCGAGCGTCGCTCTGAGGACGCCGACCGCGAAGAACGCATTGACGCGGCAGAGGCCGAGCGTCTGCGCGCCGAGATGGGCACCGAAACGCCGGTGTCGGAACCGCAACCAGAGGCCGAAGGCGACGATCTGCGCGCCTTTTTCCGGGATACGGAAAGCAACAGTCTGAATCTGGCGGACTACACGGACGAGTCGACAGGCGAAGATCATTTCGACCTGCTGGACGATGATGAAATGGACGACGACGATGTCAGCCTGACGGCAGAACCCGTTGAGACATTGGAAGAACCTGCCGCTGCAGAATCTGACCCGTTCATGGCGTCGCTGGAAGGCAAGCTGGCAGACACGCCCGAACAGGATCAGGCACCGCTCGAAGAGCCGGAAGACCAACGCGCCGAAGTTTCGGTATCCTCGATCGCCGCCTTGCTGTCTGAACAGTCGAGTGGCGCTCAGGATGAATACGAACCGGAACCGGAATCCAGCGGCCTCGTGAACATGCAGGTTGTGCCCATGTCCAATGGCACCGCCAGCGACGAGCCCGCCTCGCCGGGCGACACGGATGAAAGCCAGGAAATCTTGGTGAACGTTCCGACCGACGCACCGCTCAGCGCGGCCTCGATGTGGCGCGACATCACCGCCGGTGAGGATTTGCCGGACGATGTCGAAGGCATGACCAGAGTGTTCGGGGCGTTCCTTGAGGAATTCGACCAGATCGCAGCCGAGCATTTCGCGCGCTATGCCAAGGGGGCGGTTCGCCCGGTGCCGAATGCAGCGAAAAACGGCGGGGCAGAATTCCGTGTGTTATGACCAGAACCTCAGGTAGCAAGCGATGACGATCGAAGCCGCACTGAACACCGCGATGGAAACCATACCCGACTGTATTGCAGCCGGGTATGTCGATATGGAAACCGGGATGTTGCTTGGGACCAACACCCAGGACCAAGACAGCGCCGACGTTCTGGACAGTCTCGCCCTTGCCGTGGCTAACCTGTTTCAGGGTCGCGGTGTCAAAGCCTTTGAGCAATTGCTGCGCGAAGCTGGCGCCGAAGAGGTCGACAATCCGGGATTTGGGGAAATCGCGGTGTTTTCGAATGATCGGCTGAATATCTTTCTGCGGACCCGGGAATATCCCGATCATGTGGTCTGCTACATCTGTCGCAGCAGCGCCAATGTCGGGTTGGCGCTGACAAAATCGCATCTCAGCCTGGGGCCGGTCGCGGCCGCAGTTTAGACGGGACCAGAGGGGGTCACGGCATGGTGGATACGAACATACTCGAGATGCTCGACGACATCGGGCGCTTGTCTGTGGCGCGCCTGAACCCGGCGGTCACGGTTCCCGGGGAAACGTCCCGGGGTCGGCGCGATAAGGTATTGGACACCATTCGCGGCACGATCCTGCCGCGCCGTTTGGAATTCACTGCCGCCAATGGCGATTGCCTCGCCATTGAGGTCAACAGTTCCCGGATCACCGATGTGTTCCGGGTTCAGTCCGGCATCGCTCCGGATTTCGAAACCGAACCCCGCGAGGAACTGGCCGCCAAGCTGGCACAGCTTGTGACCGACATTGCGGCGGCCCCTGCACCGTTGGAGATGATTTCGCTACAGCCCGACAATGCGCTTGAGGCCGACGATGTGGGCATCACCTACAGCGAGCTTGAAAGCGCTTGCGGGAAAATCGAACTGCCTGCGGACCCGGTCATTTCCATCGTCCCGGACGAGCCCGAGGGCTCCGACCCCTCCAAGGAAGAAGCGGCAGAAGAACCCGCCGACTCTCTGGCGCAGCGGTTCTATGACGGTTCGGAACGGTTTGCCCAGGGCCGGGTTCTGGCGCAGGGCGCAGATGGGGCGTCGTCGCGCATGGACGGCACCTGTGACGAAGGGGAACCGCTGTACCCGAATTCCGATCTGCTGGCCCGGTTCGCCCGCGACCTTGCGGGTTGGGATGGCGACTCGGCCAACGTGATGGACCACCCGCAGTTGATTGTCATGCGGCCCTCTGGCGGCAAGGGCGCCGGGCTGGCCATTCTGAACGATGGTAAGAGTTTTGCCATCGCCGTACACGAGGCGCGCAAGCTGGGCGCCGTTGTCAATCTGTGGGCCACACTGAAAAGGCCGGATGGATGATTGCGCCCCTTTCGTTCAATTTTTCGATGAATTCGATCCGTGATTACAGGTTACCAGGGTAAGGTTTATGAGTGAAAACAATCGTCGCGAGTTAATCCGTATTGCCGAAGACATGAACGGCGCCTCGAATGATGAGACCCGCCAGTTCATCTCACGCATCGTCAGCGATCTGACGAACCTGAAACCTTCGATCGCCTTTGTCGGGCAGATCAAGGCGGGCAAGTCCCGTCTGATCAATGGATTCACCGGTCAGGCCGAATACCTGCCGTCGGACGTGAACCCCTGGACAACGGTGATTACCGACATGCACTTCGGCCACCCTTCGGGGCGGATCTCGGGGGCCGAGTTCCATTTCTTCGACAACCGCCAGTGGCAGGCGCTGATCGCCGAGGGCGAAGAGCTGCGCAACATGTTCCCCGATGACGAGGACAGCTATAAGCGCGAGATGATCGAAGAGCAGGTCGAGGCGATGAAAACCCGCGCCAAGCTGCGTCTGGGCGAAAGCTACAAGCACCTGCTGGGGCAGCATCACGACCTTGACGAGCTGACCTCGGACGATCTGGCGCGCTATGTCTGTGCCGGGGATGATCCCACCGAAGCAGGCGAGCACGATCCGGGTTCGGATCGTGGCCTTTATAGCGACATCACCCGCAAGGCCGAGGTCTATTTCGACATCGGCCATTTCCCGTATCCGCTGACGGTGACCGACACGCCGGGCGTCAACGACCCGCTGCTGATCCGCGAAGAGATCTCGCGCCAGTACCTCAAGGAATCCGATTTCTTTGTGGTGGTTCTGTCGGCGCATCAGGCCCTGTCGCGGGCCGACCTGAAACTGTTCCGCCTGATGCAGGCGCTGGAACTGGGTCAGATCGTGGTCTTCATCAACCGCGTCGATGAGCTGGGAGGTGGTCCCGAGGATGCTGGCAAAGTCCGGGCCGATGTTATGGACGGCCTGGAAAAAGCCCTTGGAAACTCGGATATCGACGTATTGATGGGCAGCGCGCAATGGGCGCATTACGCCCTGACCGGTGACGAAACCGGCATCAATCACGACGAAGTCCTGGCTTGGCTGCGGGCGCATCCGGCGCAGATGAAGCAATATCTGGACGGGGTGGAAGAGATCAAACAGGGCCCCGGCCCGATCAGCCGCGAAGGCGTGTTGCGCTTTGCCGCAATGATCGCCTCGGGTTTGCCGGACCTGCGCCGCCACGTGACCAGCGCCCTGACCGAGGGCCCGCGCAACGAACAGCTGCGGATGGCGTGGCAGCACCTCAACACGTTTGCGCAAGGCGAGGTCGAGCGTAGCAGGGCACATCTGCGCGCAATCGAGGACGAATCCACGCCCACCGCCGAAAACAATGACGAGAATGACAAGACCCTGGCGGATCTGCGCGCGCTTGTCGCCGAGAAGATGGGCGGAATCGTCAACGACATGGACGATATTCTGGCCAATCTGCGCGGTGTCATGGACGACACTGTGGCCGAGTCCGTATCGGCCGTGGTGCGGGGTCCGAACGGGGATTCTCCGTTGCTGGCCAAAGGCGGCGAAACCGAACTGAACTTCACCCCGCTGCGCGACCGTATGCGCGAGCTTGTTCAAGGCGCCACGCAGGTCGTGCGCCAACGCATGCTGAGCGAGCTGTATTCGGTCGATATGCAAAGCAACGCGGCCCTGCGCGCCCTTCCCGGTTGGCAGGACCCGACCGACAACCGGATGAACACCAGCGCCGTGCGCTGGTTCCGCCCGGACACCACGGCGCTGACCCGCGGCATAACGGTGGAACTGCGGGTCACCTGGCTGTCGCGCCTGATCTCGCGCAAGAGCGTTGTGAGCCGGGCCGAACGCATGATCGTGCAGGAATTCGAGATGATCGGCGACGATCTGGTGGACACCGCGCGCAGCGATCTGCTGGAACGTCTGAACACGGTTCTGGATCACTATTTGGCCCTGCTCGCCGGGCATCTTGAACATCGGGCCGGAAGCGGCGAAACCAATGAGCGCGCACAGGCACAAGAGGCCTTTGACCACGCGCAGCGCATCACCGAAGAGCTGGGCGCCATCTTTGGCCCGGATGAACTAGACAAACGATTAACAGAGGCTGCGGAATGATCGAATTTCCCGGAACCGAACAGGAAGTTAGACAACTTGAGCGCTTTCTGACCGCGACCGAAAACCTGCCGGCCGATACGGCGCTGGACGAGATGCGTGAGCGCGCCCTTGCCCATGCCGGACGGCTGTCCAACGCGGTCAATATCGGTTTCGCCGGGGAATTCGGGGCTGGCAAATCCAGCCTCGCCAACATGCTGGCCGGCGCGGACATTCTGCCCACCGGACCGCAGCACCTGAAACTGCCATTGGTGATCGTCGCCTATTCCGAGACGCCGGAAACCACCGTCGGCTGGTGGGACAAAGAGCCCAAGACCTATTCCGGCATCGCGCTGGAAAAAGCCGCGGCTGATGCGCCCGATTTCATCTCGGTCGGGCTGAACACCCCTGCCCTGCAGGAAATCTCGCTGTTCGACCTGCCCGGAACCGGGGCGCTGGATGATACTTACAAGGAAACGCTCGATCTGCTGAAATTCGTGGATTGCGCGATCTGGTGCACCAACGGCACCAATGCCTGGCGCGAAACCGAACGGCATCTCTGGTCCCAGGTCCCGCAGGAGCTGCGCACCAACAGCCTGCTGGCCGTCACCCATGCCGACCTGCCACCGGTTCGCGATGCGCTGGACCGAGTTGTTTCGCGACTCAACAAGGAAAAGGGAGACCTGTTCCGCACGGTCGTGCCGATCGGCACTCCGGTGGCTGTGCGCGCCATGGCGCAAGAGCCCGAGCCGGATTTCACCCTTTGGGAAACCTGCGGCGGCCAGAATCTGGCCGAACAGGTCCTGCAGGTCGCATCCGACCGCCGCCTGGCCGATCTGGAAGCCGCGCGCACCGATCTGAAGCAGGAATTCCTGCCGTTTCTGGAGACAGTGACTGGACCCGAAGTCGAACTGCAGCAGCCGGAAACCGGTTCCATGCACGCCGCGCTGGAATCCGCCTTGCCGCCGTTGGAAAATCCGATCCTCGAAGACTGGCTGGCCGCGATTGCCAGCATCTACGAAGACCTGCGCGAGTCGTCAGATATCGAACCTTCGGCCTTCCTGCACTCGTGTCAGGAAATCGTCGAGGATTTTGCCGAGCGTCTTGAGCAAGGCGGAGAGATCGACCCCAAGGCCGATTGGATACCGGGCGAATTCGAAAAAGCCACGGACCTGCTGTTGCTGCTGCAATTCGAAAGCGGCGACGCCCCCCTGAAAGATGCGATCAGCATTCTGGCGCAGCTCAGTGACAACCTTGCCTGGGCGGGCAGCCGGGTGGATTCGGTTCAGCCAAAAACCGGAACCTGACAACTTCTCGTTAAGATTGCGCCGCGACGCTGCGATTCGAGTCCCGTGGAATCGGGGCTCGAACGTGTCGACTCCGTTGACCAAGCAGAGACAAAGAGTCGTTCCCTCTGTATTTTGTGCAGGGCGTTTTTCAATATTTAGATGCAGTGCAGGATAAAAACACAATATATAGTCATTCCATAAAAACGATCCATAGTGAAGCCATCAGGCGGCCCCAATAAAGTCAAAATTGAAACGTCTAACCGTCTCAAGTGTCCTGCGGTTGTGTTTGGTTGCGAGTTCAGGGGCGAATTGGCCCAGTTAAGAAAACCGCAAAACGATCAGAACGGGCGGAAAGAAATGAGCCACAACCAGGCGGTCGGTGCATCGCACGACGAACCGAAAATCGAAGGACTTCAACCCGGCGCCAAGCTGCTGCGCGGACAGTACGAAATCCTGCGTTTCCTCAGCAATGGCGGTTTCGGAATTACCTATCTGGCCCGCAACAGCCTGGACCGCGAGGTGGTGATCAAAGAGTGCTTCCCAGGGGCGCTATGCCACCGTAATGGCGATCTGGTTGAGGCCACCGATCCCGACCACAAGGACGATCTGCGCGCGATCATCGATCTGTTCATTCAAGAGGCGCGCAACCACGCGCGCCTGGTCCACCCGAATATCGTCGACGTCCATCAGGTGTTCGAGGATAACGACACAGCCTATATCGCGATGGATTTCATCAAGGGCTGCGACCTGCTGGACTATGTCGAAAACACCGACAACAAAACCGGCCCCGAGTTCATCGTTCAGGTCACCGAAAAGATGCTGTCGGCAGTGTCTTTCATCCACCAGAGCGGAATGCTGCACCGGGATATCTCGCCCGACAACATCCTGATTGATGAAAACGGTGATCCGGTTCTGATCGACTTTGGTGCCGCGCGCGAACAGGCCGCGAACCAATCCGCTGCGCTGTTGACCCTACGCGTGATCAAAGACGGATATTCGCCGCACGAATTCTATGTGCGCGGGGCCGAGCAAGGCCCGAGCAGCGACCTCTATGTGCTGGCCGCGACGCTGTATCACGCCATCAGCGGCGAGCGTCCAATAGACGGTCAGACCCGCCTGAACGCCTTCAACAACGGTCAGCAAGACCCTTACGCCCCGCTGGCCGGACAGTTCAAAGGTTATCCCGAAGGGTTCCTGGCGGCGATCGACAAGGCGATGGAGGTGCACGTCACCGACCGCCTGCAAAGCGCGCTGGACTGGCTGCGCATGTTCCGCGGCCCCAGCGTCATGTTCGATACGTTCGACTATCGCCCGGTCTCGGTCATCGTAGGCATGGACCGCAAGGATGAAGAGGCCGAAAAGGCCCGGATCAAGGCCGAAAGCGAAAACGCCGAAGCCGTGGTCACCGCCCTGTTGGCCGGAAATGCCGATCTTGCCTTGGGCAATGAAGACAAGAATGACGATGAACTCGCCAAGTTCACGGCCAAGGAAGAAGCCGCTGTTGCGGTCGACACCGTGGTCAAAAGCGGATCGGGTGGCAGCGGCAAACTGATTGCCGGCGCAGCTGTCATCGCCGTTGGTCTGGCGGCGGGCGGTTATTTCCTGATGTCCGGCGAAACGAACGAACCGGCACAGGATGTTGCAGTTGCATCAGCACCTGCAGTCCCGGAAACAGAAGAACAGGTGGCAGTAACGCAAGAACCTGTCGAGCAGGTCGCCGCCACCGAAAACACGCCGGAACAGGCTGATCCGGCACCAGTCAAGGCAGAACCAACTCAGGCGCCTGTCGAGCAGACACAGGGCCAGTCGGCTGATCCGGAACAGGCCCGGACAGCCGAAACTCTGCCAACCCCGGCGGCAGCAGCACTGCCGGCCGAGACACAGGTTGCATTCTCGCATTGGGATGTCGAAATTCCGTTCCAGACCTCCAGACGTCGTGCATCGACCGGCAGCATCATCGCCATAACCGGTGTTAATCCGGCGCAGGACATGTCGGTGATCGGTGACTGGGTCAAACGCGGCGACGCGATCTATACCCTGAACGGTGAACCCATCCGCGAAAACACCAGCTTTGCGGCACAGGTGCTGGACGATCTGGCAATTGATCCCGACGGCTATATCCGTGTGACGGCCCGCTACCGCCCGCTGGGCAAAACACTTGCGCAGAACGGGTTGCTGGCGCTGCCTGCCATCCGCGTTGTCGGGCTGGAAAACGGCTACGGCTTTACCGTTCGCAATGAGGATGGTCAGAGCTGGACAACTCTTGTCACCTCCGTGCCTGCCGATGCGGCCGGTGGTCTGAAGCGGGGCGATGTTCTGATCTCGGAAGCGCAAACCGGGACGAGCCTCGACGGCCAGGAAAGCCTGGATGCCATGCTGAACGCTTTGGTTGCGGAGAAACAATCCGAGGCCCGCCTGACCGTGATGCGCGACGGCGCCCGGACGGATGCCGTGATGCCGCTGACGCAGGAGTAATCTGACCGGTCGCAAGTGATCTGCCGCTATGTGAAAGCTGAGGGTGGTGCCTGGAAATCCGCCACCCTGACGGGGACCGGCCCGCCGCGGAAGATAAAAGTTGGTTTGATTTCCGTATCATAAGTGCCGTTGTGCCGATGCGCGCAGAGGTGAATAGCAGCCCCGCAGGACGCAGGTTCCGTGAAAGACAGCAAAGGTATCGACATCATGTTTAAGTACAAAAGCCCTCTCAGCCGGCTTCTCGAAGGTGCTGGCAAAGCCAAGGAAGCCGAAACCGAAATCACCGAGACCGAGGCCGAAGACGCCGCCGCGCCTGAGGCTGAAAAGCCCCAGCCGATTGCCGATTTCAACGCGCTGCGCGCGGCCCTGGGCGGCAGCAACATGTCTTCCGAGAGTTTTGAGGACAGTGATGACCTGATCCCCGAAGAGGAGATGCCCGAGTTTTCGGAGGATGTAACCGACGACGCAGAAGACGAGGTTGTTCTGACCGAGGTCGTTGCCGAAGATCACGACAATATTTTCGAGGCCCCCGAAGCGCAGCCCGAACCGGAAGAGCCTGTCGTGACCCTGCACTTCGCCACCGAGGAAGACGCTGCGGTGGAACCGCCCGCTCAGGACGAAGCGGTTGTCGAGGTGGTCGTTGAAACCGTTGAATCCGAACCTGTGGCACAGGCCGAGCCCGCACCCGAAGCGCAGCCCGAGCCGCAACAGCCAGTCGCAGACCCAGCCCCTGCCGAGGACCGTCGCGGTCGCGTCAAGACCACCTTCCTGGGGTTCGAGCGCGCGGACACACATGTTCAGGACCTGATCGAGAGCACCGAACCGGTCGCCAAGACCGAGACCGCGCAAGAGACCTTCCCGGTTGGCTGGCTGGTTGTCACCGCCGGCCCAGGCCGAGGCGCATGCATCACGCTGACCGAGGGTCTGATGCAGATTGGCCGCAACGATGATCAGGCCATTCAGCTGGACTTTGGCGACACGGGTATCTCGCGCAGCAACCATGCGGTGATCGCCTATGACCCCGAGGATCGCAAATGCTATCTGGGGCACGGCGGTAAGGCCAATCTGGTGCGCCTGAACGGCAAACCGGTTCTCAGCACCGTTGCGCTGTCCAGCGGCGACCTGATCCGCATCAGCGAAACCTCGATCCGCTTTGCCGCGTTCTGCGATGACGGCTTTGACTGGCGGGATGCCTGATAGATGCTGGCGCAACCGGCATATGATATTGCGCTGATCCTGGATCAGGGTCAGCGCGACACGCAGGAAGACGCGATTGCCGCGCGCATGTTCGATGCAGCGGATGCAGGCTATGTCGTGATTGCAGACGGTATGGGCGGCCACGCAGCAGGCGAGATAGCCTCGGATCTTGTCGTCGCAGCCTGGCGTGAATCCCTGGACGCCGAACTTGAAAATACCCCCCTGTCTGAGGCCGCAGCGGTCGACGCATTGCCGCTGGCGGCGATGCAGGCCAACGCAGCAATCGCGGCCCATTGCGAAGACAAGGGCGCCAAGTTCAACATGGGGTCGACCCTGCTGGGGCTTCTGCTGCTTGGTCGCCGTGCATTCTGGATCTCGATCGGTGACAGCCCGCTGTACCTGTTCCGCGACGGGGTTCTGCGCCAGATCAACGAAGATCACTCGATGGCACCGGTGATCGACGCACAGGTGACACAGGGCAAACTGACCGAGGCCGAAGCACAGGTGCATCCCGACCGCAACCAGCTGACTTCGGTTGTCATGGGGGCCGCGATCCCCAAGGTCGATTGCCCCGAAGAACCGCTGGAACTGACCGCATCAGACGTATTGATCCTGGGCAGTGACGGGCTGCAATACCTCAGCGACGCCGAAATTCAGACCATCGTTCAGGGCAACGCACAGGCCTGGGCGCAGGATATCGCCGACGCGCTGTGGCAGGCCCTCCGGGCCAAGGGCGATCCGGATCAGGACAATACCTCGATCAGCGTTGTGAAACTTACAAGAAACTAACCAAGGCAAAGCTACAGGACCCATGAAACCCCATCTGTTCATATCCAGCCTGGCACTTGCTGCCGCGGCCGGTACCGCCTCGGCGCAAGAGGCATGCTCGACCTATGAAATCCAGCGCGGCGACAGCCTGCGCGAGCTGGCCATCGAAGTATATTCGACCGAAGATTTCCGCATCATCTTTGACGCCAACCGCGATGTGATCGGCAACAACCCGAACGTCATCCGGGTGGGTGATGTGCTGACCCTGCCCTGTCTCGAAGAGATCGGGCGCGCGCCGGCTGCACCGCAGACAGAAGCCGAAGCAATGGCCGCCGAAATGGCAGCAGAGCTGGTCAAGGCTGCGGAAAAACGCGCCGAAAAAGCCATCGCCGACGCTGAAGCCCGGGTTGCCGAGGCCGAAGCCGAAGCCAGAAAGGCCAGCGAAGACGCCGTGATCGCAGCCAGGGCCGAGGCCAAAAAGGAAATCGAAGCCGCCCGTGCCGAAGGGGCCGCCCTGATCCGCAACGCGGATGAAGGTGAACGTCCGAAGATCCGGGATCGCCAATTGCTGCTGATCACTGGCGGCAACTATGCGCCCTTCACCGACGAGGGTCTGCCCCATCGCGGCCTCTACACCAATCTGGTGGAAACCGCGATGCTGCGCGCCGCGCCCGAACAGAACTACAAGATCCAGTTCGTCAATGACTGGTCCTCGCATCTGGACTTGCTGATGCCGACACTGGCCTTTGACGCCACTTTCCCCTGGTCGCGCCCGAAATGCGAAGAGGCCGCAGCACTGTCCGAAAAGGACCGCGAACGCTGTGAAACCTACAACTTCTCGAACCCGTTCTACGAGGTTGTGGACACGTTCTTTGCCCGGGATGGCTCGGGCTATGAACAGACCCTGACCTATGCCGATTTTGCCGGCACCACGATCTGCCGCCCCGAGGGCTGGTCGCTGTCGCATATGGACGCCGTGGGCCTTTACGAACCTGCGATCACTCTGATGCGCCCCGTTTCGCCGGATGACTGCTTTCACGCGGTCATGGACGGCACGGCCGATATCGTGGCGATCGAGGCCCATCTGGCGGTCGAGGCAATCGGGCGGCTGGGATACGAACACCGCATCATCGAAAACCCCAACCTGGCGGCGATCAAGTCGCTTAACGTCATGACCCACAAAGACAATCCGGATGGGGAAGCGATCCTTGAGACGCTCAACCAGGGTCTGGCGATCATGCAGCAATCTGGAGAGTGGCGAGACATCGTTTCAACCGCTCTGCGTCATCAAATGGAAAATGGCTAAGGCCCAAACCGGCCTGACAACAAAAATGTCTGGAGGAAGTGGACATGTTAGAATTCAACCTGAAGAAAGTCGTGATGTCGGCCACAGCCGTCACCGCCCTTAGCGCCGGAGCCGCTGCCGCGCAGGAAGCCTGTACGAACTATACCGTCGAAGACGGCGATACGATGGCCACCATCGCAATCGCGGCCTATGGCACCTCGAACTACCAGCCGATCTTCAACGCAAACCGCAACGTCATCACCAACCCGAACGCCCTGGCCCCCGGTCTTGTGCTGGCCCTGCCCTGTGAAGACGGCAGCCTGCCGAATGGCCAGTCCGCACAGGAAATTATCGCGGCCGAGGAAGCACGCGCCGCCAGCGTCAAGCGGTCGAGCGTTTACGAGCCGCCGATCAAGCTGGTGACCGGCAATGGCTGGGCGCCGTTCGCCGATGAATCGCTGAATGGCGGCGGCGCGATCACCCGTCTGGGCACAACAGCGCTGCAGCGCGGTGGCAACGCGCGCGACTATTCGATCAGCTTCGTGGACGATTGGAACTCGCACCTGGAAACGCTGCTGCCGTTGGGCGCGTTTGACGTGTCGATGGCGTGGAACATGCCGGACTGCACCAACCGCACCTACGAATGGTCATGGGAAACCGAAGTACGCTGCACCCAGTTCGACGCATCCGTACCCGTCTATGACATCGTTGTGGGTTTCTACACCCTGCCAGAAAGCGAATACGCAAACGCCACCACGTTCACTCAGTTGGAAGGCGCAACGATCTGCCGTATGGATGGATGGTTCATCCACGACCTCGAGCAAGAAGGTCTGCACAACGGCGACACCATGACCCTGATGCAGCCGATCACTGCGCGTGAATGCCTTGACGCTGTTCTGACCGGCACCGCTGATGTTGCAACCTTCGAGGTTCAGCTGTTCTCCGACACTATGGTGGAAATGGGCCTCACCTCGAACGATCTGGTGGAAAATCCGTTTGTGACTTCGCTGTCCTCTCTGCGCTTCATCAGCCACCGCAGCAATCCGTTCGGAAAACAATATCTGGCGATGCTGAACAAAGGCCTGAACGAGATGCGGGAATCCGGCGAATGGTACGCCATCGTTTCGGACACGCTGCGCGAGCATAACGAGAAACTGATGGCAGCGTCGAACTGATCCCTCGGTTCAGCTGACAACTAAGGGGCTGGTCTCAGGACCGGCCCCTTTTTGTGACGCAGCACGTATAACCGTGCAAATCCGTCCAATTTATTCGTCCATCGACTGAAATTACGGGAATCCCCCAATTTTCCGGAACTTCAAAAATGGTAATCTGGATTTAACAACACCGGTGAGGCTCAGCCTCCCCACTCACTCAAAAAGGGGCTGACTTTGGGGGTCAGCCCCTTTTTCTATTCAACACACTGATCTGAAATGCAAAAAGCCACGCCTTTCGGCGTGGCCTTGACGGATCAGCCAATGATCGCGTTCAGAGTCGCGCTGGGGCGCATGACTGCTGCGGTCTTGGCGGGATCGGTGTGATAGTACCCGCCCAGATCAGCAGGCGCGCCTTGTGCGGCGGCCAGTTCACCCAGGATCTGCTCTTCCTTATCGGCCAGTTCCTTGGCGATGGGCGCGAATTCGGCCGCCAGGTCCGCATCGTCGGATTGTGCCGCCAGAGCTTCCGCCCAGTAACGTGCAAACCAGTAGTGGCTGTCGCGGTTGTCGGGCTGGCCTACCTTGCGGCTGGGCGATTTGTTGTTGTCCAGAATGCCCTGCGTTGCGGCCTCGGCCGCGGCACCCAGAACACCGGCCTTGGCGTTGCCCTTGCTGTCGGCCAAAAAGTTCAGCGATTCACCCAGCGCACAGAACTCACCCATCGAGTCCCAACGCAGGTGGCTTTCTTCGACCAGCTGCTGCACGTGTTTCGGGGCCGAACCGCCCGCACCGGTTTCGAACAGACCGCCGCCATTCATCAGTTTGACGATGGACAGCATCTTGGCCGAGGTGCCCAGCTCCAGGATCGGGAACAGGTCGGTCAGGTAGTCCCGCAGAACATTGCCGGTGATGGCAATGCTGTCCTTGCCTGCCGTGATGGTCTCGAGTGATTGACGGGTTGCCTCACGCGGCGCCATGATCTGGAACTTGTCGGCCACACCTGCAGCCTCAAGCGCTGGTTTGACGTATTTGATCAGCTCGGCGTCATGGGCGCGGTTTGCGTCCAGCCAGAAGATCGCCTCGGACCCGGTCAGGCGCTGGCGGTCCATCGCCAGTTGAATCCAGTTCTCGATCGGCGCTTTCTTGACGGTGCAGGACCGCCAGATATCACCCTTTTCAACGTCATGGCTGAGCAATGTCTCGCCATTGGCCAGAACGACACGGATAGTCCCGTCGGCAGGCGCCTGGAACGTGGTCGGGTGCGAGCCGTATTCCTCGGCCTTCTGCGCCATCAGACCAACGTTGGCGACGGCACCGGCGGTGGCCGGGTTCAGCGCGCCATTGGCTTTGAAGAAGTTGACGGTCTCGTCATAGACACCGGCATAGCAGCGGTCGGGGATCACACAGTTGGTGTCACCCTTGGCACCGGTCTCATCCCAGCCCTTGCCGCCCGCGCGGATCACGGCAGGCATCGAGGCGTCGATGATCACGTCCGACGGCACGTGCAGGTTGGTGATGCCCTTGTCGCTGTCGACCATATACATCGACGGACGGTCGCCTTTCAGCGCGTCGATGGCGGCCACGATCTCGGCATTGCCCTTGATGCGGTCCAGCAGGTCACCCAGACCCGAGTTCGGGTTCACACCCAGCGCGTCCAGTTCGGCACCGAATTTCTCGAACACCGGGGCCAGCCAGGCTTTGACCGCATAGCCAAAGATGATCGGGTCCGACACTTTCATCATGGTCGCTTTCATGTGCAGCGAGAACATGGTGCCGTCTTTCTTGGTGTCTTCGATGGCCTCGGCCAGGAAGGAAGACAGGGCTTTGACGGACATGAAGGTCGCGTCTGCCACGGTGCCTTCATCCAGCGTCCAACCGTCTTTCAGAACTGTCACGCTGCCGTCTTTGCCGACGAATTCGATCTTTGCATCACCAGCTTGCGCGGCAGTGATGGTGGCCGATTTTTCATTTGCATAGAAATCGTTATCCGACATCGACGAGACTTTGGTTTTGCTGTCTGCGGACCACTCGCCCATCGAATGCGGGTTGTTCTGAGCGTAGTTTTTAACGGCCTTTGCCGCGCGGCGGTCGCTGTTGCCTTCGCGCAGAACCGGGTTCACGGCCGAGCCTTTGATGGCATCGTAACGCGCGCGGATCGCTTTTTCGGCGTCGTTTGCCGGTTCTTCCGGATAGTTCGGGATATCGTAACCCTGCGCCTGCAGCTCTTCGATCGCAGCAACCAGCTGCGGTACCGAGGCCGAGATGTTCGGCAGTTTGATCACGTTGGCCTCGGGCGTTTTCACCAGCTCACCCAGTGCGGCCAAATCGTCAGTGATACGCTGTGCATCGGTCAGGTTCTCCGGGAAGGTTGCCAGAATACGGCCCGCCAGCGAAATATCCTTAGTGCCAACGCTGACACCCGCGGCGCCAGCGAACTTGCGAATGATGGGCAGGAACGACGCGCTGGCCAGCTCGGGCGCTTCGTCTACAATGGTATACAATATATCGAAGTTCGATTTTTCTGCCATATTCTTTTACCTTTTTTAAGCCTTTCGGGGCGTGCGATCCAAGAGTGTGCCACGTCTTCGTGGCTGCGGATGGGGCGCGAGAATCCTACCGCCCCAAGGGTGACTCTGATTTGACAGGGCCTCCCTTAAAACAGGATGCGTTTCGGATCAATCCTCTAGTGGGGGCGCAAATTGACACGGGGGTTGGCGTTTGAGGTCAAGCCAATTCCAGTTTGATAGGCTGTTCCGACCGCAGTCCAGGTTTTTCTACTCGACTCCAAAATCCGCATACCCGCTGGACGCCGCAAGCTGCTGGACATAATCCGTGATCGTTTGACTCAAATGATCGGCAGAACCCGCCTCAGACTCTGGCGGCACTGACACACCGGTTTCTCGAATGAGGCAAAAGAAATACTCTCGATCAAAACGCCGGGCATCTTTCAGAAAGGTGTTAATCTCGTGCTGAGCCAGATCAGTTCTTCCTAATTCCGCATATGTTTGGGCACGGGTTATCCATTCTTGATTCCCGCGCAGGCCCAACCATTCATCGACCCTCTGACCCCATCTTTCGACAATCCCCTTTCGGACATAGGATCTTTGAGCGGTCCATCGGGCGTAGTCTTCAACGAATTCCACGCCTTTCTCCTCATCACCAATCTTCAGATGAACCATGGCCGGGAAAAACAGATTGGTGACTCCGTTTGACTCCAAACGAGACACTCCGTTCGCAGCCGCAAGACCCTTTTCGGCGTCACCTGTTCCGTTCAGGTGAAGCAATAATCGACCAAGGTGCACCCACATCTGATCGGGCCAACGTTTTTCCGCCTGAGTCAGAAACTTTTCCGTTCCGTCAAGTCCATCCACTTCGAAATGCGTGTTTGCCAGATTCCAACCCGCTTCTTTATAAGCCGGATCAATCTCCAGAGTTTTCTCATATCCCTCTATCGCATCCGCAAAATTGCCCTGACGCTGATCGAACCGCGCCTTGTAGTACCGGGATGGCGCACTGCTGGGATTAAGGGCGACCGCTTTGGAATAGGCTGTATCAGCGCCGGCCTCATCCTTCATGGCCTCCAGCGCCAAAGCACGCCTTAAAACCGGAGTTGCATCCAGGGGCTGAAGGACGGACGCCGCAGTGTAATCCGCGATCGCTTCATCATAGTGTTTGCCGGAATAATAAACCCAGCCGCGGGCAGAGATCAGCCTGCTCTGCTGCGCCGGGCTAAGGTCGTCGATCTTCATAAGCGCCGCGCAGGTGGAAACAACGTCGGCCATGCTGCCTTTGTTCCCCATGCAGGTCGCGGACATTTCCGTATAGTCGGGCTTGGGGTTCAGCGACCATATCACGGTCGCAATCACGATGATCAGGGCGGCAAGGCGTATCTTCATAAAGCCTCTATTTCGAAAACTGCTCTTCTATAGGTAGAAACCACCGTCCCCGAATTCAAGCTTTTCCAACCGGTTATACGCCCCACGTGTCGCTCAAACGATACCCGCCGGGCCAGGGGTCATCCGGGTCGAGCATGTGTTGATGCGTTCCAGTGATCCAGCCTCGGCCGCTGATTTCGGGGATGATGGCTGGGCGGTCGCCGACTTGGGCTTGCTCGACAATACGTCCGGTAAAGCGCGATCCGATGATCGACACCGCCTCGAAAGTCTGACCAACCGTCATTTGCCCTTTCGCGGCCATCAGGGCCATCCGGGCCGAGACCGCCGTGCCAGTGGGGGACCGGTCAACCTTGCCCGGCTGTATGGCGACCGCGGATTTGCCGGTCAGGCCGGTTTCGGTTTTATCCAGCGGCCCGCAAAAGGCGCAGAAGGAGATGTGATCCCAATCCGGGTTCTCGGGGTGGGTAAATCCAAGCTGTTCATTGGCCGCATTGGTGATGGCCACGCCCATGCGGGCAATGTCGCGGGCTTCGGCCTCGACGATCTCGAACCCCAATGCCGCTGCATCGACCACCACGAAACTGTCCCCACCATAGGCCGTATCCACGGTCAGGGTGCCGAGGCCCGGGACCTCCAGCGGGACCGATATCTTATCAACAAAGCTGGGCAGGTTCTGCACGAAAATGCGCTCGGCCTTGCCGTTTCGGCATTCGGCCCGGACCTTCACCAACCCGCCCGGCGCCTCAAGCGTCATGAGGGTCTCGGGCTCTTGCATCGGAATGATCCCGCCATCCAGCAACACCGTGGACACGCAGATCGAGTTTGAGCCGGACATGGGCGGTGTGTCTTCGGGCTCCATGATGATAAAGGCCGCGTCGGCCTCGGGGTGTTTCGGCGACACCAGCAGGTTGACATGCCGGAACACGCCGCCGCGCGGCTCGTTCAGCAAGAAGTTTCGCAGGGTCTGGTCCTGCGCGATGAAGGCGCGTTGTTCCCAAATGGTCGCGCCGGGTGGTGGTTGAACACCCCCGACGATGACATCGCCCACCTCACCTTCGGCATGGGCCGAGATCACGTGAATGGTTTTGATGCTGCGCATGACCTGTCCTCAAAAACGTGACGCCGAGAAGGGGGTCAGAGAAATCTGGGCCGGTTGATCGTCAATCAAAGCGCCAACCAGTTCCGCGGTTCCTGCCGATTGGGTCAGGCCCAGATGGCCGTGGCCGAATGCGTAGATCACGTCCCTTGCCTGTGGCGAGGCCCCAATCACCGGCAGGCTATCGGGCAGCGACGGACGAAACCCCATCCATTGCGCGCCGCCCTCCGTATTCAGGCCGGGCAGAAACTGCGTGGCTTTCTGCAACAGCGTATCAGCCCGTTTGAAATACGGGGGGATTTCCAGACCCCCCAGCTCAACCGCGCCGCCGATCCGGACGCCGCCATTGATCCGGCTGGCCACAAAACCGTGGCGCGAGAATGTCAGGTGCATTCGCAGGTCAAACGCGCCTTCAGGGAGGGTCGTGTTATAGCCGCGTTCGGTTTCCAGCGGGATGTGATCGCCGAGTGTCCGCGCAAGGTGATGAGACCACGCACCGGCGCACAGCACGACCTTGTCCGCCTCAATCTCACGGCCTGCCATCGTGATCCGCACGCCGCTGTCGATGGGAGTCAGTGTGCGGATTTCCTGATGATCGATCCGGCCACCCCGGTCCTGAAACGTTTTCGCCAGGTGTTCGACCCATTTTTTCGGGTCGACGGTGTTGATCCAGTTGGGCGTGAACCCGGCATGGGTGAACCGGGGGCTGAGACCGGGTTGTCTCTCGGCAATCGCTTCGCGGCTTTCCAACAGGTCAAATTCAATCCCATGCTGTCGGCGCAGCTCCCACGTAGGCAGGCTGGCGCGATACTCGGCCTCGCTTTCGTAAAGCTGCATCTGGCCGTCGCGCTGCATCATCGCCTCGCCGTCCACCGATGCGAGCAACCGGGTCAGGGCTGCGCTGGACAGTTCCATCAAACTGGCTTGAGCGCGTAGAAGGTCTTTGTAACGGCCTGGACGGCTGGCGCGCCAGAACCGATACATCCAAGGCGCGATCTTCACCGCATAGGCGGGCGGGATGGACAGCGGCCCCAGCGGGTCCAGCAGCCATTTCGGTGCCTTTTTCATGATGCCGGGGGTTGCCAGCGGCTCCACCTCGGAAAAGGCAAAAGCGCCGGCGTTTCCGGCCGAGGCCTGCGCGGCGATACCTTCTCGATCCAACACCAGAACGGAATGGCCCCGGCGCTGCAGTTCCAGCGCCGTTGTGATGCCGATGATACCGGCGCCGATCACAACGACCTGTTTGGTCATAGTTCTATGCCCTCTTTGAATGGGTCAGTGTCGTCAAATATCAGCGTAGCTTCGGCCATGATATGGGCCTGCCCGGTGATCGAGGGGATGACCCCTCCGTTCGGGCCCGGCTGATAGGACAGCCGATAGGCGCTGCCGATGACGCTGTGCTGGACGATTTCCTCACCAGGGGTCAGCGCGCCATCCGCAGCCAGGCAGGCCAGCCGCGCTGAGCTGCCGGTCCCACAGGGCGAACGGTCGTAGTTGTCGTCCGGACACAACACAAAGTTGCGGCTGTGGATTTTCAGGTCAGAAGACGCATCCTGAAAGATCACGTGATCGATCGGCTCGCCCTGCTCTCCTCCGATGCCCTGCGCGATCGAGGCCTTGCGGATCGCAACCGTCATATCGGTCAACTGCTGGATATTGCGGGTTTCGACCGGGATTGGGCTGGGGTCGACGATGAAAAACCAATTGCCGCCATAGGCAACATCCCCGGTTATCGCACCATAGCCCGGCACATCCAATGTCACATCGCTATGGACCCGTCGGCTTTCGATATTGGTGACGGTGACGGTGTTGGCATCGTGCAGATCAACCGTCACGACGCCCGCAGGCGTTTCGATCTTGTGCCGACCAACGCCAATCCGCCCCAGATGCGCCAGCGTGACCGTCAGGCCAATGGTGCCGTGGCCGCACATGCCCAGCACGGCGTCCACGTCGAAATAAACCACACCGGTCACGCAGGACGGGTCAACCGGCTCGACCAACAGCGCGCCGACCATGGCGGGTTGGCCGCGGGGCTCCAACATGATCGACCGGTAAAACCCTTCATGTTCGGTCGCCAGCCTGCGGGCGCGCTCGGCCAAGGGGCCAGAGCCCAGATCCGGCGCGCCGTCGAGGATGACCCGTGTCGGCTCACCCCCGGTATGGCTGTCGATCACATGCATTCAGCGATCACTCCACCCTGTTTTGACCAATCGGCGAACCATGTGCGGAACAGGTCGTATTGCTGTTCGCAGTAGTTGCGCTGCGCGTCGGTCAGCTCATCGGTTTCATTGAAGTGCAGACGGTATTCCTGTTCGCCGTTCAGCACCAGAAGATGCTTGTAATACAGCACCAGATCGGGGCCTTCGTCAAAGCTGGAAAGCACTTGAATCGCCTCGGTCAGTTCCTGCGCCCGCTGACGCGCCTCGGCATGGCCTTGTGCTGCCTTTTGGGACAGGGTGGCCAGCAACAGGGCCTCGCGCGGCAGGGCCGTGCCGATGCCGGTGATCGACCCGGTTGCACCGCAATTGACGAAGCCGTGGTAAACCTCGGTGTCCACGCCCACCATCAGGGTCACCTGATCGTCCTTACTGGTGATGTTTTCGGCCGCATAACGCAGGTCGTCCTTGCCGCCGAACTCCTTGAACCCGATCAGGTTGGAATGCTCGGCGCGCAGGGCAAAGAACAGATCAGCGCGGGTGGCGAAACCGTAATACGGGCTGTTGTAGATGATCGCAGGTACATCCGGCGCGGCGGACAGGATCGCCTTGAAATGGTTCTTTTGTGCCGACGGAGACGTACCGCGCGACAGCACCCGCGGTATCACCATCAGGCCGACCGCGCCGACCTTCTGTGCATGTGCCGCATGGGCCACGGCGGATTTGGTGTTGATGGCACCGGTGCCGACCACAACGGGCAACCCGGCAGCAACCAGCCGTTCAACCCCTTCCATCCGCTGCTCATCCGTCAGCAGCGGCCAGTCGCCCATCGATCCGCAATAGACAACCGCCGACATGCCCGCGTCGATCATCTGTTTCCCCTTGCGCACCAACGCGTCAAAATCCGGGGTACGGTCCGTCTTGCAGGGGGTCATGAGCGCAGGCATGGTGCCGGTGAAAACATTGGTCGACATCGGATCTATCCTTTGAAAATGCGGAGTCACGGCGGGCGGAACGAGCCCTTTGATTTCGCATAACGGATATTGGATACAAAATCCATAATAAATAATGCCACAAAAAAACGCGCCAAATCGCAGGATCGGCGCGTTCGATTTGGGGTGCTGCGTGATGGCTACCGGAACCGCTGGCCGGTTTCGGGATCGAACAGCATTGTGCGGTCCGGGCGAATGACAAGACCGATCCGCTCGCCCTGCTTGCTGCGTTGATCTTCGCGTTCTTCGACGATCAGCTTATCACCATTCGGCGTCAGCAGATACGAATAGCTGACCCCACCAAGCGCCTCGGTCAGATCAACGGTGCAGGTGTCACCCGTGCGGTCGATCTCAATGTGTTCCGGCCGGATACCCAGCGTGACCTTGTTCTGCCCTGCCGGCACGTTGGCCGTCACTTCCAGCGGTGCACCAAGCGCCGGGTGCGAGACCTTGCCGTCCGCATAGTCGCATTCAAGGAAATTCATCGCCGGAGAGCCAATAAAACCCGCCACAAACCGGTTGTCCGGATCACGATACAGATCCATCGGCGCACCGACCTGCTCAATCCGGCCATCCCGCAGCACCACGATCTTGTCGGCCATGGTCATCGCCTCGACCTGATCATGGGTCACATAGATCATCGTGGCACCGATTTCATTGTGCAGCCGCGCGATCTCAACCCGCATCTCGACACGCAGTTCAGCGTCGAGATTGGACAGAGGTTCGTCGAACAGAAACACCTCAGGCCCCCGCACGATAGCACGCCCAATGGCCACACGCTGACGCTGGCCCCCGGACAGTGCCTTGGGTTTGCGCTTGAGATACTGATCCAGCTTCAGGATATTCGACGCTTGCTGCACTTTCTGATCGATCTCGGACTTTGCGACACCGTTCATGCGCAGACCAAAGCCCATGTTTTCAGCCACCGTCATATGCGGGTACAGCGCATAGGTCTGGAAAACCATCGCCACGCCACGCTTGGCCGGGTCCATATGAGTCACGTCACGCGCGCCGATATGAATCTGCCCTTCGGTGGTCTCTTCAAGCCCGGCAATCATCCGCAGCAAGGTAGACTTGCCGCACCCCGAAGGGCCAACGAAGACGCAGAACTCACCATCCTCGATTTCCAGATCAATGCCGTGAATCACCTGCGTCTCGCCGTACCGCTTGATTGCCTGGTTCAGAGTCACACCTGTCATGTTGCTTGCATCCTGTCTGTATCGGCGCTTGGACGGGTCTCGGGGAACCGCCACGCCTGTGCTTCGGCTCCGATCTGTTCGGCCACGCGGCGAACTCGGGGCACCCAGGTTTCCAATTGTTCGAAATTCATCCGCTCGGTCGATCCTGTTACGGAAATCGCCCCCAGCATCCGCCCGCCCGAGGTCAGGATCGGACAGGCAATACAGATGATACCGGGTTCATGTTCCTCGTCATCGATGGCATAGCCGCGGCTGCGGATCAGTTCGAGGTCGGCCCGCAACGCCGCTTCGGACGTCAGGGTCTTGTCGGTAAACCGGTGGTAGCTTTGCTGCGATACGGCGCGGTCCAGCGCCGCCTCATCCAGAAACGCCATCATCGCCTTGCCCACTCCTGTGCAGTAGGCCGGGCCAACCTTTCCGGCCTGCGAGTACATCTCGATGGGCTGGGCGGCGTTACGCTTGTCAACATACAGCACCTGGCTGGAATCAAGCTGTGCCAGATGCACCGTTTCCCCGGTCTCGCGGCTGAGCGCATCCAGAAACGGCCGCGCAATCGGCGCCAGCGAGCTTTGTGTCCACGCCGCATGAGCCAACCGCACCAGCCGCAATCCCGGTGCGTATGTCTGCCGCTCGGGATCATAAGACAGCATCCCCTGATTGGTCAGCGTCTGCAGAAACCGATACAGCGTCGCCTTGGGAAAATCGCTGCTTTCCAGCAATTCGGCGAATCGGACCGGGCGGGCAAAAGCTGCCACCTGGTCCAGCACGTCACATGCTTTTCCTATTGTTCCGTCACCAGCCACGTGTGCCTGTTCTCCTCCCATTGACCCGCCGCTTTCCGCACGAGGGTCTTGACAAGACTAACCGAGTCGATGTGTAGTTTTCAATATGTAAAACACTGTTCCATTATTTGGAACTTAAAAAGCTACAAATGGAAGCTAAGGGAGGAAACCATGCATTCCATGTTCAAGCGCACAGCGGCGGCGCTGGCGGCCAGTGTGGCACTTGCCGCGCCTGTTGCGGCCGAGCTGACCGGCGAGCTCGTCATTTTTTCGGACATGCACGACCCTGCGCCTAGGGCTGTTATGGAAAACTTGGCCCAGCAGTTCGATGACCTGCACCCAAATCTTACTGTCGAACTCACAATCATTGATCGCGAGGCGTACAAAACTCAGATTCGTAACTTCCTCGGAGCCAATCCGCCCGACGTGGCGAACTGGTATGCTGCCAATCGCATGAAACCATACGTAGAAGCCGGCTTGTTCGAGGATGTTTCCGATCTGTGGACCGACCCCGCGATTGCCGACAACCTCGCTTCGACCAAAGGCGCGATGACCATCGACGGCAAGCAATGGGGGGTTCCCTACACATACTACCAGTGGGGCGTGTACTACCGCAAAGACATCTTCGACGAGTTGGGCCTGAGCGAACCCACCACTTGGGAGGAAGAGCTGGCCAACTGCCAGAAGATTGTCGATTCTGGACGTGCCTGTTACACGATCGGCACCAAGTTTCTGTGGACCGCAGGCGGCTGGTTCGACTACTTGAACATGCGCACCAACGGGTTCGAGTTCCACCAGCAACTTGCGAACGGCGAGGTTAGCTGGGAAGACGACCGTGTCAAACAAACCTTCGCCAACTGGAAGCAGCTGATCGACATGGGTGCGTTCATCGACAACCACCAGACGTATAGCTGGCAAGAGTCACTTCCCTTCATGGTCAAAGGTGATGCTGCCGCCTATCTGCTTGGGAACTTTATCGTGCCGTCGTTGCGCGACGCAGGTTTGACCGAGGATCAGATAGACTTTTACCAGTTCGTTGAAATCACACCCGACGTTCCAAAATCCGAGGACGCGCCAACCGACACGTTCCACATTCCGTCTGGCGCAAAAAATAAAGAAGCAGCACGTGAATTTCTGAAATTTGTTGTGTCCGCAGATGTTCAGACAGCGGCCAACGCAGGCGATGGCCTCGGCCAACTACCCGTGAATGCGCAATCTGCGGTGGATGATGACAAGTTCCTCCAGCAGGGTTTTGAAATGCTGTCGTCCAACAGCCCCGGCGGCGTCGCCCAGTTCTGGGACCGCGACGCACCCGCCGAAATGGCCAAAGTGTCGATGGAGGGTTTCCAAGAGTTCATGGTCAAGCCCGACAATCTGGATCGCATCCTGTCCAAACTCGAGCGCGCCCGTCAGCGCATCTACGAGAACTAAGCCGGTCAGGCCGGGCACAAGCCCGGCCTGCACCTCATCCTGCGTAAGGCGGGTGGTAACCCGTCTTACCCCTTTTACCTGAACCCCGAGTGTCCGCATGTCAGCCGTCGAAGCCCCCGAACACGAAAGCTGGTTCCACCGCAACCAACAGCGTATCGCGCCCTGGCTGTTTCTGGCCCCCGGCCTGCTGTTCTTCATGGTCTATGTGATCATCCCGGTGTTCCAGTCCTTCAACCTGTCGCTCTACGAATGGGATGGGCTCGGCGCGGCCGAATATGTCGGCGTCCGCAACTACGAAGATCTCTATTGGGAATGGGTGGACCGGGATGCATTCTACATCTCGCTGAAAAACAACCTGATCTGGCTGATCCTCTACCTCGCCGCGATCCCGGCGGGCCTCTTTATCGCGCTGTTCCTGAACCAGACGGTCTGGGGGATTCGCCTCTATAAATCACTGTTTTTCTTCCCCTTCGTTATTTCTCAGGTCGTTGTCGGCCTCGTGTTCACCTGGTTCTACGACCCGACCTTCGGCCTGCTGAACGAATTCCTCGGCCTGTTCGGCATGGGCCCGCTGAATGTCCTCGGCGACGAGCGTTTCGTCACCTATGGCATCATCTTCGCGGGCCTCTGGCCGCAGACAGCCTATTGCATGATCCTCTACCTCACCGGCCTGAACGCGGTGGACCCCGAACAGATCGAGGCCGGACGTCTGGACGGTGCCAAGGGCCTGCGGATGCTGTGGCACATCATTCTGCCGCAACTGCGCCCTGCCACCTTCATCGCCTTTGTCGTGACCATCATCGGTGCGTTGCGGTCCTTCGACCTGATCTCGATCATGACCCAAGGTGGCCCGTTCGGCTCATCCCGCGTGCTGGCCTATTACATGTTCGAGGTCGCCCTGTCCGAATACGGTTTCCGCATGGGGTATGGAGCCGCCATCGCGGTGGTTCTGTTCCTGATCATGCTCTGCTTCATCGCCTATTTCCTGTGGTCGATGTATCGCGAAGAAAGGGGGCACTGAGATGTTTCCCAAACCCGTCGAAAAACAACCCCGTGCGGCGCAAATCACCTATCAGGCCATGCTGCCGCTGGCGCTGTTGCTGTGGCTTGGCCCCCTGCTGGCGGTGGCGCTGTTCTCGGTCAAACCGGCGGCGGATTTCACCAACGCCAACTACTGGGGCATGCCGTCCAGCTTTGAGGGCGCGTTCAACTACGGCCAAGTGTTCTTCAACTCGGACATGCCGCGGTATCTGCTGAATTCATTTCTGATCACCATCCCCACGGTGATCGGAGCGGTCGCGCTCAGCTGCATGACTGGCTTCGCGCTTGGCATCTATAAGTTCAAATCGAACCTCTGGATCTTCTTCATGTTCGTGGCAGGCAACTTCGTGCCTTTCCAGATCCTGATGGTGCCGGTGCGCGACCTGACCCTGCAGCTTGGCCTCTACAACACCAAAACTGGCCTTGTCCTGTTCCACATCGCCTTCCAGACCGGGTTCTGCACGCTGTTCATGCGCAACTTCATCCGAGCGCTGCCTTTTGAACTGATCGAGGCCGCCCGCGTCGAAGGCATCAGCGAATGGCGCATCTTCTGGTACGTCGTCCTGCCGCTTATGAAGCCAGCCATCGCCGCGCTCAGCGTGCTGATCTTCACCTTCATCTGGAACGACTATTTCTGGGCCGTGGTCCTGACCCAAGGCGCTGAAAGCCAACCTGTCACCGCAGGGATCACCAGTTTCAACGCCCAGTTCCGCGCCGCCTATCAGTTGATGAGCGCCGGTTCCATCGTCGCGGCGCTTCCACCGGTGGCCATGTTCTTCCTCATGCAGAAGCACTTCATCGCGGGCCTGACCCTCGGTGCCGTAAAATAACGTCAAACCAGAGGTTTGCCTCAATGACAAAGATCACCTTTATCGGAGCAGGCTCCACGATCTTCATGCAGAACATCGTGGGCGACGCTCTGCTGACACCCTCGCTGGCAGGCAGCCACTTTGCGCTGATGGATATCGACCCCGAACGTCTTGCCGAAAGCGAGACCGTGGCCCGCGCCATGATCCGCTCGGTTGGAACGGGTGCGACCGTGTCCACCCATACCGACCGCCGCGCAGCGCTGGACGGGGCTGATTTCGTCATTACTGCCTTTCAGGTCGGTGGCTATCAACCTTGCACGGTCACTGATTTCGAAATCCCCAAACAGTACGGCCTGCGCCAGACCATCGCCGATACGTTGGGGATCGGAGGCATAATGCGCGGCCTGCGCACGGTTCCGGTTCTGTGGGATGTCGCGCAGGACATGATGCAGCTCTGCCCGAATGCGACCCTGCTGCAATATGTCAACCCGATGGCGATCAACACCTGGGCGCTGGCCGAGCAGTTCCCTACGCTGAAACATGTGGGCCTGTGCCACTCGGTCCAGAACACGGTCGAGGAACTGGCGCATGACCTCGACCTGCCCAAGGGCGACTTTCGTTACAAGGTCGCTGGCGTCAACCACGTCGCATTCTTTCTGCGGCTTGAACATCAGGGCCAAGACCTCTACCCCGCGCTGCGGCAGGGCTATGCCAGCGGCCAGCTTCCCAAAGCCCCTCTGCTGATGCCACGCTGTCCCAACAAAGTCCGCTATGAGGTCATGGACCATCTGGGCTATTTCTGCACTGAAAGCTCGGAACATCTGGCGGAATATGTCCCCTGGTTCATCAAGGACGGACGGCAGGACCTGATCGAGCAGTTCTCGATCCCGCTGGATGAATACCCCACCCGCTGCATCGAACAGGTCACCAGTTGGAAAGAACAGGCCAAGACCCTGACCGACGGCCGCGATATCAAGGTGACCCACAGTCACGAATTTGCCGCCGATCTGATGAACGCCATCGTGACCGACGCACCCTACGTGGCCTATGGCAACCTGCCGAATACAGGACAGATACCGCAATTGCCCTTGGGCGCAGCGGTTGAAACCCCCTGCCTGGTGGACAGCAACGGCGTGCAGCCTTCGGTCGTCACCAACATTCCACCCCAGCTGATTGCGCTGATGCGGACCCAAATCAACGTGCAGGAACTGACCGTTCGGGCGCTGGTCGACCAGAATCCGGAATACATCTATCACGCCGCCATGATGGACCCGCACACCGCAGCCGAACTGGATCTGCGCCAAATCCGCAGTATGGTGACAGACCTCCTGACCGCACATTCCGACTGGCTGCCTGACTGGTGCCGACCTGCCCGCGCCGCCTGATCTTCATCTTTTTTCAAATACTCAATTGCAACCCCAGCCACGAAAAGCACAGCCAGAAATGAAAAAACGCCGCTCACAACACTGGTATGGAAAGCTCGACAAAGACGGCTTCATCCACCGCTCGTGGATGAAGAACCAGGGCTTTCCCGATCACGCCTTTGACGGACGACCCATTATTGGCATCTGCAACACATGGTCGGAACTCACCCCCTGCAACTCGGGCCTGCGCGATCTGGCCGAGGGCGTCAAACGCGGTGTGTGGGAGGCCGGCGGCTTCCCGGTGGAATTCCCCGTCATGTCGCTGGGCGAGACCCAGATGAAGCCGACCGCCATGCTGTTCCGCAACCTTATGGCGATGGATGTCGAGGAGTCGATCCGCGCCTATGGGATCGACGGCGTGGTTCTGCTGGGCGGCTGTGACAAGACCACTCCCGGACAACTGATGGGCGCAGCCTCGGTCGATCTGCCATCCATCGTTGTCAGCTCCGGCCCGATGCTGAACGGCAAATTCCGCGGCAAGGATATTGGCTCGGGCACGGATGTCTGGAAATTCTCCGAGGCCGTGCGGGCCGGAGAAATGACCCTGCAGGATTTCATGAACGCCGAATCCGGCATGTCCCGCAGCGCGGGTGTTTGCATGACCATGGGGACAGCCAGCACCATGGCCTCGCTGGTCGAGGCAATGGGCATGTCCCTGCCCACCAACGCTGCCCTGCCCGCCGTCGACGCCCGCCGGATGGCACTGGCGCATCTGACCGGCAAACGGATTGTCGAGATGGTGGACGAGGACCTCAAACCTTCGGACATTCTGACCAAGGAAGCGTTCGAGAATGCCATCCTCGCCAATGCAGCCGTTGGAGGATCGACCAATGCGGTGGTGCATCTTCTGGCGTTGGCGGGTCGCGTCGGCGTGGACCTGACGCTGAAGGATTTTGAAATCGGGTCCGAAATCCCGCTACTCGTCAACTGTATGCCCTCGGGCAAATACCTGATGGAAGATTTCTGCTACGCAGGCGGCGTGCCGGTTGTGCTGAACGAACTCAAACCCTTCCTGCGCCCGGCAAAAACCGTGCTGAACAAGGATATCTCGGCCCATTACGAAGGAGCCGAGTGTTTCAACACCGACGTCATTCGCCCCTTCAACGATCCGGTGAAACCCGCCGCCGGGCTACGCGTTCTGCGCGGCAACCTTGCGCCCAACGGTGCCATCGTGAAGCCCTCGGCGGCGACGGACGCTCTGCTGGAAACCGAGGCCGAGGCGTATGTTTTTGAGAACATCGAAGACCTGAAGGCCAATATCGACCGCGATGACCTTCCGGTCACGCCCGAGACGATACTGGTGCTCAAAGGCTGTGGTCCCAAGGGTTATCCGGGGATGCCCGAGGTCGGCAACATGCCGATCCCGGCCAAGCTGGTGAAAGAAGGCGTCCGCGACATGATCCGCATCTCGGACGCGCGTATGTCCGGCACCGCCTATGGCACCGTCATCCTACATGTCAGCCCCGAGGCGCAGGCCGGCGGCACACTGGCGCTGGTCAAAACTGGTGATCGCATCCGCGTGTCGGCCGGCAAGGGCGAGCTGGAACTGTTGGTAGACGAAAAGGAACTGGACGCCCGCCGCGCCGCGTGGCAACCGGACGACCCGCACTACACCCGGGGTTACGCGAAACTCTATATCGACCACGTGCTGCAAGCCGACCAGGGCGCGGACCTAGATTTCCTCGTCGGCAAAGACACCCGCCTTGTGACCAGAGAGAGCCACTGATGGATCAACCAGCCACTTTCCACGATCTCAACGGGGCTTCGGTCTATATCACCGGCGGCGGCTCGGGCGTAGGTGCTGCGCTGACGGATGGATTCCTGGCCCAGGGCGCCAATGTCGCCTTCATCGGCCGCTCGGACGCCAGCGAGTTTATCGAGCAGATGCGCGACAAACACGGCCGCGCGCCGCTGTTCATGCAGGGCGACATGACGGATACCGAACTGCTGCACGCCACCATGCAAAAGGCCGCCGAGGCGCATGGCCCCCTGAAGGTACTGATCAATAACGCCGCCAACGACAAACGTCACTCGCTTGAGGAAACCACGACCGAATTCTGGGACTGGATGGTCGAAGTGAACCTAAAGGCCTATTACTTCGCCTGTCAGGAGGCCGCCCGGCAGATGCAGGGCAAAGGCGGGGCGATCGTCAATTTCAGTTCGATCAGCTATATGATGGGCAATGCGGGCTATCCGATTTACACCACTTCGAATGCCGGAATCACCGGGATGACGCGGTCTCTGGCCCGCGAGTTGGGGCCGCAGAACATTCGCGTCAATGCGCTGGCCCCCGGTTGGGTTCTAACCCAAAAACAGCTGGACATGTGGGCCACGCCCGAGGATCTGGCCGCGCATATGGATCGCCAATGCCTGAAAGAACATCTGACGCCCGAAGACATGATCGCACCGACCTTGTTCCTGGCCTCAGACGCCAGCCGCGCGATGACCGGGCAATGCATGGCCGTCGATGGCGGCGTCGTCGTAACGGGGTAAAGCCATGAATACAGAATGGATTGCTGTCGATTGGGGAACGTCCCATCTGCGGGCCTGGGCGATGCAGGGCGATACCGTGTTGGATCAGGCGCAGTCGGACAAAGGCATGGCGCGGGTGGACAAGGACGGGTTCCAACCCGCTTTGTTCGAATTGATCGAAGGCTGGCTGGGCAGCGCTCCGATTGAAGTGATCGCCTGCGGCATGGTGGGCGCGCGTCAAGGCTGGGTCGAGGCCCCCTACTCCGCCGTTCCATGCGAACCCACGCCGGTTGCCCCGTTCCGTGTGCCGGGGACCGACCCCCGCATCCGCGCCTTCGTGGTGCCCGGTCTGAAACAGACCGCACCGCCGGATGTCATGCGTGGCGAGGAGACCCAGATCGCGGGCTTTCTGTCCACACATCACAACTGGGACGGGGTGATCTGCCTGCCCGGCACCCACACCAAATGGGTGCAGGTCAGCGCCGGAGAGGTCGTCAGTTTCCGCACCTTCATGACCGGAGAGATGTTCGATCTGCTGGCCGGTCACTCAGTGCTGAAACACTCGGTTGGTCAGGGGTGGGACGACGCTGCCTTTGCCGAGGCTGCCGCAGATACCCTGTCCAAACCCGAACAACTGGCTGCGCGGCTGTTTGGCCTGCGCGCCGCCGATCTGTTGCAGGGTCAGGATGGCGGTATCATACGGGCACAGCTTTCCGGCTTTCTGATCGGCGCGGAACTGGCCGCGACTCGCCCCTATTGGCTGGGCCAGCAACTGGCGATCATCGGGGCCGAGGGTTTGTCCGGCACCTACACCAAGGCCCTGCAACAGCAGGGCGCGTTTGTCGAAACTGCCAACAGCACGCAGTGCACATTGGCTGGCCTGCTACAGGCCCGCAACCTGACGAGGCAAACCGCATGAGCCGCCCCATCATCGCCATTCTGCGCGGTCTGCACCCGTCTGATGCCGCCGCCACCGGTCACGCCCTGATCAACGCCGGGATCGACAAAATCGAAGTGCCGTTGAACTCACCCAATCCGCTGGAGTCGATTAGTATTCTGGCCGCGGAATTCGGTGACCGCGCCCTGATCGGCGCAGGCACCGTTCTGACCACGGATCAGGTGGACGCGGTGGCCAACGTTGGCGGCAGGCTGATCGTGTCGCCGAATTGCGACCCTGATGTCATCTCGCACACCCATCGGCTGGGTCTGGAAAGCTGGCCCGGCATCTTCACCCCGACCGAAGCATTTGCGGCCCTCAAAGCCGGAGCCTCCGGCCTGAAACTGTTCCCCGGCGCGCTGGCCGGTCCGGCGGGGCTGTCCGCCTTGCGCGCGGTGTTGCCCAAGGGCACGCTGGTCTATGCCGTCGGCGGCGCGGGGCCTGAGAACTTCGACCAATGGATCAAGGCCGGCGCCGACGGGTTCGGCATCGGATCGGCGTTGTTCAAGCCCGGCATGGCCATTTCTGAGATCGCAGATCTCGCTGCGCGGATCGTGGCCGCCTATGATGAGGCCGCCGGATGAGCATTGTCTACGACGACCGCCCCTGCGAGCTGGGCGAGGGGCCGCTTTGGCACCCTGAGCGGCAACAGCTTTTCTGGTTCGATATCGTCGGCAAACGCCTGATGACGCGGGAAAACGGCAAACATCAAAGCTGGCATTTTGACGAACATGTCTCGGCTGCAGGCTGGGTCGACCGGGACACCCTGTTGATCGCCTCTGAATCCGGGCTTTGGCGATTCAGCCTGAAGTCCGGGCAGAAAGAACTGATCTCCCCACTTGAGGCGGGCAACCCGATCACCCGCTCGAACGACGGGCGTGCAGACCCCTGGGGCGGGTTCTGGATCGGAACGATGGGCAAAAACGCCGAACCCGGCGCAGGTGCGATCTATCGGTACTGGCGGGGCGAATTGCGGCAACTGGTGCCAAACGTCACGATCTCGAATGCGATCTGTTTCGCTCCGGATCGATCCTGCGCCTATTACGCGGATACGGTCACGAAACAGGTCATGCGCTGGCCTCTGAACCCGGAAACCGGCTGGCCCGAGGGCGAAAGCACGGTTTTTCTGGACTTCCGCATCGATGGGCTGAACCCGGATGGGGCGGTCGTTGACATCGACGGCAACATCTGGATCGCCCAATGGGGCGCAAGCCGTGTGGCCGCCTATACCCCTGCGGGTCAGGTCCTGACGGCGGTCGTCTTTGAGGCCGCGCATACTTCCTGCCCCGCATTCGGCGGCGAAGACCTGACAACCTTGTTCTGCACCACCGCACGCGAGGGGCTGGATGCAGAGACTTTGGCCAAACATCCAACCAACGGCATGACCTTTGCCGCCCCTGGCGCGGGCAAGGGGCAAGCCGAACACAGAGTCCTTCTATGAAGCCCGAACTTGGCGTCTGCTACTACCCCGAACACTGGCCCGAAGAGATGTGGGCCGAGGATGCCGCCCGCATGGTGGAAACCGGTCTGAGCTGGGTGCGGATCGGCGAATTTGCCTGGAGCCGGATGGAGCCCACGCCGGGCGATCTGCAATTCGACTGGCTGGACCGTGCGATCGAGGTGCTGGGGGCTGCGGGATTGAAGGTAGTGCTGGGCACGCCAACGGCAACGCCACCACGTTGGATGTTGGACAAACACCCTGACATGCTGGCCGTGGAAACTCAGGGGCAACAGCGCAAGTTCGGGTCACGCAGGCATTATTGCTTTAGCCATCAGGGCTATATCGAGGAGTGCACCCGCATCGCGCGGATCATGGGGGAACGCTACGGACGCAACCCACATATAGCCGCGTGGCAGATCGACAACGAATACGGCTGCCACGAAACGACGGTCAGCTACAGCCAAACGGCCTTGCAGGCGTTTCGGCGGTGGCTGGCGGATCAGTATGGCTCGGTTGAGGCGCTGAACGCGGCATGGGGCAATGTGTTCTGGGCGATGGAATACGACAGCTTTGATCAGATCGACCTGCCTAACCTGACGGTGACCGAGCCCAACCCCGCCCATGTTCTGGCCTTTCGCCGCTTCAGCTCGGATCAGGTGGCGGTGTTCAACAAGGCGCAGGTCGATGTGTTGCGGCCACTGACCGATGCGCCGCTGTTGCACAACTATATGGGGCGGATACTGGATTTCGACCATTTCAAGGTCGGCCAGGATCTGGATATCGCCACATGGGACAGCTATCCGATCGGGTTCCTGTCGGACCGGCTTGAGGCCGACGAGGCACATAAATCCGCGTTCCTGCAGCAGGGCGACCCGGACATGCAGGCCTTTCACCACGACCTCTACCGCGCCGTTGGACGCGGTCGCTGGTGGGTGATGGAGCAACAGCCCGGTCCGGTGAACTGGGCCCCGTACAATCCCGCCCCCCTGCCCGGCATGGTGCGCCTTTGGTCGCTTGAGGCGGTGGCGCATGGGGCCGAGGTGGTCAGCTACTTCCGCTGGCGCCAGGCTCCGTTCGGGCAGGAACAGATGCACGCAGGGCTACTGACCCCGAACAATGCCCCCGCCCCGGCCTTGGCCGAGGCCCGTCAGACCGCCGATGATCTGGCTGACCTGGGCGCGGTCACCCAGACACAGGCAGACGTGGCAATTCTGTTCGATTACGCGTCGGACTGGGCGTGGACCACACAGCCGCAAGGGGCCGGGTTCAACTATTTCCGGCTGGTCTTCTCGGCTTATCGGGCGCTGCGACGGGCCGGGTTGTCGGTGGATATCCTCTCGGCGTCCGAACCAGCCACCGCAGGGTACAAGCTGATCCTCGCACCCGGCCTGGCCACGTTGGACGATAAGATAGAACGGCGCGCGGGCGAGTTGACACTCTATGGTCCCCGCAGCGGAGCCATCACGCAAGATTTTCAGATTCCGGAAACGCGCCCCGGCCTGCGTGAACTGGATTGCGAGGTCGACCTGGTCGAAACCCTGCCCCCGAACGTGCGCCGCGAGGTCGTTGGCGGCGGCGCGGCCCAGCACTGGATCGATCGCCTGTCCGGCAGCACCCCGGACCTGCTGACCTATGCCGACGGAACATCTGCCCTGAAGGGTGAGAACGGGGTCTGGTATCTGTCCGGTTTCCCGGATGAGGCCCTGTGGGACCGGGTGATCGCACTGGCGGCGCAAGAGGTCGGGCTGACCTTGCATCCGCTGCCCGAAGGATTGCGGCGGCGCGAGACCGAAAAGCACGTATTTTTGATCAACTACAATTCTGTCCCCGTGTCGTGGAACGGGCATGAGATCGGCGCCTGCGATGTGTTGATCCTGAAAAAACACACGCCCGAAGAGCGGTAACTCTTCGGGCGCGCAGGTTTCAGTCAGGCATTAAGCTTACTGATCGTTTTGCAAGCTGTTTGGGTCAAAAGCCCCGCCGAAACCGCCATTGCCGGCAGGCGGCGTTTCTGGTTCCGGTTCGCCCTCTTCACCGTCACCACCCAAGGTGTTCGGTGCAAACACGTTACCGAAACCAGAGTTGTTGGTGCCGGTGTCTGGCTCTGCTTCCTCCTCGGATGATCCGGGTTGCAGATCACCGGGCTCAAACACGCCTTCAAAGCGCTGCTTGCGTTCTTCCTCACGCTGTCTGCGCTGTTCTTCGCGCTGCTTGCGCAGTTCATCGATACGCTGCTGAGCTTCCAGTTGCTTTTGCTCTCGCACGTCGGCGATACATTGCGCCGGGTTGTAAGCCGTCGCGGTGCCGATCACAGTGATCGTGGCCACGGCGAATACAACCACCAGAACCGCGGCCATGTTGCCCGAGAAAAAGCTGGGCAGTCTGATCTTGCCCGCCAGTTCCTCAACCGTGGCATTCCTGCGCGCGGCGGCAACCAGCTCCTGACGTTTCAGCTTGGCCTCGTTCAGCAAGGCAAAGAACACGGTCAGCGCCACGATGATGAAGGCCAAGGCAGAGATCGAGGGCGTGATGCCGTACCGCACCTTTTGCGCCAGTTCGATGGTCAGCGTCGGGTATTCACCAAAGGTGAAGGTGGTGGTGTTGTAGTTCTCGAACGAGGCGAGGAACGCCAGCACCGCCGCCGACGCAATCGCCGGACGCATGAAGGGCAGCAGGATCTTGCGGAATGCCTGCGCATGGGTCGCACCCAGATCCAGCGCCGCCTCGGTCAGGGCTATATCATAACGCTGCAGCCGCGCCACCAGCACCAGCATGCAATAGCTGGCGATAAAGGTGGATTGGCCGATCACCGTCAGGAAGATGCCGTTGGACAGGAAACTGTCTGCGCCCAGCCCCAGCATCCGGTTGATCCGGTCCCAGAACACCAGCGTCGAGATACCCAGTACCACGCCCGGGATCAGGATCGGCGCGATGATCACCGTATAGTATGTCGCGCGCAGCTTGGGCCAGATCTGCGTCAGCATCAGCGCGCCCGCCAATCCCATCGCCACCGACAACACAACCGTCCCGGCACCAATGATCAGCGAGTTCTTGATGCCGTTCAGAATACGCTGATCCTGAAACAGCTCTCCGAACCATTGAAAGGTCAGGCATTCCCACGGCGTCATCCTCGGGAAAGCTGAAGAGTTGAACGCCGTGACCGACATGATCACCAGCGGGCCCAGCAGGTACAGGAAGAAGATGACCAGATAGACCCAGATGCTTACACGAAGGAAGGAATTGTTCATTTCCCGATATCCCCCATGTTCACCTTGAACAGGCGCATCATCGCCAGCACGAACAGGATACAGGTCACCAGCAACACGATGGCATAGGCGGCCCCCTGCGGCCAGTCATTGTTGTCATTGAACTGCTGATAGATCAGCTGCGTGAACCACAAGCTGGACGGCCCGCCCAGAATCTGCGGTGCAGCCAACGCACCTGCGGATAGCATGAAGACCATGGTGCAGCCCGAGCTGATGCCCGGCTTGGCATAGGGAATGACAACCCGCCAGTGAATTCGCCACCAGGGCGCTCCCAGATCACGTGCGGCCTCGATCTGGTTGCCGTCCAGGCTTTCGATCACGTTATAGATCGGGAAGATCATCAGCAGGATGTAGGCATAGCCCAGACCCGCATAGAGCGCGATGTCGTTGCGAATGAAGTCAAACGGTGTGTCCCAGATGCCCAAACCCATGAACAGGGTGTTCAGCACGCCGGTCTCACCAAAGATGATCCGCAACGCGAAGGCCCGCAGGATTTCGTTGATCCAGTAGGGGATGATCAGCATGATCGCAAAGATGCGGATATGGCTGCCCTTGGACTGACCCAGATAATAGGCGATCGGATAGCAGAGGATCAGGTTGAAGATCGTCACGCAGACCGCCGCGAGCAGCGTGCGGAAAAACACCCGCAGATCGACCGCGTTATAGTCCTGACTGCCGCCTTCGGGGCCATAAATCAGGTATTTGTAGTTCTCCAGCGTGTAGACGTCCTTTGGCCCGCCGATCTCAGGCGGCGGCAGGTTCGGACGGAATGAGAAATCCAGCATCGACAGCTGTGGCAGGATGATCAGGCCGATGGTCCAGAACAGGACCAGACCCAATATCGCCAGCCCCATGCCGGTGCCGTTGCGGTTGAAAAACTCTTTCAGAAAGCGGGGCATGTGTTCGTCCCCTTATTCCGCGGCCAGTTCACCCGCCGGAACCAGAACCGCATTGTGGGTCTCGTATTCCAGCGTGATGTTCTGACCGGTGTGATCCTTGAAGGACTGGCCATGGTTCGGGATCGACACCTTGATCTCTTTACCGCCCTCGCCTTCAGTGAAGATGTTGAAGACGTTGCCTTCGAATTCCTCGTGGTTCACCCGTGCGGTGACAAAGTGGTCGCCAGAGGCCCCATCGGGCGCGATGGCCAGGGCTTCGGGGCGGATGAACATCATGGCGTCGTCGCCCACTTTCATCTTGCCCTGATTGGCCGTCGAAACCCGCGCGACCAGATCGCCCGAGCGGTTGGTCTCGATCAACGCCTCACCGCCCATGACCTGCTTGATCCTGCCGCGGAACACGTTGTTTTCGCCCACGAATGAGGCCGCAAAGGCCGTATTCGGGTCATTGTAGATGGTTTTGCCGTCCGCGATCTGGTCAATCACTCCGGCTCGCATGACGGCGATGTTGTCCGACATGGTCAGGGCTTCGCCCTGGTCGTGGGTGATGTAGATGAAGGTGATGCCAACCCGCTGCTGAATTTCCCGCAGCTCGGTCCGCATGTGCTGACGCAGCTTGAGGTCGAGCGCCGACAGCGGCTCGTCCAACAACAGCACATCCGGCTCGGCGCACAAAGCACGCGCAATGGCGACACGCTGACGCTGACCGCCCGACAGTTCACTGGGCAGCTTGTCGCCCTGTCCGGGCAGAGCGATCATGTCCAGCAACTCGTCCGCACGCTTACGGCGTTCAGCGGCGCTGGCGCCTTTGATTTCCATGGAGAACGTGATGTTCTCCCACACTTTCATCAGCGGGAACAGCGCCAGGTTCTGAAAGATCAGAGCGGTCGGACGCTTGTTCGGGCCGATGCCCTGCATGTCGTTGCCACCGATCAGAACCCGGCCCTCGCTTGGGTCCAGAAAGCCCGACACCGCGCGCAGGATCGTCGTCTTACCGCAGCCCGAGGGGCCCAGGAACGAAAAGAAATCGCCCCCGTTGATGTTCACATTGGCGTCCCGCACGGCGACAAAGTCACCGAAACGGATCCACAGGTTTTCAAGATCTACACCGACCCCTGCACTCATTTTTGGTATCTCCGTCAGGCACGGCTGCCGACCGCACCAAAATAGGGTCCGTCACGCCGGAACGGCGCGCGGATGGATGACCCCCCGCACTGTGGCGGAGGGCAGCGTTTCAAAGCAATCAGGCGCTTTTGAACTTGTTGACGAACTCGGTACGGGTTTCCGCATACCATGGCGCTTCGGCCGGCCACGGGTTGAGGTTCGCCAGCGAGTCACCCGGATAGGCCTCGGCAAAGTTCTTTTTGTAGGTGTCACCGGAATACTGGTCGGCACCCAGAACCGGCGAGTTGTAGCCGTGGCTGTCAATCGCAACACCGGCCGGTTTCGCCTGGAAGGCAAAATCGATGAAGGCATAGACCTGATCGATATTGGCCGCGCCTGTCGGCATTGCCATACCGTCGACCCACGCCATCGCACCCTCGATCGGGGCTTGATAGTGCACCGGCTCACCCGCCGATTTCAGCGCCAGCGGCGGGCCGTCCCACGTCTGGCCAACGACAACGCCTTCATTCAGCAGGCCGTTCTTCTGAGTGTCGGCGTCGTTCCAGATCAGCTTGATCCGGTTCTTGCGCTCGATGCACCAGTCGGTGATCTGACCCCAGACCTTGCGCATGGTCTCTTCGTCGCCATACGCGGCCCAGACCGAGCCAGGCTCCATCTCTCCGGCGCGCTCCATATAGAGGCCCGCACCCAGCATCATCGAATGCGCGCGGCCCATGGTCTTGCCAGCGTTTTCCTCGGACCAAACATCGCCATAAGACGGTGCGTCGCCCTCGGGCAGCCACAGGTCGGTGCGATAGGCGATACCCTCGGTGCCCCAGATATGCGGCAGCCAGTGCACGCCGCTGTCACCGAAGTTCCACGCATCCGTACCGATTGCAGCCATCGCCGGGTTCACCAGATCGATCGGAACCTTGTTCATGTCGAAGGGTTGCAGCAGTTCCAGCGGCTCCCACTGCAACGAGCGGTTGTTGGTCGGCGACACGATGTCGAAACCCTGACCCTTGGTCGCTTTCATCTTGTTGATGATTTCTTCGTTCGACCCGATCCCGGTATAGTTCACCTTGATCCCGGTCAGGGTCTCGAACTCCTGAATGAAGCTGGGCGGCAGGTAGTCCGACCACATCAGAATGTTGATCTCACCCGAGGACGCCAGCGCAGTTTTGCTGTAAAGCGGTGCCGCCAGCGCCGCAGCACCTGCGCCTTTCAGGACAGAGCGTCTGGAAAGCGTTTTCCGTTCAGCCATTTTCGTTTCTCCCGTTGTTGGAACTTGTATTCTTTTTGTTTTGTAATTGCAGGTTAGACCTTCGATGCAGAGCTGTCAGTCCAAAAGTGACAGTTACCAGTTTTAATAGGTCCAGTTTGCGATCACGCCCGTCAGAACCGGGATCAGGTCACGTTTCTGCCCAGACTGAGACACCATAGGGCGGGATTTCAGAACCACCAACCAGATATTGACGTTCTTCAGGACTGGACAAAACCTGCAGCGTTGCGCTGAAATTGAAGGCAAAAAACAGCTCACCCCGGCGCGTGACGCGCATATCCCGGTTGTTTTCCGTTGCGGGGATGCCCGCCCAGTTCAGCGCCTCGGCCAGAACAGCCTGCAACAATGGCCCGCGCGGGATCATCGCCAGGTACATCGCCCGATCCGACTGCACGATTGCCGGGCTGCCATCGCGGTAAACGCTGGAAAAACGGGCTGTTACCGGATGTGTGGTCTCGATGATTTCGCGCCAACCGGTGAATTCATGCTGGGTGCCGTCCTGCAGCCGCACCGATTCCCGGGCCAGATCGGGCAATGATTCGACCCTCAGAACCCGGACACCGGCCAGATCGGCAAGATGTCCGGGGGCAAGGTTATGCGGCGTGTGCATATCGGCGGTCTTGCTGCCCGCGCGAGCCCCGATCAGCAGCTTTGCCTGACTGTCCCGCAGCCGTTTCGCAAGACCCGGCGAGACAATCATGCTTTGCGGTAAAACGATCAGCGCATAGCCGGTCAGGTCATCCTCTGGCCCGACAAAATCCAAATCGACACCAAGGGACCGTAACCCGGCATACCATTCACGGAATACGTGAGCATTCGGGAACGCATCATCATGTGGCAGAATATCCGCAGCCCAGATGGACGTGTAATCCAGCAGGATGGCCACCGACGCCCGTTGGCGCGCCGCCGGGGGCAATGCCGCCCGGTCCTGAACCACCTGCGCAAGTTCCAGCGCCGCCTGATCAAGGCTGCCATCCGAGCGCAACAGGGCGGTGTGAAACTGTTCTTGCGCGAACTTGGCCTGCCGCCAGCGGAAAAACATCACGGCCTGCGCCCCATGCGCATAGGCGGCCCATGTCCACAGCCGAACCATGCCATCCGCAGGGGATGGGTTCTTTTCCGCCCAGTCCACCGGGCCGGGTTGCTGCTCCAGCACCCACATGCGGCCCCTGCCCTGTGACCGGTAGAGATCGCAGTGAAACCCCTGATAGTCCGGCGCGCCCGTGCGCAGGTACCTGTGTTTCTCCTCATCAGACAGGGTCGAGCCCAGCAGATTGCCCAGCGGATAGCTGTCGAACCCGACGATATCCAGATCGGCCGCCACGGCGTGGTGGTCGAACTCGAAACTGCCTGCCATGAAATTGTGCGTGATATCCCGCCCCGGAGAAAACTGCCGCAGAATGTCCACCTGAGCCCGATTGAACAGCCGCACCCGATCCGAGGAATAGCGCGCGAAATCCAACGCGTGGGTCGGATTGGGGCTGGCCACCAGCCCATTGGGCAGATCGATCTGGTCAAAGCTGCTATAGCCGGATGCCCAGAACACGGTGCCCCATGTCTGGTTCAGGTTGTCGATGGTGCCGTAACGCTGTTCCAACCAGCGCCGGAATCCGTCGCGCGCCGCGTCCGAGTAGCTGAGCACCGTGTCGTGATCATTATACTCATTGTCGATCTGCCAGGCATGAACATAGGGGTTCTCACCATAGCGGCGGGCGTATTCGATGGCGATACGGCGCGACTCGGCCAGATAGACCTCGCTTGAAAAGCAATAGTGCCTGCGGGACCCAAAACCCCGCACGCGCCCATCCGGGCTGATCGGAAGGATTTCGGGGTGCGCATCAATCAGCCATTTCGGCGGCGCCGCTGTCGGCGTGGACATCATCACGCGCAGGCCCGCATCGCCCAGAATGTCTATCACCTCGTCCAGCCAGCCCCATTGGAAGTTGCCGCGCGTGGGTTCAATCAGGCCCCAGGTGAATTCGGCAATGCGCACCCAATCGAGGCCCATCTCGACCATCCGACGTGCATCCTCGCGCCACAGCGACCGATCCCATTGTTCGGGGTAATAACAAACCCCCAGTTCCAGTTTGCTCATCGGTCTTCCCTTGCCGTGCGGCGTTCGATCCATTTCAGGAAACTGGCACAACCCAGCGTGATCACGACATAAAGGATCGCCGCAGTGTTAAACGGAGCAAAAGGCAGGAAGCTTGCCGCCTGGAACTCGCGCATCCGCTGGGTCATGTCGCGCACCGACAGGATCGACAGCAGCGAAGTATCCTTGATCATCGCAATGAATTCGTTGCCCAAAGGCGGTGTCACGATCCGCAACGCCTGCGGCAGGATGATCAGCCGCGCGGTCTGCCAACGCGACAGGCCGAGCGAGCCACCCGCCTCGATCTGCCCGCGGGGGATGGCTTCGATGCCGGACCGGAAAATCTCGGCCATATAAGCGGAATAGCCTACGGAAATCGCGATGATCCCGCGCGTCATGTTGGTCATGTCGATACCGCCGCCGGTAGCATCCTTGACCGCACCGGCCAAAGGCAGGCCGATATAGAGGATGATCACAAGCATCGGGATGCCGCGGATCGTGTCGACAAAGAACTCGGCCCCCACGGCCAGCGGATGCAGTTTGTGCTGGGCGCCGCCAACGGTCAGCGTCAGCAGAAGAAAGCCAAAGACGGCAAAGGCGAGTGCCGGGTTGCGGTATTTGTCCGGCAGGAATTGCGTCTGCCAGATCACCGGATACCCCTTGGTGTTGGTGCCAACCGGAACAAAGGCACCGGATACGCTGTCCACGGTTTCAATCTGCTCCAGCGCGCTGGTCGCATCCGGGGCGCTGCGGATACGGTATTGCTGGTTTTCGCCCTCCTGAAACTCGCCAAAGCGGATCACGTCGGCCTGCGCTTGCGGGGTGCCGCGCACGATGGCGATGCGGGCGTCCAGCGTACCGATAAGTTCGTATTTGACCTGCGGCTGCATGAAGAAAAACGCCGAGATGGCCAGCAAGGCCAGGCTGATGCAGCCATAGGTGACGGTCGTGCGGGCCTTGGGCTTGAACGATTGCAGCCCAACCCAGATCAGACCCAGAATGGCCGCAAAAATATAGGCGAAGATGGCCGCGCGGAACGTGATCGCCACGCCGGTTGCGAATTGCCAATGTGCCATGAACATCAGGTAAAACAGCACCGCACCGGTCAGAATCTCAAACCCCAGTTGCACATAGCCCCGCGATCCATTCGGCAGGCGCGATGACAAAAGGATGGCTGCCACAGCAAGCGCATAGATCACCAGCACGATCTGCAAACCGGTCTGAACGGCCTCGACAACCTCGGGGAACAGCACCCAGGTTTGCGAGGACCGGTCGATCAGGGTCGATGTATTCTCGCTGAGCGCGTGAAAGAAGACGGACTCGGCAAAGGGCATCAGCACCTGCGGCGCGACAAACCCCAGAACCGCCAAGGCGCCAGCCGCCGGCAATGCCGCCAGCGCCGAAACACGCAACCACCTCGGCGCTGTCTGGAACCGCGCTTTGCGGGCGCAGAGATAGCCCAAGATGGCCACCGCGAGAATGATCAGAAACCCAACGAATATCGGCCCCGCGTTATTGCCGATCCCCAGGATCGCAATCAGCGAGCGCAGGTATTTCGACGAGGTGGCAAACAGGTAGATGATGAACGGGGCAGCGGCGAGCAACACGAGGTTGCTCGGGCGGATCGAGCTTAGGCGCGACATGGGACCTCTCTGCAGATATGCGGCCCGGCCACCGGTGGCGCCGGGCCGTTAAGGGTCAGACCGGGTTATTCGGTGCCCCAGTATTTGCCGATCAACGTGTCCAGAGTGCCGTCGGCCTTGATCGCCGCCAGCCCCTCGTTGATGGCGTCCACGGTGGCATCGCCTTCCTGGAACACGATGCCCAGCGGGTCGGATTGCAATCCGGTGATCCCGACGGTCAACTCACCCGCGAATTCCTGTTCATAGGCAGCGGCCGAGGTACCGTCGATGATCACGCCCTGCACGTCTGCGTTCTGCAGCGCCAGAATGGCGGCCGAGAAATTGTCATACAGGCTGACATTCTCACGCCCGACCAGGTCTTCGGCCAGTTGCGCGTTGGTGGTGCCGGTTTGCGCCGCCAATTTTTGACCACCGGCCTTGAAATCGTCCAGCGTCATGTCGGCATTGTCGACCTGCAGTAGGATCGCCTGGCTAACCACGATGTAAGGTTCCGAGAAGTCCATCGTCTCTTCGCGTTCCGGCGTGATCGACACGCCCGAGATCACGAGGTCGAATTCCCCCTGCTGAAGCGCGGCAAAGATGCCGTCCCAGGCGGTGTTGACGAAGTTCGGAACGCAATTCACCTTTTCGCAGATCGCAGTCATCACATCCACGTCAAAGCCCACGATCTCACCAGTTGTTTCATCGACCGTTTCCATCGGCGGATAGGTGGCATCGGTTCCGATTTTCAGCACGCGCCCTTCCAGGTCGGCGGCAAAGACCGCAGGCGCGGCCAATGCGGTCAGCGCGGCGGCGGCCAGTAGGTTCTTGAACATCTTCATTTCTCCTTCTGTTGGTCTATTTGACGGGCGCCGTTTGCGGCGCAGGTGTGTCAGGTTGGCGCTCGATAAGTGTGGCCCTGATCTTCTTCTGGATCTCGGACGGGTCAGCCCCATCCAAAGCTTTCAACATGTATTCGCCCAGCAGACGGCTGGTCTCTTCGATCGGCACGTAATAGGTGCTGGGCGGTGGCACGAAATAGCGGCTGAGCTGCAGATCGTCGGTGGAAATCACCACCAGATCACGGCCAATCCGGATTCCGGCGGCGTGGGCGGCGGACAGCACGCCCAACGTCATCGCTTCGTTGGCGCAGATACAGGCCGTGGGGCGATCCGGCAGCCGCATCAGCGCGTCAAAGCTGTGCTGCCCGGTGCGCGCCGTGGTCGGGCCGTTGAAGATCAGGGCCGGGTCCGGAGTGATTCCGCCATTGGCCAAGGCCTGTTCGTATCCGGTTTGGCGCTGGCTCGCATAGATCAACGTGTCCGGAGGGTTGACCAAAGCAATACGCCGATGCCCCAGCCGCACCAGCCGCGCCGTGGCGTCGAAGGCCGCGGCCTGACTGTCGAAATCGACATAGGCATGAGGAATTGCGCTGTCGCTCATCCCCATGGTTACGAAGGGGAACGCGTTTTGTTGCAGATACGCGATGCGCGGATCATCGTGCAGCGTGCCCGAGAATATGATCCCATCGGCCAGCCCATCCTGAACGATCCGCGCCAATACCGTCATGGCATCCGGAATATCGGCCACGTTGAACACACTCATTTCATACCGCGAATCCTGCAGCGCCGCAGAGATTCCGGCCAGAATGCGCGTGAACTCGACCCCTTCCCATTCCTCTGCCGCGTCCGGCGACACGCTGACCAGAACCGCGATGCGGTAGGATTTGTTGGTGCGCAGTTTCAGGCCGTCCATGTTGACGCGATAGCCAAGCCGGGCGGCAACGGCCTGAATCTCTTGCCGTGTCTGTTCCCTAACCGAGGCCGCCCCGCGCAACGCGTTCGAGACGGTACCGACGGAGTATCCCGTCTCTTTCGCGATGGACTTGATCGTTGCGCGCGCCATCACCCGACCTTCGCCGCAAGCTGTCGCATCAGAAAGCTCCGCCCCGTCCGCAAGGTCTGAGCGTGGTTGGGCGTTTCGTCATGTTCGACGAACAGATCGCTGCACGGGCTGCCAGCCAGAATGCGCAGCATGCGGGGCCAGTCCACCACGCCCTGACCCAGATTGCGCCAGCGCTCGTCGCCTTGCCCTGCTGACGGATCTGCGTCCTTGGCGTGCACCGAAACGATCCGGGCCGCATAGCGCTGCAGCAGCTTTTCCGGGTCTTGCTGCGACACCTGCAGCCACCCGATATCGGGCTGCCAGCACAGGTTTTCGTGCGACAGGATCAGATCCAGAGGCGTTTCGCCGGTGCCGCCCACCAGATCGAAATCATGATTGTGATAGGCTAGGCGGATACCCTGTGACGCAAGTTTCCACGCCCAGCCCGTCAGCCGATCCGCCATCGCTGCCCATTCCCTGGGCGTGGCGGGCCGTTCCTCTGGTTCCAGCCACGGCATGACGGCCACGGGGCAGTGCAAAAGGCGCAACAACTCCACGATATCGTCGAACCGCGTTTCGAATTCTGCCCAGTCGAAATGTGCCGATCGCAAGGCCAGACCTGATCGCGCCACCTGTTTTGCCATCTCCCGAGGGGTCAGGTCGTGGAATCCAATCGTCTCGATATCTGCAAAGCCGCAAGCGCCAACCAGATCAAGCTGGGATGCCAAATCCCCAACCTGCCGGACGGTATATAACTGCGCCGCTATTCGCACGTCCCGGAATTATCCCTATTTGAAACGTTTCAATCAGGTTGAAACAGCACGGCCGCATTTGTCAAGAAAAGGGTTCAACAACGCACTTAGCGTCACTTTGCGACCCGCCTTACCCGGCAAACGGTCAGGATTCAGTGTTGTTAGCGCTATCATTTCCTGATATCGCCGCTCTCATGAAACAGAACCGGACTGCCCAATAACACCACGAAACCCGCATCAAACTGGAATGCCGGAGGCCAAGCTGATAGGTGGCGATCCTACCGGTCCCGCCGCAACAGGTACTGATCATGCAAGATATCCGCGCTGATTTTCCCAAAGACTTCCTCTTTGGCTTTGCGATCTCTGGTGGCCATCACGATTCTGAACCGCTGAACCTTGGTCCGGTGCAAATGGCCGGGTTTGATTGCTACCGTTTTACGACCCGTTGGGCGCATGTCCTGCCCGAAGGCCGGGGACTGGTGAACCACAGCGGGCTGGACCATTACGACCGGCTGGCCGATGCCTTGCTGGAGCATGGTATGCGCCCTTGTGTAACGCTTTGTGGCAACGATCTTCCCTTGGCGCTGGCCGATCTGGGAGGCTGGCGAAACCGCAATATTGCAGATTGGTTTGCCGATTACACCGAGACCCTCATAGGTCGCATCGGTGATCGCATGTTCAGTGTTGCGCCCATGGATGCACTTGCGTGCTTCGGCGACCTGGATTTGTGCGATGTCCGCACCGCCACGCGCGGAATGCATCACATGCTGTTGGCGCATGGTCGCTCGATTGAGGCGATGCGTGGGCTGGGCATGACCAATCTGGGCGTGGAAACGCCTCTGGGATGGCCGGAAAACAGCCCTTGGACCGCCGATCTGTTAGGCGGAGTATTCAACAAGACCTACCCCGAGGGCGCGCTGGATCGCTTGGAGCCTTACCTGCCCGCAGGCTGGCAAGACGACTTCGACATTATCGGTACTCCGGTCGATTGGTGCGGCCTGCAGTGCGAAGCCAACGGGCTGATCGACCCCGCAGCCCTGATCAACATCCAGCAGAGCTACACCAAAGACCTGCCCATCTATCTTATCGAAAACGACAACTCGGGACGCCTGAAAGATCCTGCCGGACTCAATCAGCATCTGTCACCCGTGGGCGAGGCTCTGGAACAGGGCGTGCCGGTGAAGGGTCTGTTCATCCGGACATCTGGGCTTGAAGACCTGCCCGCTTTGGCAGGAGGGTCGGTGTCGTTGCCGCTTGCGCAGCCCGCCGGAGCCATACGCGAGCATTGGAATCTGGTTGCCGATATCGGCGGCACCAATACACGGCTGGGTGTAATCTCGAATGGCAAGCTGACCGACTTGCGCAAATACCCGACAGGCGCCCTGCCCGAATTGCTCGCGGCGTTTCACGGCCTGCGCGACGAGATCGGCACCGATCCGCGCGCCGTGGTTGCTGCCGGCGCCGGACCGGTAAAAGACGGGACGATCCGCCTGACCAACGCCAATCTCGATCTGTCCGAGGGTGATATCGGCAAGGCAACCGGCGCGCAGCACACCTTTGTAATTAATGACTTCACCGCTGCGGCCTGGTCGGTTGCCGAGATCACCGGCAATGATGTCGAGGTTCTGCAAGGCACCGCAACCCCGCCCCCCGGCACCAGACTGGTGGTGGGACCGGGCACCGGGCTTGGTGTCGGCGCCCTGCTCTATTCCGACGGCCGCTACCACACTGCATCCGGCGAAGGCGGCCATGTCGGCCTAGCGCCTCGTCACGTTGATGAGGTCGAGATTTTCCGCGCCGCCCGTCACATCGCGCCGGATTGCTTTTTCGACGATTCCCTTGTGCTTGAGGCCGAAATGTTCCTCAGCGGCACCGGTTTGCCGATCCTGTATCAGGCCGCCGGAATGGCCGCCGGGCAGGCCAATACACCACAGCGCAGCGCCCGGGACATTCTGGAAGACGCCCGCACGCAAACCGACCCGGTCGCGGTGAAAACAGCGCATATGTTCACCACCCATCTGGGCGCGGTGATGGGTGATCTGGCCGTGGTGCTCATGCCCTCGGGCGGTGTGTTCCTTGTGGGCGGTGTCGCCGAAAAGAACCGCTGGCTGTTCAAGGACGCATTTCGCGACGCTTTTAACGCCGGAGGGCGATTCAGCGATTTGCGGCGGTCGTTCAACCTCTATGTCTCGGAACAGGATGAATTTGGCATTGTTGGCGCTAACAATTTCTGCAAAAGTGTGCTCGCGCGGCAGAATGCGCGCCCGACCCCATGAAACAGAAAGGACCTCGGCATGATTCTATGCTGCGGTGAAGCCCTGATCGACATGATCCCCACCCCGACCGTTTCGGGCGGAAAAGGGTTCGTGCCCCATTCCGGCGGCGCCATCTTCAACACGGCCATTGCGCTGGGTCGATTGGGGGCTCCGGCCGGGCTGCTGACGGGGCTGTCTTCGGATATGTTCGGACAACAATTGGCCGAGGCCCTGCAGGCCAGCCATGTGGACAACAGCCATGTGATCCACGCGGATCGCCCCACCACGCTGGCTTTTGTGCAGTTGAAGGACGGGCAGGCAACCTACAGCTTCATGGATGAGAACTCGGCCGGGCGGATGTTGATGCCCGAAGACATGCCCGACCAGTTGCCCGCCGTGTCGGCGCTGTATTTCGGCGGGATCAGCCTGGCCTGTGAACCCTGCGCAGATGCTTATGCCGCGCTGCTGGACAAGCATGGGGCGGATCGGGCGGTGATGATCGACCCGAATATCCGGCCGGATTTCATCAAGGATCAGACTCGCTATCGCACCCGGCTGAACCGCATGATCGCGCAGGCGGATATGGTGAAAGTCTCGGACGAGGATCTGGACTGGATCGTCCCCGGCCCGGAAACCATTGCCGAGAAAGTGCCGCTGCTGCTGCAGGCGGGGCCTGCAGTTGTCATCGTGACACGAGGCAGCGACGGTGCGTCCGGCTATCTGGCGGATGGGTCCGAGACGTCAGTCCCTGTTCCACCTGTCGAAGTGGTCGATACTGTCGGAGCAGGCGACACCTTCAACGCCGGCGTTCTGGCAGAATTCGAACGCGCGGGGCACCTGAGCAAACCTGCCCTACGCGCCCTGACCCCCGGCCAGCTGCGGTCCGCCCTCGCCAAAGGAGCTGAGGTTGCCGCCGTTACCGTATCCCGCGCCGGGGCAAACCCGCCCTGGTCGCACGAGCTTTGACCCATAAGAGACCGACATGAAACGATCCGACATAAACACCATCAAAACCGAGGCCGAAGCCTTTATCCGCTCGTTCGGTGCGGTGCTGCCACCCTTTGCCAACTGGTCACCGGATCAGATGGGCAGCGACAAAGCCGCCGGCATTCGCGAACGCGGGTTGGGTTGGGATATCACCGATTATGGGCAGGGCCGCTTTGACGAGCTGGGTCTGTTCCTGTTCACCCTGCGCAATGGCGATGTAGGAGATTTGAACAGCGGTCGCGGTATGCTCTATGCCGAAAAGCTGCTGGTTTCGCGCGACAGACAGCTGTCGCCGATGCACCGTCATATCGTCAAGGCCGAGGATATCATCAATCGGGGCGGCGGCGATCTGGTGATGGAGATCTATGCCTCGGACTCGGAAGGCGGCATAGACCGCGACACTCCCGTTGTCGTGCCCAGCGATGGCTGCCCGGTCACGATCAAACCCGGTGAACTGCTGCGCCTGAAACCGGGGGAAAGCGTCACCCTTATGCCCGGCATCTGGCACGCGTTCTGGGCCGAAAAGGGCGATTGCCTGATCGGCGAAGTGTCGACCGTGAATGACGACCGCACCGACAATGTCTTCGAAGACCCGATCCCGCGTTTCGCCACTATCGAGGAAGACGCCGCACCCGATTTCCTTCTGGTTGCGGACTACTATGCCTGAAAAATGATAAGTCCCTTTTCCTAAACCGGAAAAGCGCATTAACATGGTCTTTGAAGCCGGGGTTGGAGTGTTCGCCTCAACCCACGCGCACCCATTGCAAGAGGACCGGTCCCATGGTCACGAAAGCCGAGCTTGAAGCCCAGGTCGCCGAACTGCGGCGCCAACTGGCCGAGCAAACCGCGGCCAGTCCAAAGGCAACCGATCCCGAACCGCATGACACGGTGGCCGACAGGATAGCCGAAAATTTCGACAATTGGTCCGGTCAGTTGGAAGAAGCCCTGACCGAGCTGGAAGACCTGCCCCACAAGCGGCCAATCCTGTTTGCCCTTGGCATTTTCACGCTTGGCTATCTGCTAGGCCGGTCCCGGTAGGAGCCCGATCATGAGCCGCATTTCCCGCAATATTTCAATCGTACTGCGCGCCGAAAGGCTGATTGCGCAACGCCATTTGGCGGTGGCCGCACGGCGCACCGGGTTCTACGCTGCTGCGGGGCTCGCCGTCGGGTTGGCCGTCATCATGCTGAATGTGGCCGGGTTCTTCTGGCTGTCGGCAAGCCTGTCGAAACCGCTGGCGGCGCTGATCATGGCCGGGGCCAACCTGCTGCTGGCGCTGATCCTTGCCCTGCTGGCCAACACGCAGAGTGCACAGGCCGATACGACAGCGGCAGTTGAACTGCGCGACATGGCCTTGCAGGACATCGAAACCGAGGTAACAGACACCCTGTCCGAGGTGCGCGGCACCGTGACGGGCCTCCGCCGCGATCCGCTGGGCGCACTGACGCCTGATGTCATCAGCGCGATCCTGGGGACATTGGTCCGGTATGCCCGGCGGCGTAAAAACAAGCCGGACCAGTAGCGACGGTTACATTATCTGCGCTGCGGCACGGGCAATCACCATCTCTTCGTTCGTGGGGATCGTCAGAATCCGAACGCGGCTGAAATCGGTCGACAGAACCGTGCCGCCATCGGCATTTCTGTTGTGGTCCATATCAATCCCGATCCAGCGCATCCCGTCACACACCTGCTGACGAATCTGGGCCGAGTTCTCGCCAACCCCGCCGGTAAAGACCAGCGCGTCGATGCCTTCCAGCGCGGCTGACAGCGCGCCCAGTTCGCGGCGGATGCGGAACACGTAATAGTCGATGGCCTTGCGCGCGTCGGGCGTGTCAGCCGCCAACAGGGTACGCATATCCGATGAGATACCCGAAAGGCCGAGCAAGCCGGATTTGCGATAGAGCATCTCGGCGATTTCGTCCGCCGACATGCCTTCCTGTTGCATCATATACAGCACAACACCGGGGTCCAGCTGACCGCAGCGGGTGCCCATCGGCAACCCGTCCAGCGCCGAAAAGCCCATGGTCGACGCCACGGCCCGCCCGCCCGAGACCGCACACATCGAAGCCCCGTTGCCCAGATGCGCGATGACCACGCGACCGTCGTAAAGCCCCGGGGCGATCTCTTTCAGCTTCTGCGAGATATAATCGTAGCTCAGACCGTGAAAACCGTACCGGCGCACGCCTTTTTCATAGTAGCCCTGCGGCAGGGCGAATGTGTCGTTGACCCATGGATGCGTCCGGTGGAACGCGGTGTCGAAACAGGCCACCTGAACGGTGTCGGGAAAGGCGGCGCTGGCGGCGCGGATACCGGCCAGGCTGTAGGGTTGGTGCAGCGGCGCAAAGGGGATGAACCCTGTCAGAGTTTCAATGACTTTGTCATCGATCTGCACAGGCTCGGAATAAACGGTCCCGCCATGCACGACCCTGTGGCCAATCGCGCGGATGTTGATGTTCGGCAGATACTCTTGGGCCATATCCAAAAAGGCCTGGATGGCCTCATCATGGCTCTTGGCATTGGTGAGCGGCCGGTCGACAGAGCGCCCTCCGGCAGATTGCGCCAGCAATTTGGGCGCGTCCCCCAGACGTTCGATCTGGCCATGCCAGCGCATACTGGGGCGGTTGCCCTCGGCCAGTTCGTACAATCCGAATTTCAACGAAGAAGATCCGGCATTCAGCGCCAGAACATAGTCAGCCATGCAATTTACCTTTGTTCGCATGCGCGTGCAGCGCCGCCACCGCGCACGAGGCCAGACGCGACGCATCGTCATCCGACCGCGATGTCAGAATGATCGGCACGGTGGCGCCAACAACAATCCCAGCTGCCTCGGCATGTGAGATAAATGTCAGCTGTTTCGCCACCATGTTGCCCGCTTCGATATTCGGCGCCACCAGGATATCCGCCACCCCCGCAACCTCGGAGGTGATCCCCTTGGTGCGCGCCGCGTTCAGATCGACCGCGTTGTCCATCGCCAGAGGGCCATCAACCAGACCGCCGGTGATCTGACCCCGCTCGGCCATTTTCGACAGCAGTGCCGCATCGACGGACGAGGGCATATGCGGGTTGATCGTCTCAACCGCTGACAACACGCCAACCTTGGGCGTTTCGATCCCGATGGAATGCGCCAGGTGGATGGCGTTCTGCACGATATCGGCCTTGGTTTCCAAATCGGGGGCGATGTTGACCGCCGCATCCGTCACCATGATCGGTCGTGACATGCCCGGCACGTCCATCACGAACACATGTGACAGGCGCCGCCCGGTCCGCAGCCCCCTGTCGCGGCGCAACACCGCGTGCAGCAGCACATCCGTATGCAGATGCCCCTTCATCAGGGTCTCAGCCTTGCCTTCGACAACCAGGTCGACGGCGCGGTGGGCGGCGATCTCGTGGCTGCTGGCCTCGATAACTTCGATTCCCGACAGATCAGCGCCCAGCTCAGCGGCAGCAGCGGCGATCTTGTCCGGGTCACCCAACAGGATCGGCGTGATGATGCCCTTGGCCTTGCCCAGCAGCGCACCGCCCAGCGAATTCGGCTCTTCCGGCGCGATCACCGCAGTGGGCATCGGGTCCATCGGCTCGGCCTTTGCGATCAACGCATCAAAGTGACGGTGGCGCTGAACGATCAGGCCGGGCACTTCGACCGAGTCAAAGGCCATCTGCTTGGCCGGAGGCGTGACCTGCACCTCACCGCTGAGGACCAGCGCGTTGTCACCAACGCGGCGCACCTTGGCGGCACACAGCAAGTCACCATCCGCGCGTTTTTCGATCACGGTGACAAAGGCGGTGACTTCGTCACCCGCCACGACGGGAAGGTGGAAGGTCAGGTTGGCCGAACGGGCCTGGGTCCCGGCGCCGGGCAGGATATTGCCCAGAACAGCCGCAATCAGACCAGCAGGCCACAGGGCCGGGGCGACCGCCTCGGGGCGTCCGTCGCCATCGCCGTCATACCCCGCCAGATGCAACGGGTTGTGATCGCCCGAAGCTGAGGCAAAGGCGTAAAGATCGTCGATTGTGCACAGGCGTGTCACCTGCGCTTCGTCGCCGACTTCGACCTGCGCATAAGTGCGGTTTTGTTCTATCTTCATAGCGGCTTGGCCTTGTTCACTGCGGCAGCCTTGCGCGCCCGGGAATTGGGGGCAGGTTTGGCCGGTGCATCGGATTTCTGTTCGACCTCAGCAAGATCGAGTGTGTCGTACAGCGCCTGCGCCATCTCTACAAGCTCGGGCGACGGGTTCGGGATATCGCCCAGGACACGTTTGATCAGATCCACCGCCTGTTTTCTGTCCGAGACGCGCGGTAGCAGATCGGGCAACGAATCCATCGCGCCCTGTTCGTCAAAGGTCACGATCACGGTCTGTTCGTGCAGCATCCGTTGACGTTGTTCGACGGTCAAGTCCTTGAAAGGCGCCTCATTGCGGAACACATGCGCCCAGCGATGCAGAATCTCGGCCCGGAAGCTTTGATTGCTGTCGCCTAGCAGGATCAGAAGACGGATCACCGCTTCGGGCAGCCCGCCCTGCTTCATATGCGCCAACGCAGCCTCGACCTGCGGCAGGGACCGCAGGGTTTCGGGATCGGGCAAGGTGCGATGCGCCGCGTATTTCTTGCCGAACCACGCAGCCAGCGGCCCACCCCAGAGGGTAAAGAACGTGGCCTCATACCACGCATCGCGCAGGTCGCGGTTCAGATCCATGACCTGTTCGATCCAGTCGGCGGTCAGTTTCTCAAGCTCAAGGAAAGGATTGTCCGGCGCGGCGGGGTCACGTTGTTCGCGCACCGTATCGGCCAGATGCTCCACGCCCTTCATCACCGGGTTCACCGATGACATGGCAGCCCGCTGAACCCGCAGCGGATGCAGGTCGCGCAGCGTCTTCGCCCCCATCGGTGTGGTCAGGGACCGGACAAGAGGACGCCCGAAGGTTTCGTAGATATTGGCCTGCACTTCGGACATATGCGCCACGGCGGCAAAGCTGGCTTCGTCCTCCTGACCATCATCCAGCGCGGCCAGGTCTTCAAGGTTTCGGTCATAGAACCGGACTTCGAACTGCTTGTCCTGGCCCTCGCCTTCGGTGTTCTCGATCACCATCTCATAAAGACCCGGTGCCATCGCCTCGACCGTTTCCAGGGTCGAGGCCAGCTCGGTATGTTCCTTCCGCGCCACTTTGGACGAGACGAAGATGCCCAGATGACCGACCTCGTCATGCAGCATGTAGATGATCCGCTGGCCACGCAGGCGGATTTCCTCTTCATCCGCGTAGGTGGCCGCGATCCAGTTCAGCGCCTGCTGCGGCGGCGTGATGTTGTCGCCCTGGCTGGCAAACACAAATATCGGGCCTTTGATGGCCTTGATATCCACCGGTACGCCGGGTTCCAGCTGAGCGGTGTTCTTGACCAGCCGATTGCCGACAAACAGCTGCTCGACGATCCAATGGATTTCGGCCTCGTTCAGAATGAAATAGCCACCCCACCAGCGCTCGAAATCGATGAAGCGTTTCCAGCCCGCTTCGGGGTCGCGGTATAGGTCGAAATATTTGCCGAAATAGTTGCGGCTGGGGTTCAGTTGTTCGAAGTTCATCACCAGATTGGCGCCGTCGAACTTGCCCGCGCCCAGATCGGACCAGAACATCGGCTGCCATGTGCCCCCAAGGACACCGGCGTTGTAGCGCATCGGGTTCTCGCCTACCTCGCCTGACCACGGTGCAACCGGTGCGCCGTTCAGGATCAGCGGCCCGGTCAGGTCCGGGTTGCAGGCAGCCATCAGCAAGGTTGCCCACCCGCCCTGACAATTTCCGGTCACCACGGGCTGCGGGCTGTTCGGGTGGCGCGCCCGCACGGTGCGCACGAACCCGGCCTCGGCGTGCATGACATCTGCAAGGGTCTGGCCGGGCACCGGATCACGCCCGAAACTGACGAAATAGACGGGATGACCCTTGGACAGGGCAACGCCCACCTGACTGTCCGGCTTGAAACCCCCGATCCCGCCACCGTGCCCTGCGCGCGGATCAATGATGATATAAGGACGTTTCGTATCCTCAATAGTGACACCCTTGGGCGGCAGAATGCGCAGCAACTGGTAGTTGCAGGCGCGTTTCAGGGTCTGTCCGTCAACGATGACCTCATAGTCATAGATCAGCACCGGCGGGCAGCCCGCAGCCTCATGCTGCAGAAACACGTCACCCCGTTCACGCAGCGCATCCATGGTCAGCACCACCCGCTGCGAGGCGTCTTTCAGATACGCGGCCCAGTCCTTTGCCATGGAGTGCGAACGCGTAAGGCGCTGTGACACATCGGCAAATCCCTGCATCAGGTTCCGGGTGCGTTCCGCGTGGGCTTCGGCAATCTTCTGCGACTGCAATCGAAAGGACTGCGACAGCAGGTGCCACTGCACGCCTGACTGATCCAGCGCGCGGGTCACAATATCAAAGGTCCGATCCTGAACTGCGGCCGCATCCTGCGCCATCTCGGACCCAAGTTTCAACGAGGTCTTCTGCACATTTGAAAGCATGAGCCTGTCCTTTTCCCGACGATGCCACTACCGCCGTCAACAAGGTGAATGCCGCCGATGAGGTTGATGGCCGCGCCGCTGGCCAGAAATTCGGCGCGGGCGATGCCTTGGCGATCGACTGGTGATTGGTCCCGTCCAGCTTGAACATTCGGGCCGGTCCTTTCGCGCATTCTGCGGTGCAGCATATCGAGTTTCAATATGGGACTCAATTTCACTGCTGCAATGCCGCATAGCAAGAAATCACAACAACATAATTCGGACACGTGGGACAAGGCCGTTTGGCAGGATATCCGCCTGAAAATAAGGCCGAATCGGTGACTCATCCCTGCCTCGACAACCCAGCCGACAGCTTTGACCCGTCAAAGGGTCCACAAAAGGATGAAAAATAAAGCAGACGTTTATGATCTGGATCAAAATTCATCAAACTTAGAAACGCTATTGAGGTACCATAGAAGAAGAATCAAACGCGAACAGTCCAGCCGCATGAGCCAGATGACGAGCCGCCGAGCGTTTCTACGCGCCAGCATGTTCCGCGAGGGCAGCAATACCGTCCGCCCTCCGGGCTCGGTTGTGCCGGGCTTTGTGGATCAATGCACCAAATGCGGTGACTGCGCCGAGGCCTGCCCCGAAAACGTGATTGCGACTGACCAGGATGGTTTCCCGGTGTTTCAGCCCGGCGACGATCCCTGCACCTTTTGTGGCGATTGCGCCAAGGCCTGCCCGACGGAGGCCCTGCAGATCGAACGTCTGGCCGACTGGCCGTGGCGGGCCGCCATTCAGGAGGCCTCGTGCCTGTCCATGAACGGAGTCAGCTGCCGCGTCTGTCAGGACAATTGCGAACAGGACGCCATCCGGTTCAGGCTGCAACTGGGCGGACGGGCCGAACCGTCGCTGGATACCGATACCTGCAATGGATGCGGTGCCTGCGTGGCGCTCTGCCCCGCCGATGCTGTCGCGTTTGAACGTCGGCCCATAACTCAAACGGAAACGGTTCAATGAATATCTGCGGTTGCCTTGCACATGTTGCACAAGAACAGACCGACGCCGCGGCGCAAACCATGCGCGACACACCGGGCGTCGAAGTTCACGCCCAGGCCGAAGACGGCCGTTTCGTCATCGTTGTCGAAGATACACCCGACCGCCTTGCGTCCGAGATCATCATGGATCTGCATCAGATCCCCGGAGTGATTTCTCTGACGCTGACTTATCACCATTTCGAGGATCTCGCGGAAAGCGCTCCGCATCCCGAGGCCCCAAGCCAAACCACCAGCCGGAGGCTCACGCTATGACTACTTCAGAATCTCGCCGGACTTTCCTCAAGGCCTCTGCGGCCGCTGCAACTGCGTCTGCCGCAGGCATCCCTCTGGCCACCGGTCAGGCCGTTGCGCAAACCGGTGCCCCCGATATCCGCTGGGACAAGGCAGCCTGCCGGTTCTGCGGCACCGGCTGCTCGGTCCTGGTTGGCACCAAGGACGGCCGTGTGGTCGCCACCCAGGGCGACCCTGACGCCCCGGTCAACCGCGGCCTGAACTGCATCAAGGGCTATTTCCTGTCCAAGATCATGTACGGCAAGGACCGCCTGACCACCCCGCTGCTGCGCAAAACCAACGGCGAATACGACAAGAATGGTGAATTCGAGCCGGTCAGCTGGGATGAAGCCTTTGACGTCATGGCCGCCAAGTGGAAAGAGGCGCTGGCCAAGAAAGGCCCGACCAGCATCGGCATGTTCGGGTCCGGTCAATGGACCGTCTGGGAAGGCTATGCCGCCGCCAAGATGATGAAGGCCGGGTTCCGGTCGAACAATATCGACCCGAACGCGCGGCACTGCATGGCCTCGGCCGTTGTGGGCTTTATCCGCACTTTCGGCATCGATGAGCCGATGGGCTGCTATGACGACCTCGAGCACGCGGACACCTTTGTTCTGTGGGGCTCGAACATGGCCGAGATGCACCCGATCCTGTGGTCGCGCCTGACCGACACGCGCCTGACCAAGCCGGGCTGTGAGGTGCACGTGCTGTCGACCTACGAGCACCGCTCGTTCGAGCTGGCCGATAACGGTATGGTGTTTGCGCCGCAAACCGATCTGGCGATCCTGAACTATATCGCCAACTACATCATCCAAACCGGCGCGGTGAACGAAGAGTTCGTCCAGAACCACGTCAACATCACCAAGACCGCCACCGATATCGGCTATGGCCTGCGCGACAATCACCCGCTGCAGGAAGCCGCCGCGAACCCCAATGTCGGCAAGATGGAACCGATCAGCTTTGAGGAATATGCCGAGGCGGTTTCGAAATACACGCTGGAATACACCTCGGAACTGTCCGGCGTGCCTGCCGACAAGCTGGAGCGTCTGGCCAAGCAATACGCCGACCCCAACCGCAAGATCATGAGCCTGTGGACCATGGGCTTTAACCAGCACACCCGCGGATCCTGGGTGAACTCGCTGATGTACAACGTGCACCTGCTGGTTGGTAAAATCTCGGAACCCGGCAACTCGCCCTTCTCGCTCACCGGTCAGCCCTCGGCCTGTGGCACGGCGCGCGAGGTCGGCACCTTTGCCCACCGTCTGCCTGCCGACATGGTGGTGATGAACGACAAGCACCGCGAGATTTGCGAAACCGCATGGAACGTACCCGCAGGCACTATCCCGCCCAAACCCGGCTTCCACGCTGTTCTGCATCACCGCAAACTGAAAGACGGCGATCTGAATGCCTATTGGGTACAGTGCACCAACAACATGCAGGCCGCACCCAACATCAACGAAGAAGGCTATCCCGGCTATCGCAACCCGGAAAACTTCATCACCGTTTCGGACCCCTATCCGACCGTCACGGCTGTCTCTGCCGACCTGATCCTGCCCACCGCCATGTGGGTCGAGAAAGAAGGCGCCTATGGCAACGCCGAACGCCGCACCCAGTTCTGGCGCCAGCAGGTCAAGGCACCGGGTGAGGCCAAGTCGGATGTCTGGCAGGTGATGGAATTCTCGAAACGCTTCACCGTCGAAGAAGTCTGGGGCGAGGAATTGCTGGCCACCATGCCCGAACATCGCGGCAAGACCATGTATGACGTGCTGTTTGCCAATGGCGTAATCGACAAATACCCGCTGTCCGAGACCGCCGAAGGGTTCGACAACGACGAATCCGAACACTTTGGCTATTACGTCCAGAAAGGCCTGTTCGAAGAATATGCCGAGTTCGGGCGCGGCCACGCGCACGATCTGGCGCCGTTCGAAACCTATCACCAGGCGCGTGGTCTGCGCTGGCCGGTCGTGGATGGCAAGGAAACGCTCTATCGGTTCCGCGAAGGCTATGACCCCTACGTGCCCGAAGGTGCAGGCGTGAAATTCTATGGCAAGAAGGATGGCAAGGCCAATATCATCTTTGCCCCCTACGAGCCCGCCGCCGAAGAGCCGGATGAAGAATATGATCTGTGGCTCTGCACCGGGCGCGTGCTGGAACACTGGCACACGGGCTCGATGACTCGCCGCGTGCCGGAACTGCACCGTTCGTTCCCGTCGGCCGTCGTCTACATGCATCCGCAGGACGCCAAGGACCGCGGCCTGCGGCGCGGGCAAGAGATCGTGATCTCGACCCGTCGCGGCGAGGTCACCAGCCGAGTCGAGACCCGTGGACGCAACAAGGCCCCGCGCGGGTTGGTGTTCATGCCGTTCTTCGACGAACATCAGCTGACCAACAAGCTGACGCTGGACGCAACCTGCCCGCTGTCGAAAGAGACCGACTTCAAGAAATGCGCGTGTAAGATCGAACGCGCGTAACCGGGAAGGATCGCAAAGGTAGTCCCCATGTGTCTGACCGGTACTCCTCTCTCGCCGCAACGGCGCCGATTCCTGCAGGATTCGGCGCGCGCGGCAGGCGGCTGCGTGGTCGCCGGGTCGTTGCTGGCCTGGCTGGCCCGCGATGCCCGCGCGCTGCCGGCCGAGGCATTGCGCCCGCCCGGCGCGTTGCCGGAGAAAGAGTTCCTGTCGGCCTGCATCCGCTGCGGGCTCTGCGTGCGGGATTGCCCTTACGACACCTTGAAACTGGCTGAACTTGGGGTCGATGCCGTTGCAACCGGCACGCCCTATTTCACGGCACGCGATGTGCCGTGCGAAATGTGCGACGACATCCCCTGCGTCGCCGCCTGCCCCACCGGTGCGCTGGATCCGGGGCTGGACAATATCGACGATGCCAATATGGGCGTTGCGGTTCTGGTAGATCAGGAAAACTGCCTGAACTTCCTCGGCCTGCGCTGTGACGTTTGCTACCGCGTCTGCCCCGTCATTGACGAGGCGATCACGCTGGAGACTGCGCACAACAACCGCTCGGGTCATCATGCGATGTTCATTCCCACCGTGCATGCCGATCACTGCACTGGCTGCGGCATGTGCGAAAAAAGCTGCGTTCTTCCCGAAGCCGCGATCAAGGTTCTGCCCGCCCGACTGGCGCGCGGCAGCAGCGCGGATCACTACCGCAAAGGATGGGAAGAAAAAGAAACCCACGGCGGCCCCCTTGTGGACGGTCTCATCGACCTGCCCGACCGCCTGCCGGGACCGGGTACGGACAACCTGGCCGCGCCGGGCGGCTTCACGCCATCTTATAATCTTCCGGGGACTGGACAATGAGCGCCCGTACCCATCTGCCGGTCGGACAAGAGGCCATGGCCACCAAAGGCTGGATCGGCGCGCACCGTTTCCTGCTGCTGCGCCGCGCCAGCCAGCTGTTCTTTCTGGCACTGTTCCTGCTGGGCCCCTGGTTCGGCATCTGGATCGTTCAAGGCACGCTGGCCGGGTCGCTGACCCTCGGGGTGCTTCCTCTGACCGATCCTTTGGTTCTGTTGCAAAGCACCGTGGCCGGGCATTGGCCCGAACTGACCGCCCTGATCGGCGGGGTGATCGTTCTGGTCGCCTATGCGCTGATCGGGGGCCGTGTCTATTGTTCCTGGGTCTGCCCGATCAACCCGGTGACCGATGCCGCAAACTGGCTGCACCGTCGGCTGGACCTGCCAAAAGGCTGGCAGCCAAAGCGCAACACGCGCCTCTGGGTGCTGGCGACGGTGCTGATCGTCTCGGGCCTGACCGGCGTGATCGCGTGGGAACTGGTGAACCCGATCACCATGCTGCACCGCGGGCTGATCTTTGGTGCAGGTTTCGTCTGGGCCCTGATTGCCGCAATCTTCATCTTTGATCTGATCGTCGCGCGCCACGGCTGGTGCGGCCATATTTGCCCGGTCGGTGCTTTCTATGGCCTTATCGGCAGCAAAAGCCTGCTGCGGGTCAGCGCTGCCAACCGGACGGCCTGTGACGATTGCATGGACTGCTACGCGGTCTGCCCCGAAAACCAGATCATTTCGCCCGCATTGAAGGGCAAGCCCGGCACGACACCGCTGATCCTGTCGCCGGACTGCACCAATTGCGGCCGCTGCATCGATGTCTGCGCCGTCGATGTTTTCCAATTTACTCACCGGTTCGACGATCATGTCGTCGCACCTTCCGATCCAGTTCCCGCGCCCGAGCCGCGCGAAGCCAGACCTATCTAAGGGAGTGCCAAGATGAAAAAATCAATCGTGACAGGCGGAATTGCCCTGATCCCCGTTTTGCTCCTGAGCGGGTTCGCCCTTGCCCAGTCAGCCCAGGTGGAAACCCTGCGCGGGGCAGATGTAGATGAGCCCATCCCCCTGCATCAGATCCACAAGGATGTCGAAGGGCGCATGCAGCGCAACTATCGCCAACAACCGCCGCTGATCCCGCACTCGGTCGAGCAGTACCAGATCGACGTACGCACCAACCAGTGCCTGTCCTGCCATGACTGGACCAAGGCCGGCGACCGCAACGCGCCAACCTTGTCGATGACCCACTACCTGGATCGCGACGGCAACGAGTTGGACCAAGTGGCAGGCACCCGGTATTTCTGTAACCAGTGCCACGTCCCTCAGGCGGATGCTCCTGCGTTGGTCGACAACGTGTTTGAACCCTCGTCCGGCAACTAATCCAACGCAAGTCTGAAAGGAGCACCGACATGGCAGACTCCCCCGAAAAACGCGGATGGATAGGCCGCATCTGGAACGCAATCTGGACTCCGGCTGTCATGTTCAGCTCGGGCTTTCTGGTGTTGGCAGGTTTTCTGGCCGGCATCCTGTTCTGGGGCGGGTTCCACTGGACCCTTGAACTGACCAATACCGAGGAATTCTGTACCTCGTGCCACACGATGGAAACCAATCTGGGCGAATATCGCGAGACGATCCACTACAACAACCACTCGGGCGTGCGCGCGATCTGTTCCGACTGCCACGTGCCGCATGAGTGGAACCACAAGATCAAGGCCAAGATCATGGCCGTCAAGGACGTCTATCACGAGCTGGCAGGCACCATCAGCACGCCTGAAAAATACGAAGAACACCGGCTGAGCATGGCCTCGGCCGTGTGGAAAAAGATGAAGGCGTCTGACAGCCGCGAATGCCGCAACTGCCACAACTTCGACTATATGGACTTTACCATTCAGGAAACCCGCGCCGCGTCTGAACACCAGCGCGCGATCGACAACAACATGACCTGCATCGACTGTCACCAGGGTATCGCGCACACTCTGCCGCCAAACTACCTTGAGACCTATCAGGAAATTACCGAAGAGCTGGCTGGCGAACCCTCGGGCAAGCTGCAGCAACAGGTGGCGGATGGCAGCGCAGAAATCCGGTCATTCCTGGCCGATCAGGCGGAATAAGAGGGGCAAGACATGCTGGAATTTCTTGGAACAATCGGGGCCAACGTCATCAGCCTGCCGGGTATTCTGGGACTTGCGCTGGGGATGATGACACGGCGTGTGTGGCTGGGCGGCCTGATGGGCGGTGCGGTCGGCGTGCTGGAAACGCTGGTCTTTGCCCATTGGAACTTTGCCAATGTCGAAACGATCGAGCTTTTGATTGCCGTGGTTGTCGGTCTGTGCGCCGGTTCGCTGGGCTCAGCCATCCGCATCAAGGGCACGACCGCGTAAATCTACCGGCCCGAGAATCATTCACCCGGCGCCCTGCGTCGGGTGAACGTGTTTTCCGGGGCAGTATCACGCCCCTACATTGACCACCATTTTTCCGAAATTACCGCCGCTCAGCAGTTGGTTCAGGGCCTCGGGCGCGTTTTCCAACCCGTCGACCATGTGTTCCTTGTACTGGATCGACCCATCTGCAATCCATCCGGTCATGTCGCGGCGAAACTCCTCGTAGACCTCACGCGTGAAGCTGTCGAAAATAATGAATCCCTGCATTTTCACCTTCATGCGCAGCAAGGTGCCCATGATTGCAGGGCCCATATCCGGCCCATCGGGCAGCCCCGGCAGGTTGTACCAAGCGACAACACCGCAGACCGGTACCCGCGCAAACGGGTTCAGCAGCGGCAATACCGCATACAGCACCTTGCCGCCGACGTTTTCAAAATAGACGTCGATCCCGTCCGGGCAGGCCTGTTTCAACTGCTCGGCAAAATCCGGCGCCTTGTGGTCGATACAGGCGTCGAAACCCAAATTCTCAACGATATACGCGCATTTCTCCGCACCACCCGCAACGCCGACAACCCGGCAACCTTTGAGCTTTGCGATCTGCCCCACAGTGGCCCCCACTGGCCCGGCAGCCGCCGCTACCACCACGGTTTCACCCGGCTTCGGCTCACCGATTTTCAGCAGACCGGCATAGGCGGTATAGCCGGGCATCCCAAGGATTCCCAAAGCCCAGGATGGGTTCTGCGGTAACTTGCCAAGGTTCATAACCTCGGCCCCATCCGAAATCGCATAGTCCTGCCAACCGCTGCCCGACAGGACATAGTCCCCGGCCTCAAACCCTTTCAGATTCGACGTCACGACCTGCCCCACGACCTGCGCAGTCATGACACCGCCGATGGCAACGGGTTCGGCATAGGACTTGGCATCGTTCATACGCCCGCGCATATAGGGGTCCAAAGACAGGTAAACCGTGCGCACCAGCATGTCATTCGGACCGGGGGTCGGAACCTCGGTCGTGGTCAGGCGCAGAGTGTTTTCGTCTGGTTGCCCGCTGGGGCGTTCGTTCAGAACGATCTGTCTGTTGACGTCTCGGGATTGGGCCATGTTCTGACTCCTGTGCTAAGGTCTCGTCCTGCGACTTTGGGTTGCTTTGCTACTGTGCAGAAAGCTCTCTGGTCCGCAATGTTATAAACCCTGCCCCTGCCTCAACTGCCGCTGCGGAACGCGGTCGGCGTTTGCCCGAACTCGGCCTTGAACGCCCGGGTCATGGCGCTCGCGTTTTCATAACCGCAGCGCCCGGCGATTTCCGCGATGGACTGTTCCGTCTCTTCCGCCAGCTTGCGGGCAAGATTAAGGCGCAGACGCCGATACAGCGCCTGCGGCGTGGTTTTCAATTCGGCCTGTATCCGCCCTTCAAGCCGCTTTTGCGAACAGCCGATTTTGCGGGCAATCTCTTTGATCGGCAGCGGTGTTTCCAGATTCGCCTGCATCAAGGTCAGCGCCCGGTTGACCAGAGTGTCTTCGGATTTCAGCGGCAGCGCATAATGATCCGCGCTACCCCGGCTCATCAGCAGATGCGCGACCTCCATCGACAGCAGCGGCCCGTGATCGCGGCGAATAAGGGCCGAGGCCAGATCAAACGCCGCCATCGCCCCGGAGCATGTCAGCCGGTTACCGTCGATGACATACCGCTCCTGAACCGCGTTGACCAAAGGAAAGGTCTCTTCGAACCGGGCCAGTTCATCCCAGTGAATCGTCGCCCGATGATCATTCAGCAACCCGGCCCGCGCCAACAGCCAGCTGCCGGTGTCCAGACCCGCCAGCTGCGTGTGTTTTCCCGCAGCCGTCAGCACCGCGCGGGTGGTTTCGCGCGTGTCCAGTTCGAGAAAACCATAAGACGGCATGACCACCAGCACGTCTCCGCGCTGATCGCTCAGGGCCCCATTCGGCGTGACGGCAAGACCGCTGGAGCTTTCAACCATCCCTCCATCAATCGAACAGAATCGCCACGCGTACAGGGCCTGCCGTGCCAGTGTATTTGCGGCGCGCAACGGCTCGACCATGTTGGCCAAGCAGTGGTTCGAGAACCCATCGAACAGCAATATGTTATATTGCCGGGTCAAATTTTTTCCAACTCTGCACGATTCTGCGCCAACTCTGCATGTCGTGACACTGCGCAATGCCGTTTCCTGCGTCAATCACCTATCTAAGGATACGCGCCATGCAGTTTGGTCTGTCAGAAGAACAGGAAATGATCGTTTCGACTGTTCGCAGCTTCGTTGAAAACGAAATCTACCCGCACGAGGCCGAGGTTGAACGCACCGGTCAGGTCCCGCACGAGCTGGGCGGGCAGATCAAGCAGAAGTGCATCGATCTGGGCTTTTACGCCTGCAACTTCCCCGAAGAGGTCGGCGGCGCCGGCCTATCGCATCTCGATTTTACTCTGGTCGAGCGCGAGCTGGGCCGTGGTTCAATGGCGCTGACCCATTTCTTTGGCCGCCCGCAGAACATCCTGATGGCCTGCAATGACGAGCAGCGTGAACGCTACCTGCTGCCCGCCGTGCGTGGTGAGAAAATGGACGCCCTGGCGATGACCGAACCGGACGCAGGGTCCGACGTGCGTGGCATGAAATGTCAGGCAGTGCGCGACGGTGGTGACTGGGTCGTCAATGGGTCCAAGCACTTCATCTCGGGCGCGGAACACGCGGATTTCTTCATCGTGTTCATCGCAACCGGTGTGGATGAGACCCCGAAAGGCCCCAAAAAGCGCATCACCACCTTCCTGGTGGATCGCGGCACACCCGGCTTCGAGGTGCGCGAGGGCTATAACTCGGTCAGCCACAAGGGTTACAAGAACTACATCCTGTATTTCGACAATTGCCGCCTGCCCGACGCACAGGTTCTGGGCGAGGTCGATGGCGGCTTTGCGGTGATGAACGAATGGCTCTACGCCACCCGCCTGACGGTTGCGGCCTTCTCGGTCGGCCGTGCGCGCCGTTGCTTTGACTACGCTTTGAACTATGCCGCCGAGCGCAAACAGTTCGGACAACCCATCGGCAAGTTCCAGGGCATCGGCTTCCAGATCGCCGACATGATCACCGAGATCGACGCCGCTGACTGGCTGACCCTGTCCGCCGCATGGCGTCTGGACGAAAATCTGCCTTCAAACCGCGAGATCGCCTCGGCCAAGCTGTACGCCTCGGAAACGCTGGCGCGGGTCACCGATACGACACTGCAGATCTATGGTGGCATGGGCCTGATGGATGACTTCCCGATCGAACGCTTCTGGCGCGATGCCCGCGTTGAGCGCATCTGGGACGGCACCAGCGAGATTCAGCGTCACATCATCAGCCGCGATCTTCTGCGCCCCCTCGGCGCATAAGACCACGTCCCGGCGGTAAGTGGGTTCTGGCAGGTTACGCTCTCATCCCGTCCAGACCCGCTTGCCGCCGGGGGCATTTCCAACGACTCGATCAGGATTGTCGATGAACAGAGATCTTACCCGGCTTCTGCGCCCGAAAACCATTGCCGTCATTGGGGGCGGCGCCTGGTGCCAACAGGTTATTCTGCAATCCGAGCGCATGGGCTATGCGGGTCAAATATGGCCGGTGCACCCCAAGGCCACGGAAATCGCAGGCCATTCGGTCTATGGGCACCTCGAAGACCTTCCAGAAGCCCCCGACGCCGTGTTCATCGGCATTAACCGCCACGCCACGATCGAGGCGGTGCATATCCTGTCCAGCATGGGTGCCGGTGGCGCCGTCTGCTTTGCCTCGGGCTTTTCCGAGGCTTTGGCCGAGGATGACATGGGCAGAGACCTGCAGGACCAGTTGATCGCAGCCGCCGGGGACATGCCCATTCTGGGGCCGAACTGCTATGGGTTCATCAATGCGCTGGACGGCGCGCTGCTGTGGCCGGATCAGCATGGGGCGACCCCGGTCGAAAAAGGCGTTGCGATCCTGACGCAAAGTTCAAACATCTCGATCAACCTGACTATGCAGAAACGCGGCCTGCCGATTGCCTACATGGTGACCTGCGGGAACATGGCGCAGACCAGCCAAGCCGAGATCGCGTCGGCCCTGATCGACGACCCGCGTGTAACCGCCGTGGGCCTGCATATCGAAGGCTTCAAGGATATCCGCGAATGGGAAGCGCTGGCCGCCAAGGCGCACAGCAAAGGCATCCCGCTGGTCGCGCTCAAGGTCGGCGCGTCGGAACAGGCGCAGGCGGCGACCGTTTCGCATACCGCATCGCTGGCGGGCAGCGACGCCGGGGCGCAGGCCTTGTTGGAGCGTCTGGGTATCCCGCGCCTGTCCGCCCTGCCCGATTTCCTTGAAACGCTGAAGCTGCTGCATTGCTATGGCCCGCTGCCGGGCGGCAATATCGCCTCGATAAGCTGTTCGGGGGGTGAAGCCAGCCTGATCGCGGACATGGCCGTGGGTACGGGCCTGACCTTCCCGCGCCTGACTGACGACAAGAAAGCCCACTTGCGTGATGCACTCGGACCCATGGTCGCGCTGAATAACCCGTTGGATTATCACACCTATATCTGGCGTGACGAAGAGGCGATGGCCAAAGCATGGTCCGGCATGACCGGCGACGATATCGACCTGACCTTCTCGATCGTCGATTATCCAACCACCGATCCGACCGACTGGGCCTGCGCCTCGCGTGCGGCAATGAAGGTTCGTGCAGAAACCGGCGCGCGGTTCGCGATAGCCGCGACATTGCCGGAACTGCTGCCGGAAAACGTCGCGCAGGAGCTGATGGCCGGTGGCGTTGTGCCGTTCATGGGTCTGCGCGAAGCACTGGCCGCCACCCGCGCGGCGGCTCAGGTCACGGCACCGTCCACGCATCCGGTCTGGCTGCCGGGCACCGCCGAGGCCAACCGGACCCTGACCGAGGGCGAATCCAAACAGGCGCTGGCCGATTGCGGTCTGCGCATCCCGCAAAACCGCACCGTGCGCGGCCCGGACGAAGCCCAAGCCGTAGCACAGGAAATGGACGCGCCCTTCGCCGTCAAAGGCGTTGGTCTTGCGCATAAGTCCGAACATTCCGCCGTTCGCTTGGGCGTTCAGGCCGAAGACGTGGCAGATGTGGCCGCCGATATCGGCACCGACGAGATTCTGGTCGAAGAGATGATCACTGGAACCATCGCTGAACTGCTGGTCGGTGTGGTCCGCGACCCGGCCCACGGTTTTGTGCTGACCCTGGGTGCTGGCGGTGTGCTGACCGAGGTTCTGCGCGATACAGCATCCTTGCTGGTACCCAGCACGCCCGATGATATCCGCGCCGCCCTTGGCAAGCTGAAGATTGCGCCGCTGCTGGCAGGCTATCGCGGCCAACCGGCGGCTGATATGGATGCGATCATCACCGCGATTGAGGCCGTTCAGGCCTATGTCATGCAAAATGCCGACACGCTTGGCGAGGTCGAGATTAACCCGCTCCTCTGCACGCCCGACAAGGCCGTTGCCGTGGATGCCCTCATCAGAAAGGCCTGAGAAATGGACCCGATCAAAACCCGCCGCGAAGGGGTGATCCTTGAGGTGACGCTGGACCGGCCCAAGGCCAACGCCATCGACCTGGCCACCAGCCGCAGAATGGGCGAGGTCTTTGCCGAATTCCGCGATGACCCGGACCTGCGCGTGGCCATCCTGACTGGCGCGGGCGAGAAATTCTTTTGCCCCGGCTGGGACCTGAAAGCCGCCGCAGACGGCGATGCCGTTGACGGTGACTATGGCGTCGGTGGTTTCGGCGGCCTGCAGGAACTGCGCGATCTGAACAAGCCGGTCATCGCCGCGGTGAACGGCATCGCCTGCGGTGGCGGGCTGGAACTGGCGATCTCGGCGGACATGATCCTGGCTGCTGAGCACGCCACCTTTGCCCTGCCTGAAATCCGCTCGGGCACCGTGGCCGATGCGGCCAGCGTCAAGCTGCCAAAACGCATCCCCTATCACATCGCCATGGAGCTGCTGTTGACCGGCCGCTGGTTTGATGCCGAGGAAGCCAACCGCTGGGGTCTGGTGAACGAAATTGTCACCGCCGATCAGCTGATGGATCGCGCATGGGAGCTGGCCCGCCTGCTGGCCTCGGGTCCCCCTCTGGTCTACGCCGCGATCAAGGAGGTCGTGCGCGACGCCGAAGACAGCAAGTTCCAGGACGCGATGAACCGCATTACCAAGCGCCAGTTGCGCACCGTTGACGTTCTATACGCCAGCGAGGACCAGTTGGAAGGCGCGCGCGCCTTTGCGGAAAAACGCGACCCGGTCTGGACGGGCAAGTAAAAGATCAACGCTTCGGCGGTGTCAGCCATTGCGCTGACATGCCGAAGTTCGACTCTTTCAGCTCTTGCTTTGCGATGGCCTGCAGATGCACCTCATCCGGGCCATCCGCATAGCGCAGCGCCCGCGCCCAAGTGTAACTGTCGGCCAAAGGCGTGTCTGGCGTCATGCCCATCGCACCAAAGACCTGCATCGCGCGGTCGGTTACGGTGGCGTGCACATTGGGCGCCACCACCTTGATCAGCGAAATCTCGCGCCGGGCGGCCTTGGCCCCGACCTGATCGATCTTCCATGCCGCCTGCAATGTCAGTAGCCGCGCCTGATCGATCTCAAGCCGTGACTTCGCGATCCATTCCCGGATCACCCCCTGCTCTGACAGCTGCTTGCCGAACGTCTTCCGCTCCTGCGCGCGCTCGACCATCAGTGACAGCGCCATCTCGGCTGCACCAACCGAGCGCATACAGTGGTGAATCCGCCCCGGCCCCAAACGCGCCTGCGCCAGAGCAAAACCGCTGCCCTCTTCCCCCAGTAGATTGCTGGCCGGTACGCGCACGTCCTTGAAGACCAGCTCTGCATGGCCCTCGGGATCGTGCATGTTCAGGATCGTGGGGTTGCGTACAATCTCAAGGCCGGGCGTGTCCTTGGGCACGATCACCATGCTTTGTTGCTTGTGCCGGTCCGCGTTCGGGTCGGTCTTGCCCATGACGATGAACATCTTGGTGTTCGGGTGGCAGGCATTTGTGATGAACCATTTGCGGCCGTTGATGACATACTCATCCCCCTCACGCCGGATCGAGGTGGTGATATTGGTCGCGTCCGAACTGGCCACGTCGGGTTCGGTCATCGCAAAAGACGACCGGATTTCACCATTCAACAGCGGCACCAGCCATTCCTCGCGCTGCTGAGGCTTGGCGAACATGTGCAACAGCTCCATATTGCCGGTGTCCGGCGCGCTGCAATTGAACACTTCGGACGACCACGTCACCTGCCCCATCAACTCGGCCAACGGGGCGTATTCCAGATTGGTCAGCCGCGTGCCGGGTTCGTCGTCGCGCAAAGAGGGCAGGAACAGGTTCCACAGCCCCTCGGACCGGGCCAGCGCCTTGAGGTCCTCGATGAAGGACACCGGGAAATTACCCGCCTCGATCTCTTCCTTGTGGTCGCGGATACGCGGATAGATATGCGCCTGCATAAAGCGTTTCAGCTGGTCGCGGTATTCCTCGGCGCGCGGCGATGGGGCAAAATCCATTGTGATCCCTTTTCAGGCTGTTACGGCAGGCTGCCCCTCGTACCCTAGCCGTGCCACCGGCATTTGTGAAACCTGCGTGCAGGGTCTAAGCCGCAACTGCCGCGAGGTCACTCTGGTCGCCACCAAAACCCACCTGTTCACAGCTCTGTTGCCCAACCCTCTCCATGACGGTAAGCGTCTGTGAACACGTGCAATGAACCGAGGGTCAGGTGTCCGAGCAGCAGATCAAGAAATCGGATGATATCGCCGACAAGCTGTCGACGCGAATTGTTCAGGGGGTGTTGAAGCCCGGTGAAAAGCTACGGCAGGACCTTATTGCCCGCGAGTTCGGTGTCAGCCAGGTGACTGTGCGCGAAGCTCTGCTGAACCTCGCCTCCAAGGGGCTGACGGTTGCCGTTCCGCGCCGGGGGATGTGCGTGGCGCCGATGGATCAGAACGCCATTCAGGAACTTCGGGTGATGCGGCGCGCGCTGGAACCGGTCGCGTTGCTGCATTCCGTGCCCAATCTGACGGCCCGCCAGATCGCGGCGATCGAACAGATTCACGAGGAATGCGACGGTGCCACCACCGCTGATGATTGGGAGGACGCCAATCAGCGCTTTCACATGGCCGTCATCGCCGCCTGCAACATGCCGCGTATGATCGCCGAGATCAGAAACCTGCAAGTGCTGTATGCGTGGCATTTCAACAATCTGCACACCGCCAAATGGCGTCAGCGCGCCGATCCGGACCATGCCGCCATTCTGGCCGCCATCAAGGACCGTGACGCCGCCAAGGCCCATTCGGTGATGCAGCGCCACCTGACACGATTGGCCTAGGCCAGTTCAGCCGGGTTTGCGGGCGATGATCCATGTCGGGTGATAGGTCAGCGAAACGCCGGACTCGCCCCCGAATTGCAGGATGTACTCATTGGTAAAGGCCATCAGGCTGGACTTGGTCCAGGTTTTCTGCGCCCGCCCGTTCACGCCGGTCCGACGCAGATGCTCCAACACTTTTCGCGGCGAAGAAAAGTGCATCTGCCGTTCCACTTCCCCGGCAGAGACAACGTCCATAAGACCCTCGACAGCAGCGCGCAGAGCGTCCGGCCCGCACAGCCCGGGCGCTTTCGACGCCGACCCGCCCTGAACAAGTTCTCGGTATTGCTGCGGACCAAACCCCGAAACGGCCAGCCAGCCTCCGGGTGCCAATGCCATCGCAGCCCGGCGCAGGAACGCGGCGGGATCGGGAAGCCATTGGATCATCGAGGCCGACGCAATCAGATGCGGTTGCGCGGGCCATGCGACAGTCTCGGCGTCCCCGCATAGAAACGCGGCCCCATAGGTGGAAGCGGTTTCATCGGCCTCGGGCGACAGGTCATTGATCGTAAGGCTGTCAAACGCGAAATGCTCGCAAAGCTGCTGGGTCAGGTGACCGGTGCCGCAGCCGAATTCCAACGCAGATGCGAAATGCTGCGGCGCACCACAGTCGCGCAGATCCTGCGCTAAACGGTCCGCAATCTTGGCCTGCTGACCCGCCGAGTCGTGATAGGTCATGAAACTGCGGCTGAAACTGCGCTGGACACGGTCGGTCAACTGGGCGTTCATGCGATCCATTCCTTCCAGCTTTGACCTGCGGCAAAGGGAACATGCGGCGCGGAAATCTCACGCACGGCGTCCTGCTGCCCGGCCCATGCGGCCTGTTGCGCGCGGGTGGGGATGATCCGATCCCGCTGTGAAATCCATACACGGTCGAACTTGCGATCCGGTGCGGTGCCACGTTCGATCACCGCGTAAAGTTCAGACCGCGCGGCGCCGATATCGATTTTGGGGGCTGGCCCCTCCAATCCGGCGCGGCGGCAGAATTTGGCGAAACTGTCGGTGTTCAGTTGATCTGCGGTGGCGCGGATCATGTCTGGCGCGATACCGTGCTCGGCGTCGGCTGGGGACAGAGTGCCGCTGACGGCGATCAACCGATCCGGTTGCAACGCTGTCTGCGTCAGCCAATGCGCCGCCGAGGCCACCCCAAAGGAATAGGCAATCAGGGTGATCCGGTCATATTGCGCAAGGTCGTTCAGCGGGTTGTCCAGCCGGGTGTAGTCATCCACGAACAACACATCTGCATCGCCGGAAAGCCCCTGAAATGGCCTAGGCCCAAGCGCCCAGCCTCCGAAGACCAACAGCACCTCCTGGGTGCCCGAGCGGGACAACCATTGCTGTTTCATGACGCGCCTTTCGCCAAGGATACCATGGCCGATGTCACACGGCTCAGCTCGTCCGGAGAGATGATGTAGGGCGGCATACAATAGATGTTTCGTGCGAAGGGCCGTAGCCAGACGCCGGTTTCCGGTGCCAGCCCATGTGCAATCGACGGATCGACCCACTCCTCCATTTCAATGACACCGATGGCACCCAGAACACGCACGTCCGAGACTCCCGGCAATTCGCGCGCGGGTGCCAATTCGTGTTCCATCTGGTCCGCAATCCCGGCCACTTCGGACCGCCAATCCCGGGTCGACAGCTGCTCCAGACTGGCAACCGCCGCCGCGCAGGCCAACGGGTTGGCCATATAGGTCGGGCCATGCATCATGACCCCTGCCTCACTTTCGCCGATCCTACGCGCAACGGTTTCGGTCGTGACCGTCGCGGCCAGCGTGATGTGGCCCCCGGTCAGCGCTTTGCCCAGACACAAGATATCCGGCACCACACCGGCATGGTGCAGCGCAAACAGCTCTCCGGTGCGGCCGAAACCGGTGGCGATCTCATCGAAGATGACCAGCACGTCATGCGCCTTGCACAGCTCATGCGCCCGTTGCAGCCATGTCGGATGATAAAAATACATCCCGCCCGCGCCCTGAACGACGGGCTCAAGGATCAGGCCGGCGATCTGGTCGGCCTTGGTTTCCAGCAACTCTTCCAGCGCGTTCAAGCCGTTCAGGTCACCATCCTCGGACCAGTCCTGACCAAAGGCGATCTGCGGGCGGGGCAGGAAATGCTGAACCGACAGCGCCCCGGCGAACAGCCCGTGCATCCCGTTGACCGGGTCACAGACGCTCATCGCTTTCCAAGTGTCGCCGTGATAGCCGCCACGGATGGTGGCAAACTGCGTGCGCCCGGTACGGCCCTGTGCCATCTGGTATTGCACCGCCATCTTCAGCGCCACCTCGGTGGCGACCGAGCCGCTGTCGCTGTAGAAAATACGGTCCAGCCCATCAGGCAAAAGGTCGATCATTCTGCGGCCCAGTTCGATCGCCGGGGAATGGGTCAGGCCACCAAACATCACATGCGGCATTTGATCCAGTTGCGCCTGCATCGCCGCGATGATGGCCGGGTGACGGTGCCCGTGTACCGCGCACCACCACGAGGACATGGCGTCAATCATCTGCGTCCCGTCCTCGGCCGTCAGCCAGACGCCCTCAGCCCCGGTGATCAGATGCATCGGACCGGGCTTCAGCACGTTGGTGTAGGGGTGCCACAGATGGCGGGCGTCGAACTCAAGCGGGGTCACAGGGCGCTCCGGATTGTGTCAACGTCGATGGCGGCGAAAGCGTCGGTCAGAGTGTCTCGGGACAGGGTGTCGATAAAGGGCAGTCGGCCCAGATGCCGGGTGTTGCCCATTTCAGTGATGGTCTGTTCGACATCCGGTTCAGCATCGCCCACAAAGGCCACGCCGACCACATCGCACCCGGCATTGCGTAACGCCATCAGAGACAGGGTCGTGTGGTTGATCGTCCCCAGAGCGGTTCGCGCCACCAGCACAACGGGTGCCTGCCATTGGGCAATCACGTCGAGGAAAAAGACCTGTCGGTTCAACGGCACCATCAGCCCGCCCGCGCCCTCAACCACCAGAGGGCCGGACACCTGAGGTAAGGCCAGACGGGCCGGGTCGATCTCAATCCCCATATCCTCGGCGGACAAATGCGGCGAGGCGGGCATGTTCAGGCGATAGGCCTCGGACAGCACCTCGGCCCCGGTCAGCTCTGCGACGATTTCCGAGTCCGTTGCCTCTTCCAACCCCGACTGCACTGGCTTCCAATACTGCGCGCCGAGGGCGGCAGTCAGACCTGCAGCAAAGACGGTTTTGCCAATGCCGGTATCCGTGCCGACAACAATTACGGTACTCATGCGGCCTCGCTTTGGTGCTGGGCTAGTGTTTCGCACAGGGCGCTGATATCGGCATTGGTCACATTGCCGGTGACCGAGATCCGAAGTCGCGAGGTGCCGCGCGGAACCGTCGGCGGGCGGATACCCCGGACGTCAAAGCCCTGCGCTTGCAGGGTTGCGGCCATTTGCATCGTCCGCGCCTCGTCGCCCAGAATGACGGGAATGATCTGACTGTTCAGCACATCCTGCGGAACGCCCGTACGGCGTGCCTCGGCATGGGCGTGGTGCAGTCGGGCGGTTGCGGCGGCGGTCAGGCTGGTGTCTGCTTGCAGATGGTCCAACACCGCCCGTACGAGGGCCGCATTGAACGGCGACGGTGCGGTTGCAAAGATGAACGGCCGCGCACGGTTGATCAGCGCGTCGATCATCACCCGCGGCCCACAGATCAGACCGCCCGCAACACCCAGACCTTTGCCGCAGGTGTGCAAGGTCAGAACCTCAGCCGTCAGCCCATGGGCCAGGCCTTTTCCGTTCGGACCAAAAACGCCGGTGGCATGGGCTTCGTCCACCACCAGAATGGCCCCGTGTTCGACGGCCAGTTCGGACAGTGTGGTCAAGGGCGCGATGTCGCCTTCCATCGAATAGACGCTTTCCACCGCGATCCAGACCTGTCCCGCTCCGCCGGTGGCCTGCCAATCCGCCAGAACGCGCCGGGCATCGGCCACGTCGTTATGCGCAAAGGACCGGGTTTCGGCCCGGCCCGTGCGCATCCCCTCATGGGCGCTGGCATGGACCAGATCGTCATATAGGATCAGGTCCCCCGCTGCAGGCAGGGTCGAGAAAATCGCCTGATTGGCCTGAAATCCGCCACCCATGAACAAAGCGGCCTCGGCGTCGAAAAAGGCGGCGGCCTCTTCCTCAAGCGCCTCATGTTCCGGATGGTTCCCGCGCAATAGCCGCGAACCGCCTGATCCAAGCGGCACACCTCGCTCCAGCGCCTTTTGCGCGGCGCGGCGCAATAGCGGTGAGTCCGCAAGGCCCAGATAGTCATTCGAGGCGAAGTCCAGCCCACGCCTCGGGGCCAGCGCCCGGCGACGATGCCGGGCGTCCAGCGTTTCAAGCATCGAGTGCAGGCGACTCAATGCTTTCATTCAGCCGCTTCCGCACAGCTTTGCCCGGCAACGGTTTCGGCCTGCAGCCCCAGCTTGTTGAACAGGATCGCGTCAGTGTCTTCTTCGGGGTTTTCCGCGGTCAGCAGCGTTTCGCCCACAAAGATCGAGTTCGCACCGGCGAAGAAACACATGGCCTGCATCTCTTCGGTCATGTCGCTGCGGCCAGCGGAGAGGCGCACATAGGATTTCGGCATCATGATGCGGGCGGTGGCAATCACGCGCACAAAGTCGATCGGGTCGATCGGCTTGGCATCGGCCAGCGGCGTGTCTTCCTGCGGCATCAGCATGTTGATCGGCACGGAGTCGGGCGCGGGGCCCATATTGGCCAGTGTCACCAGCATATCGACGCGGTCGCCGATCTGTTCACCCATGCCCAGAATACCGCCCGAACATACTTTGATCCCGGCGTCCTGCACGCGGTTCATCGTGTCGATCCGATCGGCGAAGGTGCGGGTGGTGATGACTTCGGGGTAATACCGCTCGGAGGTGTCGATGTTGTGGTTGTAATAGTCCAGCCCCGCATCGCGCAGGCGGAACACCTGATTGTCGTCCAGCATGCCCAGCGTCATGCAGGTCTCCATCCCCATGTCGCGGACGCCTTCGACCATGGCAACCAGCGCGTCCATGTCGCGATCCTTCGGCTCGCGCCAGGCCGCGCCCATGCAGAACCGGGTCGCACCGCCCTCTTTGGCCTTGCGGGCCTCGGTCAGGACACGCTGAACCTCGATCAGTTTCGACGCCGACAGCTTTGAGCCGTTCCGGGCCGACTGCGAACAATAGGAGCAATCCTCGGCGCAGCCGCCCGTCTTGATCGACAGCAGCTTGGAGGTCTGAATCTTGTTGGGATCAAAGTTCTCGCGATGCACGGTCTGCGCGCGGAACAGCAGGTCCATCAGAGGAAGATCATAAACGGCCTGCGCCGCCTCGCGGGTCCATGTGGGAGAGGTGTTTTCCATTTTATCGATAATCTGTCCAAAACTCCATGCCTGCCTTGTCTAATATCGATAAACCGGAAAATTTCAACTGCTAACTGCCCGGTCAGCGCGGAACCGCTCGGCGCACCAGAGCTGTTTGAGGGGTTACGCTATGGGATCGCGTTCATGCTCCGGCCGTCCTGCCAGTCCGGCCCGCAGCTTGCCGACCCGTCGCCGCAGAACATTCGCGATATCGCGAAGGGGGCGGAAATAGATGTCGATCAGGTTCGAGGCGTGCGCCTCGGACGGTTTCAACCCGAAGGTCAGCTTGCTGTCCCGTTCGGACAGATGCAGCGATCCGAACAGCCAATCCCAGACCGCAAAGGCAACGCCAAAGTTCTTGTCATGATGTTTCCGTGCAATCGAATGGTGCACCTGATGCTGCGCCGGAGAGATCAGGATATGTTCCAGCCAGCGCCAGTACCGGATCGAGATATGCGAATGCCGCAGGTTCGAGCCCGTCACATGGAAAACGAACGACAGGACATTGACGCCCAGCACCGTGTACAGATCGACCGCGCTACCGAAGAAAAACAGAAACACCGCCATCACCGTGCCCTGCGCCACAGCCGCGCGCAGACCGTACAGAACGCCTTCGAGCGGGTGAACGCGGTAAACGGTGATCGGGGTCATGGTCTCGGCCGAATGGTGGACCTTGTGGACCGCCCACAGTACCGGCCAACGGTGCATCCAGCGGTGCACGATGTATTTGGTGAAATCATCCACCAGGAAGATCACCCCTGTGAACAGCGCCACAATCAATGCCTTTGGCGTATCCGCGAACAAACCCCGCCGCAGGAAATCGACGTCGTGCAACGCATAAAACAGCGCGGTTGCGATCGCCAGCTGCGACACCAACAGCGGCGAGATGAACAGGGTGAAAACACGGTTGATCACAAATATCTTGCAGTCCGCTCGCGCCGAAGGTGAGAACAGGATCGTACGATCAAACACCTCTCGCACCGCCGCGCGGATCGAGGACCGCCGCACCGCCACCAGCCACACCAGCGCAAGCAGGACCGTCAAAAACAGATACCCCACGAAGACACGCTTCTTGGGGTTGGAAAAATCGGCAAAGACCGCGCCTATGTGATCGAGAAATTCCAAAGGGTCTCTTTCAATGGAAATCCCGGCGACCCTAAAGCCGCCGGGGTGGGATCAGAGGATCCTCAATCGGTTTCGGCCGCCTCGGTGGCGCCCAGCTTTTCGGCCAGCGCGGCCAGATCGGCGGTTGCGTCATTGGCGCGGCTTTCGATGCCGAACTTGTCGATCAGCAGTTTTTGCACTTTCAACATGTTGACCTGATAGTCATCCAGAGACATCTCGCGGTCACGAACAAAGTTGCCGTCTGCATCGATGTCCGAAACCATCTTACCGTCAGGCATCGCCGGGCTGAAGCCGATCATCCAGTTCAGGTCGATCGCAGTTGCGCCAAGGTTGTTCTTGCCCGACTGCAACGCCATCGAGAAGCCCTTCAACTCACCCCAGTGCTTGGCGTAGTTGCGCAGCGCCTCGTCGGTATCTTCACCCGATTTGATCTTGTCGATATCTTTGTAAACCGAACCGGCATATTTGAACGTGGCTTCTGCCAGCGTCTTCTCCCAGTTGGTTTCAATGATATCGGCATAGTTCTTCAGTTCGGCGCGCTGTGCGTCGGTCAGCGCCTCACCGTTGGCCGAGGCGATCAGCGCACGACCATCGCGGAAAGCGTTGAAGATGGTGGTCATGTATTGGGTGTTCTGGTTGCCACCCTTGTCGGCACCAGCGGCATAATAGGCCGGGCCAAAGACCATCTCGGTTTTCAGGTCGATGACACCGTCGCCGTTTGCATCCGCAGCAGCCATGTCTTTCAGCTTGGACACGCCATAGTTCTGCTCGGGCGATAGGGTCACAGAATGCGCCGCGGCACCGAAGTAGCCGAACGCCTCATCCCAGGAATGCTCTTTGCCTGTGTAATGCGCGCCTTCTTTGTAGGGCTGGTCGTTGGGCTTGTTGTCGGCTTCCAGCTTCTCGTCCAGATAGTTGTCGACCGCCTGATTATAGGCCATCGCACCCAGCGTGAATTTCGAGATCAGCTGCCCCCAATCCATGCCGTTCACCGGGTCATAGCCCTGCTCGGACGCCGCAGCCAGTTTGATCATCTGCAGCGCAACATCGACGCCCGACTGGTTGCCCGGCCATGCAGGCATCGCGCCATTGTAGAACTTGCCCGAGATGTTCTTGCCTTTGGAGATTTCATTCACGGTCGATTGCTTGACCGGAAAGCCGTCTTTTGACACCGGCGCAATGATTTCCAGATCTTCTTCGGAGCCGTTGAAATAGGCCAGCATCAGCGCCTCGACCTGGGCCGCGTTGTTGCCGCCATCCCCTTTGGAAGCCGCTTTTTTCAGGCTGTCATGCAGCACGTGGCGCGCGATCTGGCCGGAATACGAGACCGAATTGGTCTTGTCACCTTCATAGCCTTTTACGGTGACCGGGAACGGACCATAAGCCTGATCGGCCATGGCGGCACCGCCGATCAGGGCCACAGCAACAAGCGCCGATGTAAATTTGAGTGTGGGTTTCAGCATGGGGAGTCCTCGTTCTGTCCGACTTTTTTTATCGGGAATTATTTCCGACCCTTTTAGTCGATTACTACCGAGGCAAGTCAACCCCCCAATTGCTCACGTCTCGTCCCATTCCTCAGAAAGAAGGCCCTGCGGTCTTTGATATGCAAAAAACCGCCCGCAGCTCTGCACCACAAAGGCACCAACCTCGAAAACCCGTCAGGCGACCGGATGCGGTCCCAGTAGAACCCTGGCAGAAATTGCTATGAAAAACAGAACCGTACCGGTCAGAACAAACACGTGCCAGATTGTATTGTGAAAAGGCAGGTGATCCAGAAGGTAAAAGACGACTCCGACGGTATAGACCACACCGCCTGCGATCATCAGCCAAACTACTACAGTGGGCAGCTCGTCCAGCATGGCGGGACCAGCCCAGACGACAGCCCAGCCCATCATCAGGTACAGGACAAGCCCGAACCAGCGAAACCGGGCCGGATCAATCAGCTTGAGCACCGAACCCAGCGTTGCCGAGGACCATAGGCCAATCAAAAGCCCCGGCCCCTGCCCGACCGACAGCAAAAGGAACGGCGTGTAGGTTCCGGCAATCTTCACATAAATGCCCGAGTGATCAAGACGGCGCAGAAGTTCTGTCCACCTGTCGCTTTCAATCATGTTGTAAAGCGCAGAAAACGTCAGCATCAGCAGCAGCGTCACACCATAGACCGAGACACCCAGAATGGCCTCGGGCTCGGACCGGTGAAAGGCAGTGATCGTGATCAGGATGGGCACCGCAACAAGGGCCGACGTGATGCCCAGAACGTGCACAATTCCGTCGCTCACCCGCTCGGCGCGGCTATAGGCAGGACGGATATCTGCAAAGGACCACATAGACTTAACTTAAGCGCCAAAGGGATTTCGGACAAGTTAACGCCCCTCGCGACCGGTCAAAGCTCTGTGCCTGCCCGGCTGAAATCCTGCGCTTAAGTGGGGTCATCCCCCTGTTTCGGGTCCTTGTACCTGTTCAGATCGAAAATACCCGCCTGAGTTGGATGTTGACGCAAGAAAATATCGTGAATTCGGTCACTTAACGCCCAAAAGTCGGGGCTGGTCCGACGCGCACCGTATTCCTCCACCACGGCCAAATAGTCGCTTTGCGATCGTATGCCTTTCAGGGCCGCGACAAAGGACGCCAACTGATCCTGCCCGACGTGGAAATAGAAATTCGGGTAGCTACCGATCAGCCCGGGAAGGATCGTCAGAACATCCGCCCCGGGGTCCCGGCGTGCCTCCTCATCGAACAGGAAGGCGACGTTGTAATGGGCTTTGTCATGCGCAAGAGTGAACAGTGCCATCTCTCCGCCATTTTGCTTGACCGCAAGAACAGACAGGTCCGGCAAATATTTCACCCAATCGCCGGTTTGATTGGCCAGATCGCGCAGCGTTTCAGCAGGCAGTCCTGCGGGGCACTCTTCGGTGGCGCATCTGTTGATCGGGTCCGTCTCGGCCCACAACCCGTTGCCGCGTTTCAGCAAGGTCAGAAGGAACTCCTGCTTCGGCTGATCTGTCTGGTAGGAAACACCGGTGGGGAAACGGTCATCGACACGGCGGCGATGCCAATAGGTGTGCAATTCGGCCAGAACACCCTGATACCAGTGTTCATGCATTTGCGGCCGGACGTCCCGTGGCATGAAGACCAGAAAGGTGTCCTCGCTCTCCATCCGTAGTTCATCCATATAAAGCCGCGTGGACAGCTGATGCTCGACCCGCCCGAACACGTCGTAGCCTGCCACAAGGTCATAGTAGATGCGTTCAAAAATCGGATAATCGATGACCCAGGCGGTTTCGGGAATGCCGCCGTGAAACCCGGTCATGGCCGAGGCATTATCGAAATGCCGGAACACCGTGATCAAAGCGTTGGGATTGGTCCCGTCTCCATCCCAGATCGAGCCATAGTCGAACCCGGTCTGATACACCGGAGCAGCCCGGTACCGCGCGTCCCTGAATTCGAGATACTCAACCTGATTTTTGTGCGAGAACTCCTGCAACATGCCCAGCACACCTGCATCAGCCCCGGACACGGGCAGTTCCAGATAGGCGGCACCCTCCTGCAGATAGCTGGGGTCGGTGATCGACAAATCCGCGTCCGGGTCGAGGAAACTGACCCAGAACCGGTCCTCGATCACATCTACAGCGGTCTCTCCGTGGCAAACGGGGCCGCGGATGAAGCTGCGGACAAAAAACAGCGCGTCATCCAGAAGGAACTGATAACGGCTGCGCGCAGGCATTTGCATGAAGGTGGTGAAAGGATTGCCGCCCTCGGCATCCCCATACGGGGGCAGGTCCGCCAGCGTCCAACCGGTGTCGAGAAAAAGCTGCTGGTAGCGTACCATACGATCCGGCCCAAGCGTGTAGACCAGATGCTCCTTATGCACGATCGTTTCCGTGACCTGCTGCAAGCGATAGTAAAACGCTGCCGCACCCGGATCGTCGAAGGGTCGTCGCGTTGCAATCACGTCAATCTCAACCCCCGGCGGCGTGGTCGAGCGCACAAGCTGGAAGAACCGACGCGGATCATCGCCCTGAAAATGGAGACGGGCCAGAAACAGATGCTCATACAGATACCGGCTCATCAACTGGCTGCGGGGGTCGCTTGCGTTCAGAAACGCCTCCCACTCGGTAATTTGGGCTTGGATCGCATCGGGGATGTCGGACGCGGTGGATGGCAGGGCCGCACCGTTGCGCGCCCAGCCCATGAGGGTCTGAAATTCGGCCTCGGCAAGCGGTGCCGTGCCATAGGGCATACCTGCAAGCGGATGGGCCGCGCTGAATGCGTCGAACTCATCGGATGTCGGGCAGACCAGAGGACGGTCGATTGCCAGACCAAGTTCAGTTGGAAGGGGCGCATCAACCGGCATCGGGTTCTGACGACCCAGTTCGAGATAGCGCTCAAGCAAACCCGCATCCTGCCCGCGCAGGACGGAATGGAACCCAAGTGCCTGCCATTCGGGAACGGTCTGCGCGTCGATCCCCAGCCGGGTGGGTTGGGCGTCCTGCAAACGCTCGGTATGATAGACCGCCTCTTTGCTGGCCCCGCGTAAAACGCCCATCGGGGATGTCAGTTTCAACTGACACGGCGCGTCATAGCAGCTGTGGCAAACGACACAGCGGCGATCCATGATCGGTTTCACCTCGGCCCAAGTCTGGGTCTGCGCCCGGGCCGCAAACGGGAAGGCGCAGAGCAGCAGGATCGCCGCCCGCAGCAACAGTCGACCTTTGTGCATCTGCGCCCCCTCTCAACCCCCGTAACCTGTCAATATCATTGCAGTTACGGGGGGCTTTAAGCAAGGAACGCGTCAGGGCGGATCTACACGACTTGACGTCAGCCGATGGTGTAACCCGGTGTCGAGTGCGCGATTTCGGTTTCCTCATCGGTCATGCCCACCGAAATGTCGCTGAACAAAGGTGTGCTCAGATACCGCTCGCCCGTGTCGGGTAACATGCACAGAACCGACGCGCCGGGTTCGGCCTGTTCGGCGATTTCAATGGCTACAGCAAAGGTCGCGCCGCCGGAAATGCCGGTCAGAATCCCCTCTTGGCTGGCCAGTTTCTGCGCCCATTCCACACCGGTCGGACCGGGCACGGGGATCAGCTGATCGAAGTAGCTGTTGTCGATGGATTCCTGCAGGACCGAGGGGATGAAATCCGGCGTCCACCCTTGTATCACATGCGGTTCAAACGCCGGGTGGCTTGAGACGGGATCGTTGTCCTTGCCCCGCTCGGTTGCAATGCCGCTACCCACCAGCTGCGCGTTGGCAGGCTCGGAAAGGATGATCTTCGTATCCGGCCACTCGGCGCGCAAAACCCGCGAGACACCGGTAACCGTGCCGCCGGTTCCATAGCCGGTCACGAAGTAATCCAGCGGTTCGCCATTGAAATCGCCCAGGATTTCCCGAGCGGTTGTGGCGGCGTGGATCTCGGCATTGGCCTGGGTTTCAAACTGCCGCGCCAGGAACCAGCCGTGCTTTTCGGCCAGCTCGGCGGCTTTGCGATACATGCCAAAGCCCTTTTCCTCTTTTGGGGTCAGAACGACCTTGGCCCCCAGCATCCGCATCAGCTGGCGGCGTTCGGTGGAAAAGCTCTCGGCCATTGTAACGACCAGAGGGTAGCCCTTTTGCGCGCAGACCATGGCCAGACCGATGCCGGTATTGCCGCTGGTCGCCTCGACCACGGTTTGACCGGGCTTCAGGGTCCCGTTGCGCTCCGCAGCCTCGATGATGTTCACCGCAAGGCGATCCTTGACCGACCCGGCAGGGTTGAACGCCTCGAACTTCACGAACAGGTCGACGCCTTCAGGCCCCAGATTGTTGATGCGAATTGTGGGCGTGTTGCCGATCGTGTCGAGCACGCTGTCATAAATACGGCCATTGCCCGAGGTGGTTCTGAGCTTTGAGTCGGTCATTGGAAATCCTCACATGATCACAGGTGCAATCCCATCTTTCTAACCTGCGTCCGTGATAAAGTCCCGACCCCTTTCCCTGAGGCGGCGCTAGAGGTCCAGGATCACTTCGTCTGTCCCCTGGCCGGGCACCGCACAGCAGATCAGCACCTCGTCTTCGGAATGGTCCGCTGTCGGCTGCGTGCGATAGGCGACCTTACCAGCGATTTTGCGCGTCACACAGCTGCCGCAAGAGCCCGAGCGGCACGAGAAGGATGGCTCCAGCCCCTGCCCCTCGGCCGTTTCCAACAGGGTCGGCCCGTCTTTCACCCAATGCGCCTTGTGCCCGCTGGCCACAAAGGTGACCTGAGCCGCTCCGGCCTCGGGCTGTGGGTTGCGTGCGCCGTCATCAGATCGCCGTTTCAGCGCCGCCGGGCCGAAGCTTTCGGCGAATATACGACCGTCCCGTACACCCAGTTCACGCAGCATGTCGTAGACAGCCTGCATGAACGGCGGCGGGCCGCAGAGAAAGAAATCATAGTCATCCAAAGGCAGCGTGTCGCGGATCAGCGCGGGCGTGATATAGCCTGCGGCATCATAATCCACACCCACCCGCCGGCCTTGTTCGGGCTGCGAGACGATTGACACATAACGGATCTTACCGTCGCTGATGGCCTCGGCCTCGCGCAAATCCGCATGGAAGGCTCGCTGCGCCACGGTTTGCGCGGCGTGGAAAACGGTCAGCCTGCGGGTGTGGCGGCTGCGCAGGCCTTCGTTCAGGACGTGACGCACCATTGAGATCATCGGCGTGATACCGACCCCTCCGGCGAACAGAACGGAAGGGCGGGTTTCGGCGGGGTCCAGAAAGAACTGGCCTTTGGGGGCCAGGACCTCAACAAGGTCTCCGGCTGACAACGTGTCGTGCAAGTGGTTCGACACGGCGCCGCCCGGCTCGCGCTTGACCGAAATCCGGTAACTGGGTTCCCCCGGTGCCGAGGACAGCGTGTAGGTCCGGGTCACTGGCGCCCTGCCGTCGGGCCGCACGCGCAGCGTCAGAAACTGGCCCGCTTCAAAGGGCAGCAGGGGCAAACCGTCTGTCGGCTCAAAGGTAAAGGACCGTATCACCTCGCTTTCGTCACGCACCGAGGCAACCCGCAGGGCGCGCCATTGGCGGCGCTGCGTTTTGGCCTTTTGCCGAGCGGCGAGCGTCTTCCAGTCATCACTCGTCAAGCTATTGGGCGAAAACTCCAGAAATTCGGCCCGGAACGGCAACGCGTCATGGATACGCAGCCCATGATGCAGATGAAACCACCACCCCCGCCTTGCGCCTTGGAAGGCAGCAATATTGGGATGGTCTTCGTCCAGAACCTCTACCGTTCCGGTCAGCATCAACAGATCTCCGGTCTGGTAGTCCGGGAACAGCAGACCTGCCCGGGGGTTCACAAGGAAATTACCCAGCGTGTTGAAAAAATTGTTGCCCACAAAGTCTGGTACCAACAGGCTGTTGCCTTGCACTTTGACGAAACCGGAACGCCCGCCCCTGTGCGATACGTCAACGCCTTTGTGTTCTGGCGTATCGGCGGAACTTGCCACGTAGAACGAGTTGGCAGTCGAAATCACCTTGCGGGCCTGCGCGTCCAGCGCGGAAAACCGATCACTGACGGGGCGGACGGGATCGGCCTCAGGGTCCCGGACAAAGCTCACATCATGGGTTTGGATGTATTGCGGGCAGTTCCCAAAGGACTGCACGACATCCAACGAGAAACCGCTCTCATCCACCCGGCGCACGGTTGCATTCATTCGGTTGCGCCGACGTGTGGAAAGCTCCACCCCCACCACGCCGATCGGTGCACCGGCTTGCAATGCGCCACCAAGCGGGTCGTCCTTTAACGGTTGGATCGCTACATCCAGCTGCCGGTCATGCGGCGAGCTGACAAATCCCGGCCTGCCCGAGATCATTGACGCCCAGGGCCACCCACCGGAATCCACGCTGCCCAGAACGATGAATGGAAGTTGGCCAAAGAACTCCCGATGCTGGTCGGGCATGTAGGGACGGATAAAATCGCGACCCATTTTTTCGACCTGTTCGCGTTTCCCCACACGGGACTGCATGGCGCGCTCGCCGGTGTGAAAGGGGGATGCGCTGGCTTCGACCGGAACATTCATGGCGGACCTCATGGGGCAAAGGGACCAGTTGCGCCAATGCGCAACCGGTCAGGTTCGGGGTCAGGCGGCGTTCAGTCCGACCGCCGTTCGGGGCATTGGGACAAATCCGTCCAGCGCCTCGATATTGCTCAGCAGGCGGCGGACATTTGCGTAGGGTTCCAGTGAAACACCCCCTTCGGGCGCGTGCGCAGTGTAGCTGTAGATCGCAACATCCGCGATTGAGGGCGCGCCGCCGACCAGCCAGTCGCGCCCCTCAAGATGGGCGTCCAGCTTGCCCAGAACCTTGGCAGCGGTGGCATGTGTGAATTCCACGTCCAGCGGCGCGTTGAACACGGTGATCAGCCGCGCGGCGGCAGGGCCAAAGGCGATCTCGCCTGCGGCGAGGGTCAGGAATTTCTGCACCTCGGCCTCAAGCACCGGATCTGTCGGCAGGTAGGACGGCGCATATTTTCGGGCCAGATAGACCAGGATCGCGTTGCTGTCGCTGACAACCACATCGCCGTCCTCCAGCACCGGCACCTGTCCCGCCGGGTTCAGCGCCAGAAACGCGTCGCCTTTTTGTTCGCCCCCGGCCAGATCAACATCGATGACGTCGTGCTTGATACCCGCGAGGCTGGCGAACAAAACCGCGCGGTGGGCATGGCCGGACAGCGGGAAACTGTGGATTCGGATGGCGTTGGACATCTGATAGCTCTTTCTATGACTGAAGGGTTCGGCTGAGGATCAGCATCTGAGCACCAGACTTAGTTTGCTTTCCGCATGGCGATAATATACCAATTTGGTGAATTACTTTGAACGCAGCGTAGATAATGGATACTGTTCAGGGCATGAGGGCCTTTGCGGCCGTGGCAGCGCATTCTTCCTTCACCGAAGGCGCTCGGCAGGTTGGCATCAGCACTAAGCTGGCTAGCAAATATGTCGCCCAGCTTGAGGATCGGCTGAACGCGCAACTGTTCAACCGTACCACCCGCAGCGTCACCCTGACCGATACCGGGCGCGCCTATTACGAACGTTGCCTGCCCTTGCTGGAGCAGTTCGATGAGCTGGAAGGCCTGGTTCAGCAGCGCCAAACCGAATTGGCGGGCCGTATCCGGATCACCGCGCCCACCGGGTTCGGATCTGCGGAACTGATCCATCTGCTGAAACCGTTTCAGACCGAACATCCCAAGGTCTCGATCGAGCTGCACCTGTCGGATCACCACGTCCCGATGGTCGAGGAAGGCTATGATCTGGCTATTCGCTTTGGTGTCCTGAAAGACTCGAACCTCGTGGCGCGCAAGCTCATGGACATGCGGATCGTGTGCTGTGTGTCGCCGGATTATCTGGCCGAATTCGGAACCCCGAAAGAGCCATCGGCGCTGGCCTCTCATAACTGTCTGTTGCAGGCCACCGGCAGCAATATCGACCATTGGACATTCAAGGGTCCGGACGGCGCGTATTTGGTTCCGGTGTCCGGCAATTTCCGCGCTAATTCCCCACGCGCGGTGGCCCATATGGCCGCGGACGGGTTGGGGGTCGGGCGCATTCCCCTATACACCGCGCAGCCGTTTGTGGATGCAGGACAGTTGCAATTGATTTTTGAGGCACAAGAGGCGGTATCCGTCGGCCTCTATGCGGCCTATCCGCAAAACCGTCACCTGACAGCGCGGATACGAGCGTTGATTGACTTTCTGGCGGCGCAACTGCGCGGAACCTGAAACTCTGTCTTTGCGCAAAGGTGGAAATGCCCGAACGCCCGCCCCATCTTCAAACGTGGTGCAAAAAACGACGCGCGCCGATCACGATCCCATATGTCGAAAGGACCCCGCCTCATGGAACTCAACTCGGATTTTTCTGCCCGCGTCGTTGTTCACTCTGATCAGCTTGAGTGGCAGGCCTCGCCCATGAAAGGCGTGGACCGGCGCATGTTGGACCGGATCGGGGGCGAGGTCGCCCGCGCCACAACCATTGTACGTTACGCACCGGGCAGCAAATTTTCGGCGCACACACATACCGGCGGTGAGGAGTTCATTGTGCTGGACGGCGTGTTTCAGGACGAGCACGGCGATTTTCCGGCCGGAACCTATGTGCGAAACCCGCCGACATCGCAGCATACGCCGGGATCGGCACCCGGCTGCACCATCTTTGTGAAGCTCTGGCAGTTCGACATGGATGACCGTACGCAGTTCCGCAAAACCATGGCGGATGAGCTGTCCGCGCCGATAAACGGCGTCGCCACCGCGATCCTTCACGAAGACGCCCGCGAAGTGGTCACCTATAGCCATCTGGACGCGGGCGCGACCCTGTCATCAAACGCACCCGGCGGGATCGAGATCCTCATCATCGACGGGTCGATCACCACCGGAGAAGATGTATTGAACACAAACGACTGGCTGCGTTTGCCAGAGGGTCAAGCCCTGTCGGCCACCGCAGGTTCTGACGGCGCCAAGGTCTGGATGAAAACCGGGCATCTTCCCTACGCCCGGGCGCCGCAGGTCTAGCTGCGCCCATTGTGGGTGTGCGTCTGAGTAGACCTCTATTTCTTACCGGCCACGATCCGATCCAGGATCAGCGCGCAGAACAGGATCGCCAGACCGGCCAGAATGCCCTGCCCCGCGGCTGCGTATTGCAATGCTTCCAGCACGTCCTCGCCCAGCCCCTTGGCACCGATCAGCGAGGCGACGACGACCATCGCCAGCGACATCAGAATGGTCTGGTTCACACCGGCCATGATCGTCTTGTGCGCCAGCGGCAGATCCACGCGCCACAGCAGATATCGGGGCGTGGCGCCAAAGGCCAATGCAGCCTCGCGTACGGTTTCCGGCACCTGTTGCAGACCCAGAACCGTGAACCGGATCACCGGAGGGCTGCCGAATATCATCGTCGCAACCACGCCCGCCGGTTTGCCCGATCCGATGAAGGCCACCACCGGGATCAGATAGACGAAGGACGGCATCGACTGCATGAAATCCAGAATGGGTCGCACGATGGCAAAGGCACGCGGACGGCGGGCGCAGTAAATCCCCAGCGGAATGCCCAGCGTGATCGAGATCAGCGCCGCCGCGCCCAGCAGGGCAATCGTGGTCATCGCCTTTTCCCAGAAGTCCAGCAGACCCAGATAGGCCAGCGCTGCGCCGGTGAAAATCGCCACGCGTGCACCAGCAGACAGGTAGGCCAGCATGATGATCACCAGCGCCACGACCGGCCAGGGTGTATCGACCAGAACCACCTCAATCCAGTCCAGCAAGGTGCGCATCCCATAGGTCAGCCCATCGAAGAAGCCGCGCCCGGCGGTTTTGGTCCATTCAAACACCGCCTGCACGCCATCCCCCACGTTCAGGCGCCAATCGCGATTGGTTGGAAACGTTTTCAGAACCGTGAAAGCATCAGGCTGTGCAAACTTGATCATGGACAGGATCACGACCACTCCGGTCAGCACCGAAGCAACGGTCAGCCGTGGCAAGGACCAGCCATGCGCAACGCTCGGGTCCGAGCGCCAGCGGGCAAACTGCCCCTCGAGAGTCCAATTGGCCAGCGATGCCGACAGGAATTTCACCGCCAACAACAGGATGATCCCGATGGCCAGATAGGTCAGGCCGGTTGAATCCGCGCTTTTGGCAGCGTCCTGCGCTCCGGCCAGCGCACCCTCCAGCGATTCTGCGGCACGTTTCAGGGACTCCAGCGATGCGGCACCAGACTGTTCCGCCGCCGCGATCTGCTGCCGACGCAGTTCCAGCGTCTGTTCGATCTGTTCGGCCCGTTCACGGAACTCGCGACCCAGATCACCGAACAGGCCCAGCCCGATCTGGATATAGGCCAGCGTTTCCAGCACCAGGAACCCAAGAAACCATGACCACAACCCGCGCGCACCAAACCATATCGGCCCCAGAACCGCTGCCGCCTTGTTCAGGGTAAAGCGATAGCCCGGCGCCTGCATCATGTAGGCAAAAGTCTTCTGATAGTAGGCCTGACCCTGCCCGACAAACTCTCCGATCAGCCCGTTCAGACGGTCGGCGGTTTCCGGTTGGATCAGTTGCATATCAACATGTTTCATAGCGGCCCCCTTATGCCTGACTGTCCTGAATCGCGCGGATCAGGCCGGCGCGGTTGATCACCCCCACGGTCTTGCCATCCTGCGTCACCGCCACGACGCCGTGACCCTCGACGCAAAGGTTCATCAGATCGGACAAATCCATATCCGGATGCGCTTTCTTGGCGTCATCGGGCACTTCGCCATGACGCGCCTCGAACTCGTCCACCGGTTTCATCACCGCATGGGCGAAGATCATGTTGAGTTTGGAAATCCCGGCCACGAAGTCGGCCACATAATCATCGGCGGGGTTCAGGATGATCTCTTCCGGGGTGCCGATCTGCACGATGCGCCCGTCTTTCATGATCGCGATGCGATGGCCGATGCGGATCGCCTCATCCAGATCGTGGGTGATGAACATCGTGGTTTTGTTCAGCTTGTGGCTCAACTCCATGAACTGATCCTGCAACTGCTTGCGGATCAGCGGGTCCAACGCCGAGAACGGCTCATCCATCAGCAGGATTTCAGGATCGGCAGCGATGGCGCGGGCAAGGCCCACACGCTGCTGCATCCCACCCGACAGTTCATGGGCGTATTTGTCTTCCCAACCGTTCAGTTCCACCAGTTCCAGCACCCGGTCGGCCTCTTCCCAGCGGCGGGCCTTGCCGGTGCCGCGAATTTCCAGCGGCATCGCCACGTTGTCGCGCACGGTGCGGTGAGGCATCAGGCCGAAATTCTGGAACACCATGGCGACCCGGCGGTTGCGCAGGTCGCGCAGGCCCTCATCGTTCAGGCCCATCACATCGTCGCCGTCCAGATAGATATGACCGTCTGTCGGTTCCAGCAGGCGGTTCACATGACGCACGAGGGTCGATTTGCCCGAACCCGACAGGCCCATGACGCAGAACAGCTCACCCCGCTCGATCTCAAAACTGGCGTCGGCCACACCGACCACGCAGTTGAACCGGTCCAGCACTTCTGCCTTGCTCAGGCCTTCGCTATGAATGGCGTTCAAAGCCTCGTTCGAGCGTGTACCGAACACTTTCCACACGCCTTTTGCGTCAATTGCGATATCCGCTGTCATACTGGTCCCACCGCTGTTGAGTGTGTTTGGCGGCACCCCCGAGACCCCGGGGGCGCTGGTGTCAGTTGGTGGTCAGGCCAAGCCAACCATCCACGGTCTCACCATTGGCGGCGATCCATTCCGCGACGACCTCGTCGGTGTCGCGCCCCTTGACCACGACCTCATAGGTCAAGCCGCTCAGCTGCCCGGCGTCCATGTTGATATTGGCCAGGAAAGAGGCCGCCGCCGGGTTGCGCTGCTCCAGCGACCTGGAATGCGCCACGGTCACGGTCTTCACCGGCTCGCCGGTGCTGACATGGGATTTGTTGTACCAGTCGGCATCCTGATCGGGCTGCACCATCTTGTAGGTGGCCGCGTCATGCTCGGGCTCTTCCAAAATAGTCACGTCATACAGCGCATGGACATAATGCGGTGCATAGCAGTAGAAGGCCGCGCCTTTCTGCTGGTCGATCTGATCCTTCAGCCGCGAATAGAACACGGTTTCATCTTCGGTGGTCGGCGTCAGGAAGGTTTCGATCCCATAGTCGCGCACCCGCACCTTGAACGTGTTGGTCGAGGCCCAGCCCGAGGCCCCAACCCAGACCTCACCCATGCCGTCACCATCGGAATCGAACAGCTCTTGCGCCATCGGGGTGGCCAGATCGTAGATCGAGCGGATGTTGTGATCCTCGACCATGTAATTCGGCACACAGATCCCGGCGCGGCCCTCATAGCTGCCCGAAGACAAGGCGACGGTGCCTTTCTGGTCGACATATTCATCGGTGAAAGAGGATTGGTTCGGCAGCCAGACATCCGGATGCACGTCAATATCGCCACGCCCGCCATCCATGGCGGCAAAGATCACCGCATTGGCACCGGGAGCATAGCCCACCTCGCCGCCCAAACGGGTTTCGATGACCTGACCGATCACCCGGCTCATGATCTTGGCGCCGGGCCAGCTGGGCTCACCGACCATGACTTTATCCTGTGCCAACGCCCCTGTCGCGCCCAAGGCAAAGGCCAGAGTTGCGGTAAGTGTCAGTTTCTTCATGTTAAATCTCCCGTTGGGTTGAGGTTCATGCGCGTCAGGCGCGCGCCCGCTTACGGTGCGGGTCTATGAATGGAATGTCCGTGACGGTGGCCCCCAGCCGCTTCATCCGCCCATCGAGTTGGCCGATCTCAAGCCGGGTGCCGTTTTCCGCATGTTCGACCGACAGCCGCGCCATGGCGACGGCGTGTTCCAGCATGGGTGAGCGGGTGGCTGATGTGACCACACCCACTTGCCGCTCACCGGCAAAAACCGGGGCAGCATGGGCCGGTACGTCATCGCAGCCGATCAGTAACCCCTTGAGCGTACGGCGCGGGTCGCGCGCATTGCGTTCCAGAGCAGCTTTGCCGGTAAAGTCGGACTTGTTCAGATCAACGGCAAAGCCAAGCCCGGCCTCGAAGGCATCGACGCCCGGCGCGAATTCGGCGTTCGCTGCGGCCAGCCCGGCCTCGATCCGGATGATGTCCAGCGCGGCCGAGCCCATCGGGGTGATCCCGAATTCCTCACCCGCCGCCATAACCGCATCCCAGATCGCGACGGCATCGGATTTGGCGCAGAAAACCTCATACCCCAGTTCTCCGGTGTACCCGGAGCGCGACAGCATGAACGGAGCGCCTTCGCGATCGCGCAGGCGGGCCACGGTCACGCCGAACCATTTCAGGTGGTCCAACGCGGGCACATGCGGTTGCGTAAAGGCGATCTTGCGCAGCAGGTCGCGCGACTTTGGTCCCTGAATGGCCAGGTTCGGCATCGCGCCGCGCAACGCATGGACCCGAACTTGCAGGCCGCGTTCATCGGCCAGCGCCTGTAACACGCGACCGCTTTCCTCGGACCCGCAACACCAGCGGAAAATCTCGGGCGCGAGGCGGAACAGGGTGCCATCGTCGATGACCGAACCGCTCTCGTCACAGATCAGCGTATAAAACCCGCGCCAGACCGGCAGTTTCGCGACGTTGCGCGTGGTGGCCCGCTGCAGCAGCGCTTCGGCATCCGGACCGATGATGTCGAATTTGCGCAGACCGCTCATGTCCTGCACGGTTACGGCCTGACGGCAGGCCCAGTATTCGCCCAGCGTGCCATGTGCCGGATAGCTGACGGGTGCCCACAGATCCCGCGCCGGGGCAAAGTGCTGGGTCAGCGGGGCCAAGCGGTCGTGAAAGGCGGATTCCTGACTGATCGACATCGGGGCATCTTCCTTTTCACGATAGGCAACCGCGCGGCGGATCGGCGTTTCGGGGCGGTAGATGCGCACATGCACATCCGTCGGGTTCCAGCCATTGATCGGATCGATGTCATCAGGACAGGCGGTCGAGACGCAGACCAGATCCGTCAAGGCGCGCATGGTGACGTAGTCTCCGGGGCGCGAGTGGGATTCTTCGGTCAGGATGTGGTGGGTCGCCGGGTCGATCCAGGTGTTCCAGAAAAAGTTGATCGCAGGCCATGCCGCCCGCCGCGCCACGCCATAAGGCGCCAATGCGTTCGACATGTTGTCAGAACAATTCAGATGACCGGGAAAACCCCGATCCTCGTAACCGCGTGCAGTGCAGGCCAGACCAAAGGTGTCATGCCGCCCGCAAGTATCCTGCACGACGTTCAGCAGGGGCCGCATCTCACGGTCGAAGAACTTGTCCAGCAAACCAGGGCCGGGATAGGCGCGGCGCACCATCGACCGGGTCGCGGTCGAGTCGATCATCCGCTCAACGCCTTGGTCCAAACCATCGGACCGCAGCGCCATGAAATCGGAGCATTGCTGCCCTTCGACATCGATGATCTGGACGAATTCCCCTGCCTTGAGCTCATAGGCGAAGGCACTGCCCCGCGGCACGGTGAATTCGTCCCTCGTATCACCCAGCAGAGGCGGTAGATGCGGACCGCTCGAGACCGCAGGTTTGTGCCGGACAATAACGCAGCCGGTATTTGCGCCCTCGACCAAAGCCGCAACCGGCACGGGCCGGATTGCCCAGACAGTTATCTTTTGATCCGCGCGCAGGATCAGCGGATCGGTGATCTGACCCAGCCGATGACCGAAGACCGGCAGCCTGCCGCCCTGCGCCTGGGTCCAGCCGACGAAGCGGGCGCTGTCAAAATCGGCGCAGTCGATCTGTGTGTTTGCCTCAAGCCCCAGAGCTTTTGGCGTGGCCTGCCCGTCCTCGGTGAACACCACGAGGTCCAAGGACTGACCCAGCCCCTCCAGCGACAGCAAGTCCCCCGGCACCAACGCCAACCTGACCGCCTCACGCGGGGCCAGCTTGTGGGTCCGCGTACCCGAGGCCTTTGGGAACCCCGGAAACCGGCGTCCAGGGCCGTCAAACCCGGTATTCGTAAACGCATGTAAGACCGAAGATCCCAGCATGGTGTGTCAGATTCTCGCTAATGTAACTAGTTACAGAGGTTGATGAAACTAGTTACATATGTCAACTCTTTCCTCAGAGACCCTGAAAAACGGACGCAAAACCCGGTGACGCAAAAAGCCCCCGAGCCCAAAAAACGCGCAAATCTCAGAGATGTAGCAAAAGCTGCGGGCGTATCGGTCGCCACGGTGTCGCGGGTCCTGAATGAGCCCGGCGTGGTCAAGAAGGACACGCTGGAAAAGGTTCAGGCCGCAATTGCCCAGCTGAAATTCGTTCCAAGCGCCGCTGCGCGGGCGATCAATTCCGGGCGAACCCGGTTTGTTGGTGCCTTGGTGCCCACTCTGGACAACGCGATCTTTGCCCGTTTCCTTGCAGCGCTCGAACGCACCCTGTCCGCGCACGAACTGTCCCTTGTTGTAGCCACAACTGACTCGGACCCGGATATCGAGGCCGAAAAAGCGAAAAGTCTGGTGGATATCGGGGCCGAAGGTCTGATCATCACGGGTGCCACGCACAGCACCGCGCTTCATGACCTGATTGAGCGGACAATGCTGCCGACGATCATCACCTCTTTCTACGATGCAGAAAACCCGCTGCCGACCATCGGATACGACAACGCGGGCGCAGCGCGACTTGCCTTGCAGCATCTGATAGATTTGCGCCATCAGCGCATTGCGGTTGTGCATGGCCCGACCCATGACAACGACCGGACCCGCGCGCGTTTGTCCGGTTTGCGCGCCCTGCCCATGACCGCAGAGCTGACAGCTTTCGAGACCGATATCAGCCATCAGGGCGGTGCGGACGCCGCCAGACAGATTTGCGCCCTGCCCCAAAAGCCGGACGCCATTCTTTGCCTGTCGGACGTGGTTGCGCTGGGTGTCCTGTTCGGGCTTCAGGCCGAGGGCATTTCCGTGCCTGGTGACGTTTCATTGGTTGGCATCGACGATCTGCCCAGTTCCGCCGTTGCAGTGCCCCCGATTACAACGGTGCATCTGCCCGTAACCCAAATGGGCGAGAAAGCCGCCATTGCCCTGGCGCGCTGGATCTCGGAACAGAAGCGACCCGGCGCGGAACGGCTTGAGGCGCGGCTGGTCGAACGGCAATCGGTCAGTCGGCGCAAAACCGGCTAGGCGGCACTGTCCTCACCGTAATTGCGCACCTTGGACATCTTGCCAATACCGGGGTTGAACGAGTTGGTCGGGTCGCAGCATTTGTAATGCGCCGCCAGATCGGGCTTGGCCTTGTAGAGATGCCCGACATTGTGCTCGGCCGGGTATTCGGCACCGCGCTGATCGAACAGGTCCAGCATCGCCGCTTTCAGCGCCTTGGGATCGGCCCCTTTTTTGACCACATAGTCCTGATGCATCACGTGGCACATGAAGTGACCGTAATACAGCTTGTGAACCAGTTGATTCTCGATCTCGGGCGGCAGTTTCTCAAGCCAGTCCTGATCGTTGCGGCGCAGCGCGACGTCGAGCGCGATGATGTCTTCGACCTCATTCGCGTGGATCGCCATGTAACGCACGGCGGCTCCGGCGGCGGCAAAGCGGTGCAGACCGGCGATTTTCGCCTCACGCGCGGTGCATTCGAAGAAATCCGCATCGCGGTCTTTCAGAAATTCGGGCAGCCAGTCACTGGCCTCGGCAATACCGTCATCCTTCATTTTCAGGATCAGATGGTGTTCATAGCGGTCACGGAACTCGACCATCCGCTTTGGCAGAACCCGAGGCCAGACCGAGACCGCCGCCTGCATGAACCGGTCGGTGAAGTTGCGCAGGAACGGAATGCGCCGCAGCCGCGCATCGACTGCCCCCTTCATGGCAAAAAACATCGGCAACCGGTCGGTTCCCAGCTTGTCGATCATCACAACCGTGTCCTTGCCGTATTTTGCAGTGAGGTCGAACACCTCGCGCTGCATGTATTCAGCGGACACCGGCAGGGACTTAAATTCAGACAGGATATGGCGACGCAGCGCCGCCAGATCATCCGCGCTGTTGCTGCCGATGTAAAAAACCTTCTCGGCCGCATTCTTGGGGAAGGTATCAAGCCGTACGGCAAAGACCGCCATCTTGCCAGCAGACCCGGCGGATTCGAACAGCTTGGCCTTGTCCGCATTGAACCGCGCCGGAGTTTCGGCGTCTACGTCCCGCACGATCTGCGCGTAATCACTGGCCGAGGCGCGTTTGTTCGTTGCCCCCGGATTACGCTCGAACGTGCCTGCATCCAGGCTGGCCAGAATTTCCTCGGGCGTGTTGCCCAGATCAATGCCCAGATGGTTGACCAGTTCCAGCTCACCTGCCTCGGTGATCTGCGCATAGACCGACAGTTCGGTATAGACCGGACCTCGTTCAACCAGCGATCCGCCCGAATTGTTGCAGACGCCACCGACAATCGATGCCCCGATGCACGAAGACCCGATCACCGAATGCGGCTCACGCCCCAGTGGGGCCAGCATCTTTTCCAGCGCGAACAGAGTGGCGCCGGGAAAGCTGACGATCTGCTGGCCATTGTTCAACGGTACCAGAGCGTCCATCCGACGCGTATTGATCAGCACCACGTCGCGGTCATAGCTGCCCGAAGGGGTCGAGCCTTCGGTCAGGCCGGTATTGGCGGCCTGCATGATGACGATCTTGTCCGCCGCAACACAGGCCTGCAGCACTTTCCACTGCTCCAGCAGGGAACCGGGCTGAATGACGCACAGCGCCTCACCCTCGCCCGAACGAAACCCGCGACGAAACCGCTCCGTCGCGCGTTCTCCGGTCAAGACATGGCGCGGCCCAACGATGGAACGGAAATGTTTGATTAGTTCCTCATTGGTCATGGCAGCCCCCGTTACGGTTTATGCGGCGCGAAAGCGGATGTTATCGCGGCTCAGTTGATCGACGCTGGTGACACCCATCAGTTTCATGTCGCGCTCGATCTCGGCCCGCATCAGGCCAAGAGCACGTTCGACACCCGCCTGCCCTGCTGCGGCCAGCGGATACAGGTAATGCCGACCGACACCGACCGCCTTGGCGCCCAGCGACAGCGCCTTCAGAACGTGCGTTCCGCGCTGAATGCCGCTGTCCATCATCACGTCCAGTTTGTCGCCGACGGCGTCGACGATCTCGGACAGTTGATCAAACGGCGTGCGCGAGCCGTCCAGCTGGCGGCCACCGTGGTTCGACAGGATGATGCCGGTGCAGCCGATTTCAGCCGCGCGCTTGGCGTCTTCGACGGTCATGATGCCCTTCAGGCAGAACTGACCGTCCCAGTCGCGCACCATCTGCGCCACGTCATCCCAGTTCATCGACGGGTCCAGCATGTCGGTGAAATACCCACCGATCGAGCTGGCACCACCGCCCATATCCACGTGTTCTTCCAGTTGCGGCAGGCGGAATTTCTCGTGGGTAACATAGTTGATGCCCCACATCGGTTTGATCGCAAACTGGATCATGCCGCCCAGCGTCAGCCGGAACGGGATCGAGAAGCCGGTGCGCAGATCACGTTCGCGGTTGCCGCCGGTGATGCTGTCCACGGTCAGCATCATCACCTCGACGCCCGCTTCTTTGGCGCGCTGCATCATGGCCGCGTTCAAACCGCGGTCCTTGTGGAAATAGAACTGATAGACCTGCGGGTTCTTGTGCTTCTTGCGCAGCTCTTCCAGCGACACGGTGCCCAGCGAAGACACACCGAACATGGTGCCGTATTTCTCGGCCGCTGCCGCCACGGCGCGTTCGCCCTGATGGTGGAACAGGCGCTGCAGCGCGGTGGGTGAGCAATAGATCGGCATGTCCAGCTTTTGCCCCATCACGGTAACGGACATGTCCACGTCCTTCACCCCGCGCAGCACCGACGGCAACAGGTCGCAGCGGTCGAACGAATGGGTGTTTTCCCGATAGGTCACCTCATCATCCGCGCCACCGTCGATGTAGTTGAAGATCGGCCCCGGCAACCGCTGTTTGGCCAGCCGCCGGAAGTCGTGGAAGTTATGACATTGGTTCAGACGCATGGTGCAGCTCCTTAGTAAGCGACCGAGGGCAGCCAAGTGGCAAGGGTCGGCCACAGGAAGACCAACGCCAGACCGGTCAGCTGCAGCAGCACGAAGGGGATGATGCCCTTGTAGATGTGCGTCAGCTTGATCTCGGGCGGGCAGACGCCTTTCAGATAGAACAGCGCAAAGCCAACCGGCGGGGTCAGGAAGCTGGTTTGCAGCGTCACCGCAACCAGGATCACGAACCAGACCAGCGCGGGCTCGTCCAGAACGCCAAAGCCCGGAATGTCGATGCCCAGCCCGTTCACGATCGGGCGCATCAGGGGCAGCACGATCAGCGTGATCTCGATCCAGTCCAGCACAAAGCCCAGCAGGAAGACGATGAACAGGATGAACAGGATGGTGCCATTGGCCCCGAACCCTGTGGACTGCACCACATGTTCGATCAGCTCATCCCCGCCCAGCTCACGCAGGACATATGAGAACACGGTCGCGCCAAGGAAGATCGCGAAAATGTAAGCGGTGGTGTTGAAGGTCGAGACCAGCACGTTCCACAGTTTTTTGAAGGTCAGCTTGCGATAGCCCAGGGCCAGCAGCGTGGCACCCAGCGCACCGATGCCCGAGGCCTCGGTCGGAGTGGTCAGACCGGCAAAGATCGAGCCCAACACGGCCAGGATCAGCATCAGCGTCGGGATAACCGCGATCAGCACATCCTTGACGGCGGCCCAGTCGGGGGCCTTGGCGCCTTCGGGCACGGGGGCCGCGTCGCGTTTCACCAATGCAAGGATGAAGATGTAGGTCAGGTAAAGCCCGCCGATGATCACACCGGGAAAGACCGCAGCCATGAACAGGTCGCCCACCGAAAGCGCCATCTGGTCGGCCATGATCACCAGCATGATCGACGGCGGGATCAGGATGCCCAGCGTACCCGACGCGGAAACCACGCCGGCAGCCAGCGTCGGCTGGTATTTCTGCTGCATCATCGAGGGCAGCGACAGCACGCCCAGCAGCACCACGGATGCTCCGATGATACCGGTCGAGGCGGCCAGAATGATCCCGATCAGGGTCACGGTGATCGCCAGACCCCCGCGGACGGTGCCGAACAGGCGCTGCATTGAGGACATCAGACGCTCGGCCACACCGGATTCATCCAGCATCAGGCCCATGAAGATGAACATCGGCAGGGCCACCAGAACCGCGTTGGACATGGTCGCATAGACCCGGTTCACCACCGCACCAAGGGTCAGGTAATCCAGCCCGGTCAGGGTGCCTTCCAGGCCTGTCCACAGCATCAGGTCATTGTCGAACAGATAGGCCAGGCCACAGAAGGCCACGCCGACACCGGCCAGAACCCAGGCCACCGGATACCCGGTAAACAGCAGCGCGATGAACGTCAGGAACATCGCGATGACCAGCTTTTCCTCGGTCGTTTCGACCAGGAAGGTCAGGCCGACGCAGACGACGGCGAACACGGCCAGCACCAGCAGGATCCGGCGCAGCGGCGCGCCTTCGCGCTCGGTCTCGGGTCCGTACAGCAACGCATGCCCGTCATGGATCAGCCGCGCCAGTGCAGCCAGTGCCAACAGGACAAAGCTGAGCGGAATGACCGCCTTGAATGCCCAGCGTGCAGGCAGGCCGGTCGGGCTGTCCGACCGTTCGTTGACGCGGAAGCTTTCATAGAAATAGTCGTATCCCTGATCGATCATCAGATAGATGAACGGGGTCAGCAGGGTCAGAATGCCGATCACCTCGATGACCCGCTGCGCGCGGCGTGACAGTTGCATATGCAGCACGTCGACGCGCACATGGCTGTCCGTGATCAAGGCATAAGAGATACCGATCATCGTGACGATGCCGTAGAAATGCCACTGGATCTCATCCAGTTTGGGATAGTTCTGGCTGAACAGGTAACGCAGCGAGACCTGAGCGAAAATCGCCCCCATCAGCAACACGTTTGCCCACATGACCACATGGCCGACGGCCTTTACGCCAGTGTCTATGGCAACGGCGATTTTCTGACGGTCTGTCTCGGGGTGCTCCAGGATGCCCTCATAGGCTTCGACCGGATCGTTGAAGTTTTTTTGGCTGGCCATGGTCATTCCTCGCTCAGCAGCCCGGCGTGCGGGCAGTGATTGGTTAGAAATTCCGAGAATAAAGGAAAAGGGCCGGAGCGGCGGTTACAGCCGCCCCGACGATGTCAGTTGGGAGGTTACTGACGAGGGAGGAAAGCGTTCGTTTTCCAAAGGTCGTAGCCGTCACGGAACTCGTTCATGTCGGCCAGAACCTGTGCAAAGAAGGCGTCGTTGGCGGCTTCTTCAGCGGCAACCTCTTCCCAGGTTGCACGGAACGTATCCAGCATTTCAGGCGACCACTGCTTGATGGTGACACCGTTGTTTTCAACGTTGTCGATCAGAGCGGCGTGCTGAATGGCTTCGCCTTCGGCAAAGCTGTCCGCCATCGAAGCCTTACAGGCGTTTTCGATGATTGCCTTGTGCTGATCGCTGGCTTCGTTCCAGACGTCCTTGTTGATCATCAGTTCAAATACGGTCGCCTGCTGGTGCCAGCCCGGGAAGTAGTTGAACTTGACCAGCTTGTGGAAACCCAGACGCGCATCGATGGCAGGCATCGAGAACTCGGTCGCGTCGATAGCGCCTTTTTCCAGCGCGGGGAAGATTTCACCGCCCGGCAGCAGCGAGGTCGCAACGCCCAGTTTCTGCATGACTTTGCCACCCAGACCGAAGAAGCGCATCTTCAGACCGTTCAGGTCTTCGGGGCTATTGATCTCGGTTGCGAACCAGCCCGAGGTTTCGGGGGCAATGATGGCGCAGGGGATGACATGGACGTTGTAACCCGCCTGATCATACATCTCCTGATACAGTTTCAGACCGTTGCCATAGTACATCCACGCCATATATTCGCCCGCCTCGGGGCCGAACGGGACAGCCGAGAACAGCGGCGCGGCCGGGATTTTACCTGCCCAGTAACCGGCGGTGGTGTAGCCCGAGTTGATCTTGCCGGTGGAAACGGCATCCAGAATCTCGAACGGCGGAACCAGTTTGCCCGGCTCGTAGACTTTCATCTTCAGTGTGCCGCCGGACATCAGGTCCAGCTGCTCGGCTACACGCGGGATCGGCGAGCCAAGGCCCGGCAGCTCGGTCGAGAATGCGATCGGGGTTTTCAGCAGCAGCTTGTCAGCGGCGACCGCAGGTGCGGCCATCAGGCTGGCGGCCACGGCGAGGCTCGTCAGGGTCTTTTTCATGAAATCTCCTCCAGGTTGGTCAGGGCATCTACCCCAATCAGTGGCGCAGGCTCTTCCAGCGCCTCTCCGGTGGTAAACTAACTTTACCAGTATTAACCAGTCAACAAGTTTGTTAACCACAGGCCTCGTCAACCCATTACTCATCCACATTTGAATTGCGTCATTCGAAGCGTTTCAATGCGGCAAGAATTCATGATTCTCGTAATTTCCATTCAATTACATAATGCTAGGCCCTTAATTGCTGCATTCCACGATCGCTTGAGTTTTTAACCGACATGGTTATATTTGTTTACCAGTAAGTCTAAGTCTGACATCTAGCGGAGGCACAACGCCATGAGGCCCACGGCGATTTTTGAACCGGTCGGACACGAATCGCTGGCCGAGGCCGTCATCGCCCAGATCGAGGACCTGATCGCATCCGGCATCCTGAAACAGGGCCGCAAACTGCCCTCGGAACGGGATCTTGCCGAAATGCTGCGGGTGTCACGCCCCAAGCTGCGCGAAGCGCTGGCGGCTCTGGAAGAACGCGGCCTTGTCACCACTCAGCATGGCGAGGGCACGTTTGTCGCCGCCCTGACGGGCCAGGCGATGATGCCTGCACTGTTGGCGCTTTATGAACGGCACGAGCCTGCCTTTTTCGATTACCTGGAATACCGGCGCGAACAGGAGAGCTTTGCCGCGCGTCTTGCCGCCCGGCGCGCGACCAAGGCCGACAAGGAACGGATCGCGGAAATCCTGACCGAAAATGAACGGGCCTGGCAGGAGAACGACACCAAGGCCGCGCAGGAGGCCGATTTCGCGCTGCACACGGCAATTGTGGATGCCAGTCAGAATGCGACCCTGATCCACATGATGGCCTCGATCTACGAACTCACGCGCAAGGGCGTATTCTACAATCGCGATTTCCTGAAGACGATTGACGGCACCGGCGAACAGCTTCTGGCTCAGCATATGGAACTGGGGAAGGCAGTGATCGACGGGGATGAGCCGCGCGCCGCAAAAGCCGCAGTTGATCACATCGATTTCGTCGAAGAGTCCTTCAGGCTGGGGATCGAACGCGACCGCCGCGAAACCATGGCTGAAAAACGCCGGATGTTGTCAGAGCATTAACAGTCACACGGCTGGCAATGTCATCACCCCTGCGATCATAGGCAAAGCTCAGCCGCAAATTCTGGTGGTTCATCTTGTGCTTGATCGCGCTGACGCCAACGGTGTCCACAATGCCACCGCCGGGCAACATGCCAATGATCCCGCCCGCCCTGAACGTGTCATAATCAGACCATCCGGCTGACAGCATGGCTGCGAAGTCCCACGCGCCGGTGTATTTGGTCAGCGACGCACCCAGGTTGGGTAGTTTCGGAAAGTGTTTTGCGTGGAGTATTATTCCTATGCACATCATGTGAATGGGTAAATTTGGGTCGACCTTCGTGGCTTTCGGTCTTTCGGTGCCCAGATTCAGCCAGCGCTTGGCGTCAAACTGAAAGCCAAGGGAATAGCCTCCCAAGTATTGAAGGCTCCAAGAAGGTTTGCGACACAACCGCATATCTGGCGGCACATTTCCGTCTTACAGTTTCACCCACTCATAATCAGCATTCGCAGTGACCAGCTATGTTGCGTACAGTTACCGTTATGCGCAAAAAATGATCATTATGCACATCACCCGCGATATCGCCACGGCGCTTGGCACTTTGGTCCAAGCTCAGGTTTCGCTGCGAAACTCTCCAAGGTATTCGGCAAGCTGCCCGACGATGATCTGAGCGTCTTCGGCAGAGACATCTTTCCCGCGAATGCGAATGCGCAGTTCTCCGGCAGAAACCTCGGCTACAATATCGCCCCCCCCAGACAGTGCGACAGGTGAAAGACGCTGAACCTGCTGTGGTCGGCCCCCACGCGCTTTGTCTTTCGCAGGGGCAGGCGATGTCTTCAGAGCAGCCTCCAGCAAAGCCCATTCCGATTTCGGGTCCAGTTCCCCTACCCCGGCCAATGCCTGCCGCAGTTTGGTCTGCGCACCGTCCCGCAACGCCGAGGCCAGTTTCAAGCCAGACTTCTCAGACAGGGCAACGGGATGTTGCAGCAGATCGCCCAACGCCTCATGCACCATCGCAAAGCTGCGAACCTTGGACCGTTTGGCCTTGGACGCCGCCGCGAACAGAACGTCGACGGCGGCCTCGGTCGACGCAAACACCCCCTGCCCCGCAGCCAGCACCGCGATGCGACCGCGTTCATAGGGGCTGAGGTTCGACCTCAGTTCGTTTTCCTCGACCATCGAGACATAGGCACCCTGACCGGAGCCCGCCTCGCGAATGAAAGCAGGGATATCCGCAAAACGCGGATCCGTTCCCGCAAGGCGCCGAAAGGCGTCCAGGCGCCTGAATCCCGAGATCAACCCGTAGCCATCTCCGTCCCGTGTCACCTCGATCGGGGTACGCAGGCCATGGACGCGCAGCGATTCCAACAGTTCGGACATGGCCTCTTCGTCTTCGACCATACGGTCGCGGCGAATGAAATCCGCATTGATCTGATCCAGCGGCAACCGCTCCGCCACCAATCCCGCATCCTGTGCGTCGCGCCACCGGGCGGCATCCCCCTGGTCCTGCGCCAGTGCAAGCCTATCCGTGACAGCGGTCATGCCGTTCAAAGTCGCAGCTTCTGCCGCGACCTGAGCAATCGGAGGCGTCGATGACTTGGTCTCAAACGGGCTGATTGAGGGTTTCGCCGCGAAACCGGCCTCGAGCTGTTCCAGTTCCGCAGTATCCGGAGCGGTCAATCTTCTGCGTTTAGCCATCTGCTTCTCCTCCCATCTGAGCGTCGCGCCACCAGCAGCCGATCAGAACTTGTTTGAATTCGGCGTAGGTGCGGTCAAATGTTTCCCGGCCCCTGACATATGTATCCCGGTTGAAATCCCTGTAGTCGGCTTCATAGATGCCGTTGACCTGTTCACCGGCCTGCCCGACCAACGCGGTGTAGTCCTGCCGGTAAGCGTTCATGAAATCGCCGAAATAGGCCTGAATGACGTTGGCCATATCCGTCTGCTGGCTGGCGTCGAACCGGGTGATGATCGCCCTTACGACGTCCCATTCGAATTTGAGCTCGGGCAGGCCCGCGGCTCGCTGGGCCGCGTTCTCACCGTCTTCAATGCTTGCAAAGGTGGTGTAGAGCATGTCGAAGAACCGACCCGTCGAGTCAAATTCAAGAAATGACGCACCCAGGGGAACCAACAGAATATCCGCCGCCGCCAGCGCATTGATCGTTAGGTACCCAAGTGCAGGAGGCGTATCGAGGAATACGATGTCATAATCATTTAGAACGCCCTCGTCGTGCAGGAAATTGGTCAATCCGTCCCACAGCGGCCAGCTTCGCAAGCCCATTCGCCAGACTGGAATCTGAAATTCGGCCCAATACAGGTTCAGCTGGGCGCCAATCAGATCGATATTTGGCCAGTGCGTTTTCTGGATAACATCCCGGGGCAGGGTGTTCAGTGCTTCTTGCAGTGTTTCATCCAGCGGAATCTCTGGCTGACCTGCCGCAGTCCGAACCCGGTTCTCTTCCTGCACGGCCCTTGCATAATCCTTGGCAATCAGGGGGAATACCGTTTGCCATTCGTCGGAAACATTCCCCCCCAGGATCGAGGTCATCGACCCTTGACTGTCCAGATCAACGACCAGCACTTTGTACCCGTCCAATGCGGCCGACATGGCCAGATGTGCGGCAGTCGACGTTTTGCCAACACCGCCTTTGAAATTGGCAACTGCCACAACTTTTGCCGGCAGTCCTTCCGGTCGGTACGGCAAATACTCCTTGGTGCTGACGCCTTCGGCAGCAAAATACTTTCTGAGTGCAAGCACTTCTTCAAGCGTGAACCATTTCGAACCGGCCTCGCCCTCACCTTGGGGCAGGTCCGGGTTGGCCTTCAACACCCGGCGCAAATGGGCCGGAGCTACCGGGATTAGGTATTTGGTGATCTCCCAAATCGAGAAACGGCGAAGTCGTTTCTCTCCATCCGGAGCATATCCGCGACGAGCCAGATCTTCGCGCCCCTTGGCACAGAATGTAGCCGCTTTTGCGAATCGAGAGGTGCCGATAGGATCGGGCAGCTTTCCCGCTGCAAGCTCGGGGTCCAAGTTCAAATAGGGCGGCAGAGGAGGTTGGGTAGATTTATTCACTGTCGATGCCTCAGATAATGTTCGCCTTATCGGCGTATATTGCCCAACATAGCGAACATTTAGCGTTGAGGCTATCCTTTGAAAGAAGGTTTTCCGCAGAATTCGGTATTGGCTTTGGGTTTCGTCACGAAACTAAAAGAAAAATGAACACACAGTCCAACAAAGAGTTTATTATTTTTAGAAGTTTTAGAATCTTTGCGCCGTAAAAGTCTAAATAAAACAATGCGTAAACTTGTTTTGGGCACCTGAATACGGTACTAAAGGAACCCGATTCCGGTACCAAAGGAACCCGTACACAGGATGAAGGGTCCCGGCTTTCGGGAAGAAGGGAGCCGATTCGCAGGGCTTTGAATTTTCAGCGAGTTTAGACCCTAAATCCGGGCCTTCTGTTGGTGCGAGCTCGACGGCAGAGTCCATTTGAAGCCCATGTACATATCAATTTTGTGGATAACTCGGGCAAATTTCACATGAGGTACCCGGATACGGGATTCCGATCTTCCTGTATTTGGGTACCCAAATTGATTTGATCCGCAGGTACTTTTCATGTCAGAAATACGGAAAATGAGCAGTCAGGCAGAATCATGCCGGATACCCAACTGGATATGGATCAGCTCTCTGGTGCTTTGCGCCGGGAGACGGTCAAGAAAAACGTCGCCGCGATTCACATCAGCGGCAAGCTCACGTTGTTGCAGCGTAAGCTGTCCAATGTTCTGTTGCTGAATGCCTATGACGCACTGACCTCTGCGCCGACGCACACGATTGACGCACGAACCCTTGCGATGATGGTGGGGTACAACTCGAATGATTTCGACACGTTGCGCGCGAGCCTGCGGGCGTTGGCTGAAACCGTCGCAGAATGGGACATGCTGGACGAACAGGGGCGACAGGAATGGGGCGTGTCTTCGCTGCTCAGTTTTGCCAAGCTGAAGAACGGAATTTGCGAATATGCCTATTCTCCGGCTCTGGCGCAGAAATTGTACGATCCTAAAATCTATGCCCTGATCAACGTCCAAATTCAAAGGAACTTCAGTTCGGGCCATGGCCTGGCGCTTTATGAGAATTGCTATCGTTTCGTACGGACCGGCTCGACCGGATGGTGGGCGCTGGATGTGTTCCGCAAGCTCATGGGGGTGGATGGCAGCGACTATTACAGCAGCTTCAAGCACCTCAATGCGAAGATCATCAAGCCGGCCGTTGCCGAGGTGAACAAAAGCTCGGACATTCTGATCGAACCCGAGTTTCAGAAAAAGGGCCGCACCGTCACCGATATCCGGTTTCTGATCAAGGGGAACCCGCAAAAGGCGATGTTCGAAATTGACGACAGCGATGGCGTTCGCAATCTGCAGGTCTACAAGACGCTGCGCAAACAGGGGGTGTCGGATCGGCTTGCACGTCAATGGATCGCTGAACACGGCGAGGACTACGTGCAGCAAAAGCTCGACTATGTCAGCGGGCAGGGCGACGTGAAGTCCACGGTCGGATATCTGTCTGCGGCTTTACGCGACGATTATCAGCCGCCGGAAAAGGAAGCACCGGCTGAGCCCAGTCCTGAGGCCATCGAAGCCGCGCGTGTGCGAGAGGCCGAGAAGGCACAGGAAGATCAGGCCTATGCAGCGCGCTCAGCGGAACGAGCGGAGCGGTCGCGCAAGTTGTCCATCGTCGAAGAGCTGGTTTCGCGGCGAAACCCAACGCAGAGGGATGCGGACAAACGGCTGTTCCTGGCAGGGCTCGACAACGATTTGGACCGGGAACATTTCCGCGCTCATGGCTGGCGTTCGGGTTTGAACGCCAACGCTATCTTTGATTTCTGGGAAGAACTTGAGCCCGACGTATTTACCTAAGCGTTTGGAAAAGGGGCTGCTCACAGCCCCTCAGAACTTCAACGGTCCTTCATCGCCGACTTGAGCGCATCTGCAAACGCGCTGTTGTGCGCATTACTGTCAGATTTTGCGCGTTGTGATCCTTTGGCTTTTGATGAGTGGGAGCTTTTTTGGGGCCCGCGACTGGCCCGATCTTCGCGTGCCGAAGTACCGCCATCTTTGCGCATCGTCAGGCCGATCCGTTTGCGAGGGACGTCCACGTCCACCACAGTGACTTTGACCACCTGTCCGGTCTTGACCACCTCATGCGGATCCTTGACGAACCTGTCGGCCAGTTGGCTGACATGCACCAACCCGTCCTGATGCACGCCGATATCCACAAAAGCACCAAAGGCGGCAACATTGGTGACGGTGCCTTCCAGCACCATTCCCGGTTTCAGATCGGTGATCTCTTCGACGCCATCGGTGAACGAGGCGGTGACAAAACTCGGCCGCGGGTCGCGACCGGGCTTTTCCAGCTCGGCAAAGATGTCCTGTACGGTGGGCAGGCCGAACGTGTCGTTGACGAATTGCTCGGCCCTCAGCCCTTTCAAAGCGCCGTCATGGCCCATGATCTGACGGATATCGCGCCCGCAGGCGGAAACGACCCGACGCGCCACGTCATAAGCTTCGGGGTGAACCGAAGACGCGTCCAAGGGTTCCGAGCCGTCGCGTATGCGCAAAAAGCCGGCACATTGCTCATAAGCGCGGGGGCCAAGGCGGGCCACTTTCAGCAACTCCTTGCGCGATTGAAACGCGCCGTTCACGTCGCGGTGCAGCACAATCGCTTCGGCCAGACCGGGCCCCAGGCCCGAGACATGAGAGAGCAGGGGGGCCGAGGCCGTGTTCAGATCGACGCCCACTGCGTTCACCACGTCCTCGATCACCGAGGCGAGGGATTGCGACAGGCGGTGCTGGTCCACGTCATGCTGGTACTGACCTACGCCGATTGACTTTGGTTCGATTTTGACCAACTCGGCCAGCGGGTCCTGCAATCGTCGGGCGATGGACACGGCGCCGCGCAGAGACACGTCGAGGTCGGGAAATTCGCGCGCGGCCAGTTCCGAGGCGGAATAGACCGACGCACCGGCTTCGGACACAACCACCTTGGTCGGGGCCTTAACGGTTTTGGGCAGCAGCTTCAGCGCGTCGGCCACCATCTTCTCGGTTTCGCGGCTGGCGGTGCCGTTGCCGATGGCGATCAGTTCGATCTTGTGGGTTGCAACCAGGTTCAGAACAGCCGCCTGCGCGCCACGCAGATCGTTCTTTGGCTGAAACGGGTAGAGCGTATCCGTCGCGACCACCTTGCCCGTGGCATCCACCACAGCTGCTTTGACGCCGGTACGGATACCGGGGTCCAGACCCAGCGTCGGCCGCGCTCCGGCCGGTGCAGCAAATAGCAAGTCCTTGAGATTACGAGAGAAAACCTGAATGGCCTCGTCCTGAGCCCGGCTGCGCAGGTCCGCCATCAGCTCAACCATCATCGAAAGGGACAATTTCACCCGCCAGGTCCATCCGGCCACTTTGCGCAGCCACACATCGGCGGGGCCTTCGCCGCGCGTATGCAGATGGGCGGCGACGATGGATTCGGCGCGGGCCGCACCCGCTTCGGGTTCCGGCGCGATATCCAGCGTCACGATTCCTTCTTTTGAGGCCCGCAGCATCGCCAGCGCGCGGTGCGACGGGGTTTTCGACCAAAGCTCAGTGTGGCCGAAATAGTCGCTGAACTTGGCGCCTTCCTGTTCCTTGCCGTCAATCACTTTCGAGGTCAGCAGCGCCTCACGCTGCATGAAGTCGCGCAGTTCGCCCAGAAGGGCGGCGTTTTCGGTCAGCCGTTCGGTAATGATGTCCCGCGCGCCGTTCAGCGCGTCTTTTGGGGTCGGCACCGCCTCGGTCACATAACCTTGCGCCAAAGCTTCGGGATCGGCGGACCGGTCGTCCAGAATGGCGTCGGCCAGCGGCTCCAGCCCGTTTTCCCGTGCAATCATTGCCTTGGTGCGGCGCTTGGGTTTGTAAGGCAGATAAATGTCTTCCAGCTGCGCCTTGGTCTCGGCCTGCGCGATGGATTTGGCCAGATCGTCGGTCAGCTTGCCCTGGTCCTTGATCGAACCCAGAATGGTCTCGCGCCGGGCCTCAAGCTCTCGCAGATAGGTCAGGCGGTCGGACAGGGTGCGCAGTTGGGTATCGTCCAACCCGCCGGTCACCTCTTTGCGGTACCGGGCGACGAAGGGGACGGTGGCCCCTTCATCCAGCAGTTTCACCGCGGCGCCAACCTGTTCGGGTCGGGCGCTGATCTCGGTGGCGATGGTGCGGGCAATGCGGTCCAAGGGGGCCTCCTGAAAATGTCTGGACGAACTTCTTAGCCAGCCGCATCCCCAAGGGGAAGGGGGATCGGACCTGTTCGGCAAAGCCCTGCGGATCATCGCGCCGGGATTTTGCGACTTTGACATATCGGCTCGGATCAGACGTTTCATTTTTTTCTTCCTCGGGCTATGTCAATTCTGAGCCTTCGGACCCCGGTCCGTGAATGACAGATACGCAGGTCGCGAATTTTCGATGAGTGGTGAAACAAGCTCGGAACAGGCCGTGCGCGGCGCGATCCAGATGCATTCAAAGCGCGTCTGGCGGTTCGGGCTGGCGCTGTCCGGTGCGTCGGACGTGGCCGACGACCTGTTGCAATCCACCTGTCTGCGCGCGCTGGAACGCCATCATCAGGTGACGTCCTATGAGCGGCTGGACAGTTGGCTGATCACAATCTGCCGCTCGATCTGGCTGAACGAGGTGCGGGCACGTTCGGTCCGCAAGGCACAGGCGCTGTCGGTCACGCCCGAAGCGGAACTGATTGCCGCAGGACCGGACGCGGAAACGAATATTTTTGCCGCTGAAGTGTTTACTCAAGTGATGCAACTGCCGGAAGCGCAGCGTGAGACGGTCATGCTTGTGTTCGTCGAGGGCTATAGCTACCGCGAGGCCGCCGCGTTGCTGGAGGTGCCGATAGGAACGATCATGAGCCGGCTGTCCAACGCCCGGCAGAAACTGAAAACCGTGATGCAGCATGAGGCGGCAGACGCCGTTCGACGGAGTGGCAAATGAAGTTTTCCGACGAGACGCTGACAGCGTATCTGGAAGGCAAACTGGACGAGGCCGAGGCCCGCGCCATCGAAAGCGCGGTTGAGGCCGACCCCGAGCTTGAGCAGCGCCTGATGGCGCTAGACCCGTTTGCGCCTGTGGTGCAGGCGGTGTTCGAGCGTGTTCCCGCCGAAACGCCTTTGGTCGATCTGCCCGAGCACGCGCCTGCTGCGCCCGTTCGGCCCGCGGGCGGTGGGTTGCGATTGTTGGCCGTAGCGGCCTCGGTCGCGGTTGTGGCCGTATCCGCCACCTACTGGTTCACGCGTCCGAAACCTTTGGGCTGGGCCGCGCAGGCGGCGATTTATCAGTCGCTCTATACACCGGACACGATCGCGTCGCTGGACAGCTCGCCCCAGGCGCTGGATGCGCAGTTTGCGATGGCCGAGGAACAGCTGGGGCGGTCGCTGAACCGCGCGGCGCTTGAGGCGCTGCCGGGCGGAGAGCTGAAGCGCGCGCAGATTCTGTCCTTCAAGGGCAAGCCGCTGGTTCAGGTCGTATTTGCCGACGAACAGGGTCAGCCTTTTGCCTTTTGTGTGATCCGGCAGGGCGAAGGCGCGCCGACAAGGGAACTGAAAGAGGCGGTTCTCAGCGGATTGGCCACGGCGACCTGGGCGCAGGATGGGTATGGATACATGCTGATTGGCGCCAGGGATCAGACCGATCTGGCCGGGCAGCTGGACATCCTGACCACAAGTTTCCCGGGCTGAGGGCATGGGGCGCAAAAACGCCTTGTGAACCGCGGCAATTCCCCGAAATATACCGGATATGACGACAAAACCTGTCATACCTGATCCGGATGAGGACGCCGATGCGGTTGGTCCTCCGAGTATCTATGACGCGGACCCGCCCGAAGACGAAGATCTGTGGTTTCTGCCGCCCGAGGATGAAGAGGCGGCAGAAGATTACCTGATCCCCGGCCCCAAGGCCGACCGTCGCCTGTTGTTCGATCCGCGGGACTGGCGCGCGGCGCAGGCCGAGCTGTCTTATGAACTGGCCGATCTGGCTGCGATCTTCGGTGCGTTGGACGAACGGTTGCGTACGGGGCCGGATGGGTGGACCCATCGGCTGGCCCTGATGGATGTGTCCGATCTGGGCTGGTGGACCGGCGACCGGATCAGTGTGGATCGGCTGGCGCTGTGGACCGGTCTGCGCATCGGTGCAACCGGAGACGACGTTCAGGCGCTGTTCCGCGCCGGATGGGCGGTGCGGCGGCTTACGGCAGGTCCCGGTCCCTCAGAGGGCGGGTGGGAGACTGGCCTGACTGCCTTTCTGGACCGGATGGCACAGGGGTACGAGGACATTCCGGAAACAGTGGCCGATCTGGCCGAAGTGATGCGAAATTCCGCAGGGTTGCACCCGGTCACGCAGGCCGCAATGGCCTTTCACGCCTGGCGCGCGCTGTCGCAGGGCATTGGCCAGGATACCGAGGCCGCAATCATCGCGGCCCGCCATGCGGCCACGATGGGGCGGGGCGGGGCGATGTTCATGCCTTTGGCCCTGTCCGGTCCTGGCGCGTTGCGCGGGGCAGGGGAGGTGGACGAAAAGCTCTCGGCCTGGGTTCGGGGGGCAGGGCAGGCGGCACTGGCCGCGCTGATGCATCTGGACCGGGTCAGCGCCTGGGAGCAGCGCGCGCGCGAGGCCACCAGCGGGCTCAGCGGGCGGACACCACCGCTGTTGATCGACGTTCTGACCGCGTGGCCCATGGTCTCGGCGCCGCTGGCCGAAGAATTGACGAAAGCCTCACGCGCGGCGGTGCAACGCAATATCGACCGCTTCACCCGGCGCGGTTTGATCCGCGAGGTGACGGGGCAGGGGCGTTACCGGGTCTGGACTGCGGCGCTGTAATCCAGCAGCCAATCGCGAAAGGCGCGTGCCGGAGGGCGCAGCGCGGCGCGCGAGGGATAGACCAGATGATAGGCTTCCTGCCCGGCAATCTGAATGTCCGGCAGGCAGGGGACAAGGCCCGAGAGGTGCATGATGCGATCCGACGCGGGCGCGCGAGCCAGCGCGATACCGCCGCCGCTGGCCGAAAGCTCGGCCGCCATCAGCGAATTGTCGGCAAAGAAAAACCGCGCCTGACCGGCCGGCAGGCGCAGGGTTTCGAACAGGTGCAGCCAGCTTGCGCGATGGGTCGACACCTCGATCAGCGGGAATTGAAACAGGTCCGGCGGGCTTTGGATCTGCGCTGCAATCTCCGGCGGGGCCATTGGGTAAAGCGTTTCATGCAACACCCTGTCGCTTTCAGCTCCATAAAGCGCCGGGTTGCCAAACACGATCTGCAAATCGGTGAACTGATTGGCGAAATCCGACACCTGATTGCCGGTGGTCAGGGACAGGTTGATCTGCGGATGCGCGGCCTGAAAATCCGGCAAACCACCGGCAACCACGCCATGCGCGAACAACAGGACGGACTGTACAAATAACCGGTGCGCCCGGGTTTCGCCAAACAGCCCGGTGGTCGCGGTTTCCAGCATCAGCAGGGATTGTTGGACCGACGGCAGATAGGCCCGTCCCGCCTCGGTCAGGGTCACCGCGTGGGCATGACGTTGAAATAGCGGCGTGCCCAGCCGGGTTTCCAACGCCTTGACCTGCTGGCTGACAGCTGCTGCCGACATGTTCAGCTGAGTGGCCGCGCGGGCAAAGCTTTCGGTGCGGGCCGCGGCCTCGAATACGCGCAACCAGTTGAGAGAGGGGATGCGGGACGACATGCGTAAAGGCTAAGCTGAACTTATCCTCACGGGCAAGAGGTTGCGCGCTGGTCTGATTGGTTTGTGCCCTATCCTGCAGCGACACGCATCCAAGAGGGACGACATGCCGCAAACCGCCCCAAAGTCTGAAACCGCGCTGACTGCAGCCCAATCCGCACAGTATTGGGAAGACGGGTTTCTTTTTCCGCTGACGATTTTCTCAGCCCAGGAATCCGCCGAGATTCGCGCTGAGCTGGAACAGATTGAACAGGATTGGTTGGCTGCGGATTTGCCCCTGCCGTTGAACACCTACAAGCGCGTAAATGCGCATCTGGTAATCCCGCTGGCGACCAGGATCGCGCTGGACCCCAGAGTTTTGGATGTGGTCGAGGGTGTTTTGGGCCCGGATATCATGGTCTGGTCTGCCGAGTTTTTCATCAAAGAGGCGCATACTGATCAAACCGTGGGTATGCATCAGGACCTGACCTATTGGGGCATGGGTGAAACGCCGGATCAGGTCACCGCCTGGATTGCGCTGTCTCCGGCCACGGTCGCAAGCGGCTGCATGGATTTTGTGCAGGGCAGCCACAAGAACCCGATCCTGCCGCATAACGACACCTATTCCGAAACCAACCTGCTGTCGCGCGGGCAGGAGGTTGCCGTTGATGTGGCAGAGGACGACAAGACCCATATCGAACTGACACCGGGACAGATGTCCCTGCATCACGGGCTGACCATTCACGGCTCGGGCCCGAACCGGTCCGATGACCGTAGGATCGGCCTCGCCATCCGCTATCTGAACCCCAATGCAAAACAGCTGGTTGCGGATCGTGACTATGCCATGTTGGCGCGTGGGCAGGACGGGCAATCAAACTTTGTGCATGTCGAGCCGCCAAGCCACCTGTTCTCGGATCAGGCGCTGGCCCTTTACGAGCAGGTGCGCCGGGATCAGAGCAAGGCGCTGGCGGATGGGGCGAAAAGCGCGGTTCCATTATATGGTGCAAGCTGACCACGGCAGACAGCGGTAGCCGCTGACTTCGTCGCTGTTGCAAAACCTCTGTTATCGTTCGATTTCCCTGACCGGCGTGCAGGCAGGAACCTGCCGCCGGTTTTCGCAGCGATTTCCCGCCTTGGGTTGCATTCCGCGACTTCTTGCTGTTTCTGAGGCGTCAAAGATGCACACAGTATTCCGTGGGAAAAAACGATGACAAAAAAGGCGTTGATTACCGGTATTACCGGACAGGACGGGTCCTATCTGGCCGAATTCTTGCTAGAAAAAGGCTATGAAGTTCATGGGATTAAGCGCCGCGCGTCCTCGTTCAACACGCAGCGGATCGACCATATCTATCAGGATCCGCATGTTCCCAACCCAAATCTGTATCTGCATTACGGCGACCTCAGCGATACGTCGAACCTGACGCGAATCATTCAGGAAGTGCAGCCGGACGAGGTTTACAACCTCGGCGCGCAGTCCCATGTCGCGGTCAGTTTTGAATCTCCGGAATATACCGCCGATGTCGATGCCATCGGCACGTTGCGCCTGCTTGAGGCGATCCGGTTCCTTGGGCTTGAGAAGAAAACCCGGTTCTACCAGGCCTCGACATCGGAGCTGTATGGTCTGGTGCAGGAAATCCCGCAGCGCGAGACGACGCCGTTCCACCCGCGCTCGCCCTATGCGGTGGCCAAGCTGTATTCCTACTGGATCACGGTGAACTACCGTGAGGCCTATGGCATGTATGCCTGCAACGGCATCCTGTTCAACCACGAGAGCCCCCGCCGCGGCGAGACCTTTGTGACCCGCAAGATCACCCGCGGTCTGGCAAACATCGCACAGGGTCTGGAAAACTGTCTGTATATGGGCAACATCGACAGCCTGCGCGATTGGGGCCACGCGAAAGACTATGTGCGGATGCAATGGCTGATGCTGCAACAGGACAACCCCGAAGATTTCGTGATCGCGACCGGCGTTCAGTACTCGGTCCGTCAGTTCATCGAATGGTCGGCGGCGGAACTGGGTGTCACGCTGGAGTTCTCGGGCGAGGGCGTTGATGAGATTGCAACGGTCAAATCGATCGAGGGCGACAATGCACCGGCCCTGAAGCCGGGCGACGTGATCATGCGCATCGACCCGCAATATTTCCGCCCGGCCGAGGTGGAAACGCTGCTGGGTGATCCGTCAAATGCCAAAACCAAGCTGGGTTGGGAACCTGAACTGACTGTTCAGGAAATGTGCGCCGAGATGGTCGTCGAGGACCTCAAGACCGCGAAACGCCATGCGCTGTTGAAAGAGCATGGCTATGAGTTGCCGGTAAGTCTGGAAAACGGCTGAGGAGGGCGCCATGCGCAAGATCTACGTAGCAGGCCACCGCGGCATGGTCGGTGGCGCAATCCTGCGCCGTTTGCAGGATCGCAAGGATGCGGGCGAAGCGCTTGAGCTGGTCACCCGTACGCATGCTGAGCTGGACCTGACCGATCAGGCCGCCGTACGTGATTTCATGCAGTCCGAACGCCCGGATGTCGTGATCCTGGCCGCGGCCAAGGTGGGCGGTATTCACGCCAACAACACCTACCCAGCGGATTTCATCTACGACAACCTGATGATCGAATGTAACGTGATCCATCAGGCCTTTGCCGCCGGGGTGAAGAACCTGCTGCAACTGGGCAGTTCCTGCATCTACCCGCGCGCTGTGCCGCAGCCGATGCGCGAAGATGCGTTGCTGACCGGCGTACTTGAGCCGACCAACGAACCCTATGCGGTGGCCAAGATCGCCGGGATCAAGCTGTGTGAAAGCTATAACCGGCAGCATGGGGTCGATTACCGCTCGGTCATGCCGACCAACCTCTATGGGCCGGGCGACAATTTCCACCCGGAAAACAGCCATGTGCTGCCTGCCTTGATCCGTCGGTTCCATGAGGCGCAGCGGGATGGGCAAGATGAGGTCGTGATCTGGGGCACCGGCAAACCCCGCCGCGAATTCCTGCATGTGGATGACATGGCCGAGGCCTCGCTGTTCGTGCTCGACCTGCCGCGTGATGTTTATGAGGCGAACACCCAGCCGATGCTGAGCCATATCAACGTGGGCTGTGGTGACGATGTCTCGATCGCGGAACTGGCGGCCCTGGTGGCGAAAACCACCGGATTCACCGGCAAGATCACCCAGGACGTCAGCAAACCGGATGGCACCATGCGGAAACTGATGGATGTGTCTCGTCTGGCCGATATGGGTTGGCGCGCGCGTGTTGGTCTGGAAGACGGAATTCGCGAAACCTATGCCTGGTTCCTGGATCAGGCAGACGCGGATTTGCGCGCCAAGTAAAAGCCCGGACGCGAACCCGGGCAATTAGAGATCAGAACCAGCGGCCAATTGCAGTGGCCGTTGGTGCCAGCGCCGTCGCATCGCTTGCGGTGGACAGAACCTTGAACCCCACCTGAGCGTCAGTCGGCGCATCAAACCCCATGAACCGGGTGGCAGCGCCTCCGCTGCCGGACACAGCCACGGTTGAGCCTGCTGCGAAAGACACCGGGAAATCCCAGACCGCCGCGCCGCTTGCGAACAAGGCACCTTCTGCATTCGTGCAACCTGTGGCCGCCAGAGAGACGGTGCAAATCTGGGTGCCATCGGCAAAGCGCACATAGTCGCCGTTTGCGTTCGACCCGCGTTCGATGACGGCCCCGGTCGGAGTGCCGCCGTTCTGCGCCGCGACACCCAGCAGGTTGCCTGGGCCATAGCCATAATCCGCCCGCATCAGGTGACCGGCGGTCGTGTCATCAGCACTGGCCTGAACCGCCGCGCCGCTGGCGGTTCCGGTCGTGGGGTCGAAGCTCAGCGCGTCAGTCCAGGTGCTGCCATCGGGCGAGACTTTGATCGCAAAGTTGGTATTGCCCGACAGACCCATCTCGGCATGTCCGGTCCAGTTGGATTGAAAAAGCAACGAGGCAGTGTCGCCCGCATTGGCCTTGTTGATCTTCAACTGGTGCCCGCCGCCGTCATGGCTGAGAAGCGTTGCCGGAGACCGTAACGAAAGGCGGTTCGTGCTGTCATAACTTGTGGCGATCCCCACGCCGTTTAGGTTTTGTGTCGCGACCGGAGGGTCAATCCAAGCAGCACCATCCCAGATTTTCATTTGCCCGGCGCTTTCGTCCCAGGCACGCCAGCCCGTGCCGGGCGTGACGAAATGCCAGGCATTGTCCAGCCACGCGGCCAGCTTTCCGGCCTGTCCGGTCCAGTCCCCCGTGGGGGCTGCGCCCAATGCGTGCACCTCTCCTTGATCCGGTACGGCGGGCGGGGTCGTGGCATTTGTCGTGGCCACGCTCAGTTGCGTGATCAGGTCCAGCTGCCGCAACGCCTCGTTATGGGTGACGTGTTTCCGCGCCTGTGACGGCTGCAGAAAAGGCAGGTTCAATCGGGGAGAGTTCTGTGACACGGGCGTCCTCCTGAGGCTGTCGGTCAGACAATTGCATTGTGCGCCACATTGCCGTGCTGTGCATGAATCCCGTCTGACCGGGCCGGACGCCCGAAAAACCATTTGCTAATCTTTGAGGGCACAAAAAAGCCGGGGCGCTGAACGCCCCGGCTAAAATCCTGAAAGCAGCACGTTACTGCGCGGCCTGCCCTGTGGCGATGATGTCGTGCAGATACTGGCTCAGGTCTTCGCGTAGGTCATCGCGGGCCAGTGCAAAGGCAACCGTGGCTTGCAGGAAGCCGGATTTGGACCCGCAGTCAAACCGCTGACCGTCGAACTTGTAGCCAAAGACCGGCACACCGTTCCCGATATCCTCGGCAATGGCGTCGGTCAGCTGGATTTCACCGCCGCTGCCCTTTTTCATCTGGTTCAGGTTATACAGGACCGATGGGCCCAGAATGTAGCGCCCGATGACGGCCAAGTTCGACGGCGCCTCTTCGGGTTTCGGTTTTTCGACCATACCGCGTGCACGGACGACCGAGCCGATGTTTTCACCCACATCCAGAACGCCGTAAGCGCTAGTTTTGTCAGCCGGAACTTCCATGGCCGCAACCATGTTGCCGCCGGTTTCCTCATAGGCTTCGACCATCTGCTTCAGGCAGGGCGTGTCGCCAGCGATCACGTCATCGGGCAGCATCACCGCAAAGGGTTCATCGCCGATCAGACGGCGGGCACACCAGACCGCGTGGCCCAGACCCAGGGCCTTGTGCTGGCGGATATAGGCGATTGCGCCGCTTTCCATATTGGTTGCGCTCAGCGTTTCCAGCAGCTGATCCTTGCCCTTGGCTTTCAATTCCTGCTCGAGAACCAGATTGTGGTCGAAATAGTCCTCCAGAGCGGATTTGCCGCGTGACGTTACAAAGATGAATTCAGTGATGCCGGCGGCGCGCGCCTCGTCGATGGCGTATTGCACCAGCGGGCGATCGACCAAAGTCATGATCTCTTTCGGGACCGACTTTGTTGCTGGCAGGAACCGGGTGCCAAGTCCTGCGACGGGGAAGATCGCCTTTGTGACTTTACGTGCCATTTGACCTCTCAAGTTACTTAAACAATGTCTGGCAGTCTGTTTGCTGCGAAGACCTCTTAGGACCCGTGGCGCGAACATTCAACGCCAACGGGAATTCAGACCGCGATTTCCCGAGATGGTGCCACCCAGGGGGGTATAAGTCAAAACGATCGGGTCGCACATGCTGAAACATCGCGGTTTTCTGCGCCCTCTGCGGCGAAATGAGGCATCCGCCCGATATGTGCCCTGGCAGGGAAAAAGCGGCCGGTCGGAGGTGTCGCAGCAATTTGCCCCGAAGCCGGGTAACTGGCTTCGGGGCAGGGGGCTCAGCCCGTTTTTATGATGGCGTCCAGCGGGTCATGTTCGGCCACGAAATGATCGGGTCTCACCTCGCTCAGCTTCGGTACATAGTTGGTTTCACCTGCGGCCAACCGGCTGGGCAGGAACCGAAGCGCAGCTTTCGGATCCATAGGCGAGGGCAGTTCACCAGGCAGTTTCAACCGCTGACGGGTCCGTTCGACCTCCGGGTCCGGGATCGGCACCGCTGAAATCAGGGACTTCGTGTAGGGGTGGATCGGATCGGAACAGATTACCTCCCCGTCACCCAGTTCGACGATCCGGCCCAGATACAGAACCATGATCCGGTTCGACACCGCCCGCACCACCGACAGGTCGTGGCTGATGAAGATCATCGACAGACCGAATTCTTGCTGCAACTCGCGCAGCAATTCCACGATCTGCGCCTGAATGGAGACATCCAGCGCCGAGACCGCCTCGTCACAGATGATCAGCTTGGGTTTGTTGATCATCGCCCGTGCAATTCCGACCCGTTGGTTCTGACCGCCGGACAGCTCGTGCGGGTAGCGGTTGATCATGTTGGCCTTCAGGCCGACCCGCTCCATCATCTGCGCGACCAAGTCCTTGCGTTCGCGATCGGTCAGGTCGGGGCGGTAGGTCTTCAGCGGCTCGGCAATCGAGGCCGAGATCGTCATCCGTGGATCAAGGCTGGCCAGCGGGTCCTGGAACACGATCTGAAGATCCTTGCGGTACTTGTTCAGTTCTGCCCGTCTTAGCCCGACGATTGGGTGGCCCAGCCAGCTGACGTTGCCTGCGCTGGGTTCGATCAGTTGCAGCACCGCCCGCGCCAGCGTGGACTTGCCGCAGCCGGACTCGCCCACGACGCCCAGTGTTTCCCCCTTGCGGATGTCAAAGCTGACCCCATCGACGGCCTTCAGCGGTACCTTGTGCCCGAACAACCCGCCCGAGACATGGATCGGAAAGTGCACCTTGACGTCATCGACCTTTAGCAGCGGCTCATCGACCTTGGCCAACGCTTTTGGTGCGTCGCCCGCATCGATGCGCGGCATCGCCTCCAGCAGCGTACGGGTGTATTCGTGCTGCGGCGCGCGGAAGATTTCGCGCGTGTCCCCGGCCTCGACGAACTGACCCAACCGCATGACCTGAATGCGGTCGCACATCCGTGCGACAACGCCCATGTCATGGGTGATCAGTGCAATCGCGGTGCCTTCGTCCTTTTGCAGGCGCACCATCAGGTCCAGAATGTCGGCCTGAACGGTCACGTCCAGGGCGGTCGTGGGCTCATCCGCGATCAGCAGCTTGGGATTGCACAGCATCGACATGGCGATCATCACGCGCTGGCGCATCCCGCCCGACAGCTCGTGCGGGTATTGGTTCAGCCTCCGCTTCGCCTCGGGGATGCGGACACGTTCCAACCACTCCAGACACCGCGCCCGTGCAGCAGAACCCTGCAGCCCTTCATGGACCTGCAGAACCTCACGCATTTGCTGGCCAACGCGCAAATGCGGGGTCAGCGCGGTCAGCGGATCCTGAAAGATCATGCCGACGTCGTCGCCGCGAATCTTGTTCAGCTTATTGATGGGCAGATTCAGGATTTCCTCGCCGTTCAGCGTGGCGGATCCCAAGGCCCGCCCGGCCGAAGGCAACAGTCCCATCGCAGCCATGAAGGTCTGGCTTTTGCCAGACCCGCTTTCGCCGACGATACCAAGGCATTCGCCCGGGTTGATGTCGAAACTGATGCCTTTGACGGCCTCGACCACGCCATCGGGGGTGTCGAACTGGACGCTCAGGTCTTTTACAGAAAACAGGCTCATATCAGCGATCCTTCGGGTCCAGAGCGTCACGCAGACCATCGCCGATGAAGAACATCGTGATGATGATGGCGACGTAGAATGTCAGGGGGAACAACAGCTGCCATAGGGTACCATAGCCCATCGTGCCCGCCCCTTCGGCGATCAGGCGACCCAACGAAGTGTAGGGTTCCGAAATCCCGAGTCCGAGGAACGAGATGAAGCTTTCCGTCAGGATCATCTCGGGCACCAGCAACGAGGCATAGACGATCACCACACCCAACAGGTTGGGCAGGATATGGCGATACATGATAGTGAACTCGCTGACACCGGCGGCCCGTGCGGCCTCGATGAATTCGCGGTTTTTCAGGGTCAGGGTCTGTCCCCGTACGATCCGCGCCATAGTCAGCCAGCCGACCGCACCCAAAGCGATGAACAGCATGAAGAACGACCGCCCAGCGACCACCAGCAACAGGATGATGATCAGTGTGGCCGGGATGGCCAGCAGGATATCGACGAAACGCATCATTACGCTGTCGGTGCGCCCGCCGATGTAGCCTGCCGCGATACCATAGAAGGTGCCTACGATCAGCGCAGTCGCAGCCCCGATCAACCCCACCAGCAAAGAGGTGGTCGTCGCCTGAATGACCCGGCTGTAGAGGTCGCGGCCCAAGTCATCGACCCCGAAAAAGTGTCCGGTCTCGACAGAGGGCATACCCATGCCGCGCACGTCACCCATGACGTTCCAGTCGATCTCCTCGTTGTTCCACACGGCGAAATACGGGCCGAGGATCGTGAACAGAACGATCAACACCAGAATGAACACACTGGCCATTGCGGCCTTGTTGCGGACAAAGCGCATCCGCGCGTCTTGCCAGAGCGAACGCCCCTGAATGACCGTGTAGTCGGTGACATCTTCGGCCAGTTGGGCGGCTTTTTGTGATTTTCCAAGCATTGCCAGCCCCTCAGTAGCGGATTTTCGGATCGAACCAGGCGTAGGCCAGGTCGGTTAGCAGGTTCACGATGACGGTCAGCGCGCCGTACAGGATCGTGACCCCCAGCAGCACCGCGTAATCCCGCGACAGGGCTGAGCCGACATAGGCCTGCCCCAGACCACCGGTCGAGAAATAGATGTCCACAAAAACCGATCCGGTCAGCACGTAGACAAAGACCGGACCCAGATAGGACACAACCGGCAACAACGTGGGTTTCAGCGCATGGCGCCAGATCACGGTTCTGGTCGGCAGACCCTTGGCGCGGGCGGTGCGGATGAAGTTCGAGTTCAGAACCTCAAGCATCGACGACCGCGTAATCCGGGCGATCGACCCCATGTATGAGGTCGCCAGTGCAATCACCGGCATGATCAGATATTGCCACTGACCACCGTTCCAGCCCCCGCCGGGCAGCCAACCCAGCCACAGGGTGAAAGTCAGGATCAGAATCGGCCCCATGATGAAGTTCGGCAGCGCCTGCGCGGCAATGCCAAGACCAACGGCGAAATAATCGATCCAGCTGTTGTGCTTGATCGCAGCGGCGATCCCAAGACCCACGCCGATGATGGTCGCAACCAGAAAGGACAGCGAGCCATAGGTCAGCGAGATCGGGAAACCCTGCGCGATGATGTCATTGACGTCCCGGTCCTTGAATTTGAAGGACGGGCCGAAGTCAAAATGCACCACGATATTGTAGAGGTAGTCCCAAAGTTGTTTCCACAGCGGTTGGTCCAGCCCGTAGCGCGCCTCGATATTGGCCAGAACCGCCGGCGGCAGAGGCCGCTCTGACGTGAATGGCCCGCCGGGCGCGAAGTGCATCAGAAAGAAACAGGCGACGATCAGCAGTAGTATCGTCGGAACGGCGATCAACAATCGCCGGATGATATAGGCAAGCATTTCATGCCCCCATTATTGGCTTTGCCCCGAAGAGATTCTCGGGGCAAAGCGTGTTTTAAGGATGGTTATTCGGCGCGTTTGTAGAGGTTCTTGGAGTACCAGTTCTGCTCTACGTTATTGACCGGCCAGTTTCCGACATCGCTGTCCATCATGTAGACACCAGCATAGTGATAGATCGGGATAACCGGAGTTTCCTGCGCGATGATCCGTTCAACCTCGGTATACAGGGGGGCCGGATCGTCCGAGGTTTTCGCCTCGGCCAGCAGTTCGTCAACGCGGGCGTTGTTGTACTTGCCGTCGTTATAGCCGGAATCCGATTGCAGCAGGTCCAGGAAGGTCGAGGCTTCGTTATAGTCGCCACACCATGCACCACGGGCCAGATCGAAGTTCTGGTTGCCGCGCTCTTCCAGGAACACTTTCCATTCCATGTTGGCCAGTTCGACCTGAACGCCCAGCTTCTGTTTCCACATCTGGCTGAGGGCCACGGCCACTTTCTTATGCGCTTCGTCGGTGTTGTAGACCATCTCGAAGCTCAGCGGATTGTCCGGGCCATAACCGGCCTCGGCCAGCAGTTCCTTGGCCAACTCGTCGCGCTCGGCTTGCGTCATCGAAGCCATTTCCACGGCGGGGACGGTGAAGCCGGCGGTGGCTTCGGGAACGAACGTGTATGCGGGCGGCTCGCCGCCTGCTTTGACGTTCTTGGTGATGATGTCACGGTCAACGGCCAGCGACAGGGCCTGACGGACCTTGGGGTCCTTGAATTCTTCGGGGCCACCTTCGGACAGGTTGAAGGTGTAATAATAGTTGCACAGACGGGGGAAGCTGATGGCTTCTTCGGGGTTTTCTTTCTGCAGACGGGGGAACTGGCCTGCGGGAACTTCGGTGCGATCCAGCTCACCGGCCAGATAGCGGGTCAGGGCGACGTTTTCGTCGTTGATGACCATCGCCACGACCTTGTCGATGATGGTGTTGTCGTTGTCCCAATACATCTCGTTGCGTTCGCGGACCGAACGTTCCTGCGGCAGGTGTTCTGTCAGCACATAGGCGCCGTTCGAGACGATGTTCTCAGGTTTTGTCCAGGCGTCGCCGAACTCTTCGATGACTTTCTGCGGGGCGGGGAAGGTGGTCGAATGCGTGGTCATCTGCGCGAAATACGGCAGCGGCGCGCTCAGCTTGACCTCAAGCGTTTTGTCGTCGATGGCAGTCACGCCCAGCTCATCCACCGGTTTTTCGCCGGCAATGATTTCCGATGCGTTCTCGATCGACATCAGTTCCATGAACCAGGCATAGGGCGAGGACAGGGCGGGATCGACGGCGCGTTTCCAGGCAAAGACAAAATCACTGGCTGTCACCGGGTCGCCGTTGGACCATTTGGCGTCATCGCGCAGGGTAAAGGTGTAAACGTCCTTGGTGTCGTTGGTGGTGTAACCAGTGGCAACGCCGGGGATCAGGTTTCCGTCCGCGTCCTGGTTCATCAGGCCCTCGAACAGGTCGCGGACGATTTCAGCGCCCGTTACGTCCTCGACCACCTGCGGATCGACCGAGCTGTGCTCGTCCAGAATGCGATAGACAAAGGTCTGGTCATCCGCCAGCGCCTCGCCGGTTTCAGGATGGGTCCCTGCGGCAAAAGCAGCGCCGGTAATCATGGTCGAGGTCAACAGCCCCGCCAGAGATGTCCGAATGTACTTGTTCATGTTGTTCTACTCCCATTTTTGGCGGCACGGCGCCCGCATCAGTTCAAGATGGCTGCCGACCGCTATGTTTGTCCGACTCAGAAAGATCGCCGATGGTTCAAGGATTGCTCTGTCAGATCGCAATGAACACCGCGTCGCAGTCTCTCGGTTTGAAGTCGGGAACGTGTTTGCAAAAGTCGCCTTTCACTGCCGGGGAAAGTGGCACTATTTCAAAAAAGGATAAAGCCTTTGCCTGAAAAAGAGGCCGCTATAGGTGGATTGTGAATGAAACCCGGGGTGGTTCCGAAATATAATGATGAAACTGCAGAGCTTCTTAACACTTTTGTGAAGGGTGCAATTTGCGCTGGCCCTTGGGGGCGGGTTTGGCCGCCCCGATGGCGTAAGGCGCAAGGCGAATCGCTAAGGTTTCAGGGCGGCTTTCATGCTGGTTTCGGGAAAGCAGGTCGGGGTGCGCCCAGTGGCCTGTTGCCAGCGCCCGATCGAACGGCGGGTCTTGAATCCCGGCAACCCGTCTGCGCCGCCGACATCATGGCCCTGGCGCTCCAACGCTCTCTGCATGGCGGCCACATCAGACCGGTAGAGATTGCCGACCTTGCCCCAGCGGGCGCTGAAATCCCCTACGCCAAATTGAATGCGGTCTCCGACATGGCCCACGAACAGGGCGTAGAGATCGCTTTTGTTGTAATCCTTCAGAACGTAGAAATTTGGCGTGACGAGGAAGGCGGGGCCGTTGCGCCCTGCGGGCATCATCAGAAAGCCTTCGCCCTGCAGTTCATGGTTCGGAAACGGTTTGCCCGACACGCGGGTTATGCCCATCGCGGCCCAGTCCTGAATGGGCTTGCCCTGATCCGGCCCTTCTAGGGCACAAGACACCGAGGCTGGGACGGTCACTTCGAATCCCCAGTCGCGCCCGGCGATCCAGCCATGTTGAGATAGGAAATTCCCGATGGATGCGATTGTATCCTCGGGCGAGGCCCAGATATCGGACCGCCCGTCACCGTTGCCATCCGCCGCATAGGTCAGAAAGTTCGAGGGCATGAATTGCGGTTGGCCCAACGCTCCGGCCCAGCTGCTTTTCAAAGTGCTGGACGGGGCGTGCCCGGCCTCGGCAATTTGCAATGCGGCGATCAGTTCATCGGTGAAATACCGGGCACGGGTGCTCATGAAGCCCTTTGTGCCCAGCACCTGAAACGCGTTGTGGCGGATGGGGACTTGACCGTATCCGCTCTCGCGGCCCCAGATGGCAAGGATGATGCGGCCGGGCACGCCGGTTTGCGCTTCGACCTGAGCCAAGGCCGCCGCGTGGCGGCGCGCCATCTGCCGCCCGGTGGCCGTGGCCCCCTGAACGGAGCCCGCGTTGAAATAGCGCCCGGGCGACCCGAACTCTGCCTGTTTTTGGTGTTTGGGTGTCTGCGGCGCTTGGCCCGGCGGTACCAGATCCGGCAGCTTCCAGTTGAGCGTTACCCCGTCAAAAGCCCGTTTCATCGTCTTGCGTGAGACGCCTTTGGCCTTGGCCTGAGGCCAAACCGTGTCTTGAAGCCACGCCTGGAATTGCCGTTCAACCGCCGCGCGGTCCTGCGCGTACGCACCCGTCGACAGGCACCAGAGACTGAGAGCGATTAATATCCGACGCATCACCGAAATGTCTCGCCCGGTCGTGATGTTAAGTCAACAGCGGCACCTATGTCTGGCGAGGTCCGGTTGATAGGGCGGTGCCTGATACAATTGGTGGTTTTAGAAAAAACCTTGAGAAATTTCCTGACTCTGCCGATAGTTGGCCGAAACGAAGGACAAGAGGACATCCAGGCGTGGCTTTGCTCAGACCTTCATATCTGTCATGTGCAATACCGCTTGCAGTCACGATTGTGTCGGCTTCGGTGCAGATGGCGTGGGCGAGTGGCAGTTTCATGGACCCGCAGGGGCCGATTGCTGCGATCCAGAAAACGCATCTGTTGCGCGCCACCGTTCTGATCATGGTGGCGGTGCTGCCGGTGTTGGTTTTGGTGCCGTTGATTGCGCTGCGATACCGGCGGCGCAAAGGTGGCTCAGCCGCCTATCGGCCGAAATGGGATTTTTCCGCCCGGCTGGAATTCGTCATGTGGGGCGTGCCGGTGCTGATTGTGGCGCTGTTGTCCTTCTATCTGTGGAAAGCGACGCATCGGCTGGATCCTTATTCCGCTGCTTTCGGCGAGACCCCGGCGCTGAACGTGCAGGTTGTCGGTCTCGATTGGAAATGGCTGTTCATCTACCCCGACCTCGGTATCGCCACCGTCGGTGAGTTGGGCATTCCGGTCAAACAGCAGGTTGCGATGACACTGACCACCGACACGGTCATGCAGTCCTTCATGATCCCGGCCTTGGCGGGGCAGATTTACGCCATGCCCGGGATGACGACAAAACTGCATCTGGTGGCGGACGCGCCCAAGACGATGCAGGGCGAAAACACGCAGTATAACGGCCGTGGTTTCACCAAGCAGAAGTTCCTGACCCAGGCCATGCAGCTTGAGGACTTCAACGCCTGGGTTGAAAGTGTCCGCGCCCACGGCATCCCCCTGACCGAGGACACCTATCGCACGCTCGCGATGCGTACGGATCGGGACGAAGTACAGGCGGCTTTGGGTACTGCCCTTATGCCGCTCAACGCTTTGTATTTCACGCTGGAGGAGGGCGATCTGTTCCAGTCCGTTCTGCATCGTTATCACGGCGGGCAACCTCTGCCGGCGGATCAACAGCCGGGAACGGTTGAGTTTGGGCAGGAGGCCCCGCAATGACCGATACCGGGTTCTTTGGCCGCCTGAACTGGGACGCGTTTCCGATCACCGGTCTGATCCAGACACCTAACACGAATGAGATCGTGGCGAATGCGGCCGCTGGCATTGTTGTCGTCGGCGTGATCGCCGTGGTCGGGTTGCTGACATGGTTCCGCCTGTGGGGGCCGCTATGGCGTGACTGGCTGACCAGTGCTGACCACAAGAAGATCGGCATCATGTATATCGTTTTTGCCATCGTCATGCTGGCGCGCGGCGTGCTCGAGGGTGTGGTCATGCGCGCCCAACAGGCAGCAGGGCCGGGCGATGGTTTCCTAGAGGCCGAACATTTCGCCGAGCTGTTCAGTACCCATGGCACCATCATGGTGTTCTTTGTCGCCGTGCCCTTTGTGTTCGGGGTCGCGAACTATCTGGTGCCGCTGATGATCGGTGCGCGGGATGTGGCCTTTCCGGTGATGAACCAGATCAGCCTCGGCCTGACGGTCTCGGCCGGTATGATGCTGATGGTGTCGCTGGTGGTGGGCAATTTCTCGACCGGTGGCTGGACGGCATACCCGCCCTATACCGGTGCAGCGTTCAATCCCGGGGTGGGGCCGGATTACTGGATCTGGGCCATTGTCGTCTCAGGCATTGGGACAACGCTGACGGGGATCAACTTTGCCGTCACCATCTATAAGCTGCGGGCACCGGGGATGAAGTTCATGCGGCTGCCGATGTATTGCTGGACGATCATCAGCAGCTCGATCCTGATCATCTTTGCCATGCCTCCGCTCGGCGTGGCTGCACTGATGCTGGCGGCGGACCGATATCTGGATTTCCACTTCTTCACCAACGACCTGGGCGGCAACATGATGAACTACGCCAACCTGTTCTGGCTGTTCGGCCACCCCGAGGTCTATCTGCTGGTGCTGCCCGCCTATGGCATCTATTCCGAGGTTTTCGCCACCTTCTCGGCCAAGCGGTTGTACGGGTATAACTCGCTGGTCATTGCCACCATGTGCATCGCGGTGCTGTCCTTTACCGTCTGGCTGCACCATTTCTTTACAATGGGGCAAAGCGCACTGATCAATGCGGTGTTTGGCATTGCGACGATGCTGATCGCTGTCCCGACTGGGGTGAAGGTCTATGATTGGATGGCCACCCTGTACCGCGGTCGCATCCGGTTTTCCGTTCCTATGCTGTATGGTCTGGCCTTCCTGATGCTGTTTGTCATCGGCGGCTTGTCGGGCGTGATCCTCGCCAACCCGACGGTCGACTATCAGGTGCACAACACCCTGTTCCTGGTGGCGCATTTCCACAACGCGCTGCTGCCGGGCGTGCTGTTTGGCCTGTTGGCGGCGTATAATTACTGGTTCCCCAAGGCCTTCGGGTTCCGCCTGAACGAGTTTTGGGGCCGGGTTTCGGTCGTGTGCTGGACAGTCGGGTTCCTGCTGACCTTCATGCCGCTCTATTTCGTGGGCCTGATGGGGATGCCGCGTCGGTCCTTCAGCTATAGCGACGCCTCTTTCCATCCCTACATGCTCGTCGCGATTGTCGGCGCACTGATCATCACCTGCGGGCTGCTGTCCATTCTGGTCCAGCTCTGGGTCAGCATTCGGGACCGCGAGAAGACCCGCGTGCCGATCGGAGACCCATGGGACGGGCGCACGCTGGAATGGTCGATCCCGTCACCGCCGCCGCCCTATAACTTTGCCATCATCCCGCAGGTGACCGACCGGGATAATTTCGCCGCCGCCAAAGAGCGGGGCGAGGCCTACCCCAGCCCTGGCGCCTATGAGGACATCACGATGCCGCGCAATACCGCGATCGGGTTTACCCTATGTGTGCTCAGCGGTGTGTGGATGTTCGCGCTGGTCTGGTGGATCTGGTGGCTGGCGGCTTTGATGACGGTTCTGATGCTTGTGTCCCTTATTGCCTGGACCTTCAACATCGACTTTGAAGAGGTCATCCCCGCCGAAGAGGTGCGCAAGCAGCACGAAGCCTGGCTTGATCTGGTGCGCAACGCCTCAGCCGTGGATCGTGACCATGAAACCGCCCCGGAAAACCGCGGCCTTGCCCGTCCCGATCTGGAGGCTGCGACATGAAGCGCGCGCCCACCCATAGCTATCCCGGTCTGAACCTTGGGCGGCGCCATGAAAGCGCCCACCGGGCCACCGAGGTCGTCACCTTTGGTTTCTGGGTCTTTCTGATGAGCGATCTGGTTTATTTCGGCCTGATGTTCGCGATCTACATCACCATGATCGACGCACAGGCGGGGGGGCCGGGGCCGCATGAGCTGTTCGACCTTTACAGCATCTTTGCCCAAACGCTGATCCTGCTGACCAGCAGTCTGACCGTGGGTCTGGCGATGCTGGCGCTGAAATACAACCTGCCGAGATGGCGGATCGTATTCTGGTTCTGCGTGACGCTTGTGTTGGGCCTCAGCTTTCTGGTGCTGGAGATCCGCGACTTCCTGGCCATGGCTGAAAAGGGTGGCATCCCCCAGCGCAGCGGTTTCCTGTCCGCATTTTATGGTTTGGTTCCGCTGCACGGGCTGCATGTCGCGGCAGGGTGTCTATGGCTGATCGTTCTGGGCATCCAACTTCGGATGTTCGGCCTGACCGACCTGTTGATGTCGCGCGTCGTGCGGCTGGCGCTGTTCTGGCACTTTCTCGACCTGATCTGGATCGGCATCATCACCATCGTCTATTTCGGAGGGCTGACCTATGGATAAGCGCAGCGAGATGCACCGGCGCGAACGTCGGCGGTATGTCATCGGCTATGGCGGCTCGCTTTTGCTGACGGCGGCGGTGTTCCTCATCGCTTACAAATACGGCATCGAAACCAAGGGGGTTTACCTTTCGATCGCATTGCTGGGGCTGGCGCAACTGATCGTGCAACTGGTCTATTTCCTGCATATCGACCGCCGCCGCAGCAGCCGCGAAGACCTTGATCTGATCCTGTTTTCGACACTGGTCCTGCTGATCATCATCCTCGGGACCGTCTGGATCATGGGAAATCTGGCGGTGCGGATGCACACCTATCCGATGTAAAGACCTGCGAAAGGCCCGAAGCATGAAGTCCTTCAAAATCGCCGCCGTCGCAGCCATGCTGATCGCCATCGCCGCCGGGCTGTTTCTGTATTGGCGGCACGAGGAACGGTATCCCTCGACCAAAGACGCTTATGTCGGCGCGAACATCATTAACGTGGCAGCGCAGGTGACCGGGCAGGTCGCCGAGGTTCCGATCACCGACAACCAGCCGATCAAGGCGGGTGATCTGCTGTTCACGATCGACGCTACGCAATTCAAGGCCTCTGTGGATCAGGCACAGGCCGATCTGGACAGTTCGCTTCAACAGGCGCAATCCTATTCCAATCAGATTACCGCAGCTGAGGCTGCGGTTCAGTCGTCTCAATCGGCCTACAACACCGCCAAAAACAATTTTGAACGGTCCAAAGCGCTGTTTTCGGACGGCGATGTGGCGCAGGTCTCGCTGGATCAGGCGACAACGGCGTTTGCCGAGGCCTCGGCCCGTCTGACCACCAGTCAATCCGAACTGTTGGCGCTGCAAAGCGGGCTTGCCGCGAAGCAGGACGAAGTCTTGGCCGCGCGCGCGCAGCTTGAGATTGCACAGGCCGATCTGAACTGGACCAAAGTCTACGCCACCGCAGATGGCTGGGTCGCCAACCTGTCCCTGCGTCCTGGATCGGCAGTTTCAGCCAACGCACCACAGTTTTCCATCGTCGAGGCTTCGGAGTGGTGGGTGGACGCGAATTTCAAGGAAACCGCACTGCCGCGGATCCGGCCCGGCCAGCCGGTTACGATCAAGGTTGATATGCTGCCGGGGGTTACCCTGACGGGCAAAGTGGCCTCGATCGGGCGCGGATCGGGGGACACGTTCTCGCTGTTGCCGTCCGAAAACGCCAGCGGCAATTGGGTCAAAGTGACCCGCCGGTTCCCGGTTCGTGTGGAACTTGACCCGACCGATATGCCGCTGCGCGTGGGTGGCAGCAGCAAAGTGACCGTGGACACCACAGCGGACCAGCCCGGCAAATGACCGATTCGGCGGCCAGCCGCGTCAACCCGGTGATTGTTGTCGCCGTTGTGCTCAGCGCCATTCTCGAGGTGCTGGACAGCACCATCGTCAACGTCGCGCTGCCCCATATTCAGGCGGCGTTCGGGGCCACGACCGATCAGGCGACGTGGATTCTGACCAGCTATATCGTCTCTGCGGTTGTCGTCATGCCCCTGACCGGCTTTGTTGCCCGCCGGGTCGGGCGCCGGCGGCTGATCCTGACGGCCATCACCGGTTTCACCACGATGTCCGTCATGTGCGGCCTGTCCTGGAGCCTTGAGACCATTGTCATCTTTCGCCTTGCCCAGGGCATGTTCGGCGCATTCCTGATCCCGCTATCCCAATCCATCCTGTTCGATGCCTTCCCCCGCGAAAAACGCGGCCAGGCGATGGCGGTTTTTGGGCTGGGCGTCGTGGTGGCCCCGGTTTTGGGACCGACGGTCGGGGCGCTTCTGACCGAGTATTTCTCGTGGCGGATGGTGTTTTTCGTCAACCTTCCGGTAGCCGCAATGGCGCTGCTGCTGCTGGCGGGCGAGTTGCCCGAGGATGAAACCGAAGAGGTGCGGATCGACTGGGCAGGTCTGGCCCTGCTGGCAATCGGCATTGGGTGCCTGCAGTTCATCCTCGATCAGGGAGAGACCAAGGACTGGCTGTCTTCGCGGGTCATTCAGGTCGCACTGATCGCCTCGGTTCTGGGGGCACTGGGGTTCATCGTCCACGCACTGACAACCAAACGACCAGTAGTGGACCTTCGGTTTTTCGCGGATCGCAACTTTGCCCTGTGCAATCTGGTCATCGCGGGTTTTGCCATCTCGCTGTTTGGCGGCATCGCTATCCTGCCGACCTTTGTGCAGAACCTGCTGGATTATCCCGTTATCGCCTCGGGGCACCTGTTCATTCCGCGTGGTATAACGGCGGGGTTATCGATGGTCTTGACGGGCGCAGTGTTGGTATCGCGGTTTGATCCCCGCCTTCTGGCCGGATTGGGGATGCTGTTGACGGCCATAAGCAATTTCATGATGGGCGCGCTGAACATGAATGCGGGATTCTGGGAGCTGGCCTGGCCGGGGGCAGTCAGCGGGCTGGGGATGGGGTTGGTTTTTGTGCCGATGTCGATTCTGGCGTTCGAGAGCATCTCCAAATCCCGGCAGGACGAAGCGTCGGGCCTGTTCAACGTGACCCGGCAACTGGGCTCTTCGGTTGGGATATCTCTGGTGGGCACGTGGGTTGTGCGTGGGTTGCAGACAAATACGGCGGTCCTGAGTCAGAATGTGACGCCCTATAACCCGGCGGCGCAGGCTTACTTGCAGCCTCTTGGCCTGACTCCCGAAAGTGCCGAAGGGGCTGCCATTCTGGGGCAGGTGATCGGCCAGCAGGCCGAGCTGATTTCCTATCTGACTGTCTTCAACAATCTGGGATTGCTGGCCCTGGCGACTATACCGCTGCTGTTTTTCTGCAAAGCGCCCAAACCCGGAACGCAGGCTGCTGTCGCCGCGCATTAGCGCATCAGCACCAAACCCACCCAAAGGGCAAACCAGCATAAGCCGAGGCTGAGCAGGATGTTTCCCGCGGCCAGCGCGATTGTCCGTTCCCGCCGCAGTTCCAGCGATTGATACGCAAAGCTGGAAAAGGTGGTGAAGCCGCCGCAGAAGCCAAATACCAGCCGTCTTTCCTCTTCACCCAGATCAACCGGCCCGCCAAGGTAACCAATCCACAGACCCAATAGCAGGCTGCCCAGGACGTTCACGATCAGCGTTGCAAAGGGCAGGTCATGGTTGACGCGCAAAGCGATCCAGTGCCGCAGCACCGCGCCCAACCCGCCGCCCAATCCGAACATGGCGTGAAGATAGAGCACACTCATCCCGCCGACCTCTGCCCGTGAAGCCGCCGCCCAATGGCCTCGCCCAGAATAGCGGCGGCAAGGCCGACGGCAATTTCAAGTGAGGCGGCGGAAATGGCACTCCAAAGGTGCGCTTCAGCCATTCGTTCCAGTTCGGCCACAAAAGAGGAAAAGGTCGACAACCCGCCGCAGAACCCCACCGCCCCCAGATGCAGCACATGCGCGTGGACACGGTTGCGAACCGCATACAGCCAACCAAGCACGAAACAGGCCACGACATTGATACCGAAGGTCGCCGTCAGCACCGGCGCACCGGGGATCTGGGCCGAGAACGCCTCGCGCAGCAGCGACCCAGCAGCGCCGCCCATGAAAACGGCGGTGAACATGATGGCCGTGGTCCGGACGGCGGGTCGGGTTTGTGTCACGGCCGGTTGTCCTGCCCAAGTTTACCTCTGTTTCGGCATACCTACTGCCGAAGCTTGGATCAACTGCCGCCAAATCCTCTGCCTGCCTCACAATCCCGTCGGATCGCGTGAGCCCGGGGCGCAAACGCTTGCAATCAAATGCCGATTTGATCCACGGTTGCTACAAGGTTGATATGGCAGCACTTTGGGAGAGCACGAAATGATTGTACGCAGACTCTATTATGTCCTGAGCTACGTGTGCCTTCCCCTGACCTTGCTGTGGGGTTTTTTCTGGCCACCGGCCCATTGGTTGCTGGTGATCCTGATCCCCTATGCCGTGGTTGGACTGTATGACATGCTGACCACCAAGCACAACGTACTGAACAACTACCCGGTTCTGGGCCATTTCCGGTACATGCTGGAATTCGTCAGCCCGGAAATCCGTCAGTATTTCGTAGAAACCAACGAAAGCGGGCGCCCTTACAACCGGATCATTCGCAGCCTGGTCTATTCCCGCGCCAAAGGGCAGGTGGATACGCAGGCCTTTGGCACGCAATACGATATCCTGACTGTAGGATATCACCGCGCCAATCACTCGCTTGCGCCCAAGGAAGTGCCGGAAAGCGAAGAGCGGATCATGCTGGGCGGTCCGCAATGCACCAAACCCTACAGCGCCTCGCGTCTTAACGTTTCGGCCATGAGCTTCGGTGCACTCAGCGCCAATGCGATCCGGGCGCTGAATGGCGGTGCCAAGGACGGCGGTTTTGCGCATAACACGGGTGAGGGGGGCCTGTCCCCGCACCATCTGGCCGAAGGTGGCGATATCATCTGGCAGATTGGCACCGGGTATTTCGGGTGTCGTACGCCGGAAGGAGGGTTCGACAAGGACCTGTTCGCTGAAAAGGCCAAGAAGGATGTGGTCAAAGCGATTGAGATCAAACTGTCTCAGGGTGCAAAGCCGTCTCATGGCGGGGTGCTGCCAGCAGCCAAGGTCGACAAAGAAATCGCGGAAATCCGTGGCGTGCCCGAGCATCAGGATGTCATCTCTGCGCCCATCCACTCGGCCTTTGAGGGGCCGACCGGCTTGTTGCATTTCGTGCAACATCTACGAGAGATGTCGGACGGCAAACCCATTGGGTTCAAGCTGTGTATCGGCAGGCCGTCCGAGTTCATGGCAATCTGCAAGGCGATGTTGGAAACCGGCATTCTGCCTGATTTCATTACAATTGATGGAGCCGAGGGCGGCACCGGCGCGGCACCGGTCGAATTTACCAACCGCCTGGGTATGCCGCTGAACGAGGCGCTGATCTTCGCCAACAACTGCCTGCGCGGCGTGGGCCTGCGCGACAAGATTCGGATCATCTGTTCGGGCAAGGTGGCCACCGGCTATGACATGGTCGAAAAATTCGCGCTTGGGGCCGATATGTGCAACGCGGCGCGGGCGATGATGTTTGCGGTGGGCTGCATTCAGGCGCTGCATTGCAACACCAACCGCTGCCCTTCGGGCGTGGCAACGCAGGATCCGATCCGTGGACGCGCGGTACACGTGCCGCAAAAACGCAAACGGGTTCATCGTTTCCACGACGCCACACTCGAGAGCTTTCGCGAACTTCTGGGTGCCATGGGCAAGGAAAAGGTCTCGGACTTGCATCCGGGCGATATTCGCCGCCGTACGGCGGATGAACGGGAATGGTCCTATGCCGATCTCTACACGTTCATCGACGAAGGTGTTCTGCTGACGGACGCGATCCCGGAGGAGTTTGCAAGAGACTGGAAAATGGCTTCGGCGGATCGTTTCTGATTTTTTTCGTCCTGCCGCCAAGGATTGATCTTTCCGATCCGTCTTACCCATCGTGATGCGCATGACAACATCGGATGAGAATCTGGCCAAAGCCGCCGCAAAAGGGGACGCTGACGCGTTTGCTGCCCTGTTGGCGCGGCATTATGATCGGGTTTTCCGTCTGGCCTTTCGCCTTACCGGGCGGGCCGATCAGGCCGAGGACCTGACGCAAGATATCTGCGCGGCCCTTCCAGCTAAGATCGCCGGCTTCCGGGCACAGGCCAAATTCACCACCTGGCTGTACCGGGTTGTCGTCAATGCCGCCGAAGACGCGCGCCGTCGTCAGGCCAGCCACAGCCGCGCTGCTGTGGGGTGGGGTGATGTCGAACAGATGCGGCGGGCCGAGGCTGCGGAAACCGCCGAAGCCGTCGATTGGTTGCAGCGGGCCATGCGATCCCTGCCGCAGGATTTGCAGGATACGCTGGCCCTGACGTTGGAAGATGAGATGACCCATGCCGAAGCCGCCGACGTGCTGGGCGTGTCCGAGGGCACGGTGTCCTGGCGCATGTCGGATATCCGCAAGCGCCTGCGGGTGCTGCGGCAAGAGGAGCTGGCCCCATGACAGACGATCTTGAAGACCTCAAAACCCTGATGGACGCCGCCACCCCCGCGCCAGACGCGCAGCGGCGGGCTGAAAATCTGCAACAGGCGCAAAAAGTTTTCGCCCGCGCCCAAGGATCGCGCGCCGACATGCGTCCGACTGTCAAGCGAGGCCTGATGGCCCGCATGACAGAAGGAGCGAAATCCATGTTGAATGCCCTCTCGCATCGCGGTGCTTTGACCGCGACAACCGCAATTGCTGCTGTGGCTCTGGTCGTGATCCTGCCGCAGACCCGCGATTACGTGGTGAACCCCACATCTTGGACCGAAAACCGACGGGCTGAAGTACCGGTTCAAACAGTGGAAACAGATCAGGAGGCTGCGGTTGAACACAGCCTATTGCAGGATGCCCTGCCGGACTCGATTGTTGAGGAACCAATGGTGCTTGAGGAAGCTGTGCCGCCTTCAACGGGTCCCCGCGTTTTGAGCAAACGGGCAACCACAGGTTTGGGTGCCACAACCGAGCTTAGGGAGGGTGCGGAACTGTACGACGGCACAGCCTCAATGGCGCCGGCACCCGTTCAAAGTGATCTTCATATTGTACCCGAACAGAACACCGAAGCCTTTGCCAATGCCGAAAACAACCCGTTGAAAGTTACAGCGGACGACCCGGTATCGACCTTCTCGATTGACGTCGATACGGCCTCATACTCGATTGTCCGGTCCTCGTTGCTGCGCGGCCAGTTGCCACCGAAAGACGCGGTGCGGGTGGAAGAGATGGTGAACTATTTCCCCTACAGCTATCCCGCGCCCAAAGGGGATGCACCGTTCCGGCCGACCATTACCGTCTCGCCAACGCCTTGGAACGAGGGCACGCAACTGGTCCATATCGGCATTCAGGGGGCGCTTCCGCAGGTCGAGGATCGCCCGCCGCTGAACCTCGTCTTTCTGATCGATACCTCCGGATCGATGCAGGATACGAACAAACTGCCGTTGCTGAAACAGTCCTTCCGGCTGTTGCTGTCGGAACTGCGGCCCGAGGATCAGGTCTCGATCGTCACTTACGCGGGCAGCGCGGGGCAGGTGCTGGAGCCGACGCCGGCGGCGGAGAAAACCAAGATCCTGACTGCGCTGGATCAGTTACAGGCCGGTGGCTCGACCGCCGGGCAGGCCGGGCTGCAACAAGCCTATCAGGTGGCGGAAGGCATGGCCGAGGACGGAGAGGTGACCCGCGTCATTCTGGCCACCGATGGGGATTTCAATGTCGGCCTGTCGGACCCCGACGCCTTGAAAGACTTCATCGCCCGCAAACGAGACAGCGGCACCTTCCTGAGCGTTCTGGGTTTTGGCCGCAGCAATCTGGACGACGCGACCATGCAGGCGCTGGCGCAGAACGGCAACGGGCAGGCGGCCTATATCGATACGCTGGGCGAGGCGCGCAAAGTGCTGGTCGATCAGCTGACCGGCGCCCTGTTTCCGATTGCAAATGACGTAAAAATTCAGGTCGAATTCAACCCGGCACAAATCGCCGAATATCGCCTGATCGGATATGAAACCCGTGCCCTGCGGCGCGAGGATTTCTCGAACGACAAGGTGGATGCAGGCGACATCGGCGCCGGTCATACGGTGACGGCGATCTACGAGGTGACGCCCGTGGGCTCGGATGCAATCCGAAATGGTCCGCTGCGCTATGCCGAACCATCGGCATCCGATGGGTCCGATGAGATCGGGTTCTTCAAGCTGCGCTATAAAAAGCCCGGTGCGTCCGAAAGCCAGTTGATTGAAGAACCGATCCTGCCGGGGCAGGGACAGTCGACCGGGGATGTCCGGTTCTCCTATGCCATCGCGGGGTTTGGCCAGTTGCTGCGTGGTGGGGAATATCTGGGCAGTTGGTCGTACGAAGACGCAATCGCCCTGGCCAATGGCGCCAAAGGTCAGGACCCGTTTGGCTACCGGGCCGAGGCCGTGACTCTGATGCGCCTGGCCGAAACGCTGGCGCAATAACACTGGCTTCTGGGTGCTGGCATCCGTCGGCGCCCAGTTCTCAGGGTCCTAGAACTGTCGCGGAGTGTTGGCGGTGTGGGTGTTGATTCTACGCACGCTCCATTCCACCGCATCCCGCATGGTCTTGCCCAGAGCTTCATCAAAAGCCTTAACCAGATCCGGTGTCTGATCGCTGGCCGCGATCACGTATTCCTGAAACGAGTCCGAAGCGATGATCTTGTCTTCGAACTCGTCGATGATCTTGATGTTGATGCGCACTTCCACCCGGATGGTTTGTTTGCCGTCAACATCATTGATTACTATGCCCTGAAACTCCCGCAGATCGGGCACGATGACGTAATCCGCACGCAGACCAACAGTGGATCGGCCAACTGCGGCGACCTTGCCGCTGTTTTCATAGCTTTCGACCAACAGCGCCTGCACGATCAGCGGGGCCCGGTCCACCCAGCGTGCGCGCGGCAGGTACTGAACCTGTAACGGCGTGGGTTGGATGGCGATCTGATCGGTGTTGACCGCTGCGGTGGCCGTCGGCTCCTGCACCACGATCTGCCTCTGAACGCGCGGAAGCGAAGTGGAAAATGTGCTTTTGGGCGTAAGCAGATACAGGTCATTAGGCTTGGAAGCTTGCCGGAGCGTCTCCAAACCCGTGCATCCCCCCAACGACACAAGGGCAAGACCCAAAAGAAGAAACCTGATCATTGACGAAACTCCGATGCCTGGGTTCCAAGTAGGAAGCGTGCGGGGTCACGTTCGACCTTGTCCACCAGCCGGTCCAGGCTGATGACCAGACGCTGTGACTCTTCGACAAAACGCGTGAATTGGGGCAGGCCGACCCGCAGAAAGTCCGACAGTTGGCGGCGGTTGGCCTGCACGATACCGTCGATGGTGCCCAACAGCTCCGAGGCGGATTGGGAGGCGCTGAGGATATCGGCCGAGATATCGTCGAGCCGCTTGGTGACGTTTTTCACGGTCGAGGACACTTCGTTCGCCGCCGTTCGGATGTCATTCATTACCGTGCCGATATCTTCGTTTATGACCTTGTTGGCCGAGTCAAAGGCGCGCTCTGCCGATGTCAGGGTACCTTTTGCAGTCTCCATCGTGCCGGTGATCGATCCCAGGGTCTTGTTGGCGTTCAAGAAGGTTTCCGAGATCGTTGCCAGGGCCACGTCAGCCTCACCCGAAAGGCCGTTCAGGTTTTCGGCCAATGTCGTCACCCGCTCGATCAGCGGGCGGATATCTTGCTGAATGACGCGGTCGGCGGTTTCGATGGTGGTTTTGGCGCTGTCCAGCGCGGCCGTTGCGGATTCCGATGCTGTTTTCACGCTGTTCAGCGTGTCTGTGCCAGTGGTCAGAGTGCTTTCAGCGGTATCCGCCAACTTGTCCAGCCGATCCGTGAAATCGCCAAGTTTCTTGGCCGCGCCACCCAGATCCGTTGACAGGTTCTCAAAATCCGTGAGCGTCTTGTTCAGCTTGCCCGAAGCCGAGGCGACGTTGTCCAGAATGTCGCTGACCGACTTTCGGTTCTTGTCATCGACCACGGCATTGAGGTTTTCCAACAAGGTGACGGCCTCGTCCAGCACTTTCGGCGCGCCTTCGAACAGCGATTGGATCGCGCTGCGCTTGCTTTTGATCACGCTGTTTTCCGGCAATTTGGTGCCGCTGGCCGATCCGCCGGTCAGTTCGACATAGCTGACGCCCGTCACGCCCAGGGATTGCAGCTGTGCGATTGTATCATCGGTCACCGGGATATCGGCGTCGACCTCAAGCTTGACCCGCACCTTGGACGGGTCCTCATCGTCCAGTTGCAGCGAGATCACCTGCCCGACCGGCAGGCCGTTATAGCTGACGCCGCCCGCAGCCGACAGGCCCGAGACATTGTCGAACAGCACGTCGTAATAGGCGTATTGCCGTGAGACTTCGAATTTGGCGAGCCACAGGAAAAAGCCAAATGCGCCAAGGATCCCGGCAAGGGTGAAGGCGCCGATCAGGATATAGTTCGCTCGGGTTTCCATGGCCTCTACCTGTCCTGCCCCTTCTCTTGCGCTGCGCGCGCCCGGGGGCCGGTGAAGTACTCCTGCACCCAAGGATGATCGACTTTGGTCATTTCTTCAATCGGACCTTCAACCAGAACGCGTTTTTCCGCAAGAACCGCGATGCGGTCGCAAATCGCGTAAAGGCTGTCCAGATCATGCGTGACCATGAACACCGTCAGCCCCAGCGCGTGCTGCAATTCTCCGATCAACTCGTCATAGGCCGCAGCCCCGATCGGGTCCAACCCGGCAGTGGGCTCGTCCAGAAACACGATCTCGGGGTCCAGCGCCAAGGCGCGAGCCAAGGCCGCGCGTTTGCGCATCCCGCCGGACAGTTCCGAGGGAAACTTGCCACAGCTCAGTTGCGGCAGGCCAACAAGGCTGATCTTCAGGCTGCCCAGGGCCTGCATCAGCCTTTCGCTGATCCCGGTATGTTCGCGCAGCGGCGCCATGACGTTCTGCAAAACGGTCAGCGAGGAAAACAGCGCGCCGTCCTGAAACGCAACGCCCCAACGCTTTTCGATGCGCCGGCGTTCCTGTTCGGGGCCATTCAGCACGTCGACACCCAGCACCTCGATACTGCCGGCGGCGGGTGTGTTCAGCCCGACAATCGTCCGCAGCAGCACGGATTTGCCGGTACCCGAGCCGCCAACTATGCCCAGCACCTCGCCGCGCCAGACATCCAGATTGAGGTTTTCATGCACGACCTGTGGTCCGAACCGGTTGGTCAGGCTGCGCACGCGGATCACCGCCTCTCGCTGGGCGTTGGTGTCCGAGGTCTGTTCCAGCACGGTTCCGTCCATATCAGACATCCAACGCCGAAAAGAAGATCGAGAACAGCGCGTCCAGCGCGATGACCATGAAGATGGCCTGCACCACGGATGCGGTCGTTCTCTGGCCGACGCTCTGGGCTGATCCCTTGACCTGCATTGCCTGCCAGCAGGCGATAACCCCGATCACCAGCGCAAAGAACGGGGCTTTGATCATGCCGATGGCAAAGTGCCAGATACCGGTGCTTTCCTTCAAACGGGTCACGAACATGCCGGGGCTGATGTCCAGATCGATCCAGCTCATCAAGCCGCCACCGAACAGGGCGGCCATATCGGAAATGAAACCAAGGATCGGCAGCATGATCAACAAGGCCACGACCCGCGGAATGACCAGCACTTCGATCGGGTCCAGACCCAGCGTGCGCATGGCGTCGATCTCTTCCTGCACTTTCATCGAGCCGATCGACGCGGTGAAGGCCGACCCGGACCGACCCGCAACGATGATGGCCGTCAGCAGGATGCCCAGCTCACGCAGAACCGAGATTGAAATCAGTTCGACGACAAAAATCTCGGCCCCGAACTGTTTCAGCTGAGTTGCCCCCTGAAAGGCCAGCACGACACCGATCAGGAACCCCATCAAAGCCACAATCGGGATCGCCTTGAATCCGACCTCTTCCATCTGGGACACCAGCGCCGCGCGGCGCAGACGCCAGGGCATGACGATGGTTCGGACAAGGCGATGCAGCGTCAACCCCAGGAAACCCAGCATCGAAAGCGAGTCTTTCCACGCCCCGACCGTACGTTCGCCAATGCTGGCGACCCAGTCGACAAAGCTGCGGTGCTCGGCCTCGATCCCCGGATCGTCGGGTATGTTTTCAGCCACAGTATCCAGCAGGGCGGAATGCGCAGGGCTCAGCCCTTCATACCTGACCTCGGCCCCGACGGCGCGCACGCGCCGCGCCAGATTTGCGATCAGCCACGCCCCGCCAGTGTCCAGCGCCTCGATATTGGACAGATCAAATGTGACCTTGCGACCCTGCGGCTGCACCGCCGCGAACGCCTGTTCCACCTTTTCCAGAGATTGGGTCAGCATTTCGCCCGAAATACGCAGGCAGACGCCGTCGGCGTCGGGGTCCGAATGTATCATGGGCTGCGTCATGGCCGTATGAGATGTGAAACCGGGTAGCGCTGCAACGGATTTCTGCGCACCACCGGGAATTGTCGCCGCACAATAGCAGCAGTGTGACAATTTCGGATCGACCGGGCGTCAGTGCGGCGGATTGCGCGCATCAACTCTGCTTTTCGTTTAAGTTCAGTTTTTTATGCCTGATCAAAACCCAACGTCACGAAGTGGTTGCGGAAGGGGCGAAGCGCGACAAAGATCACATCTGAAGCGCCTCGGTGGAATCAGGTTAGGTCAAATGAAGAAACCCGGAAATGTCCTGTTCGTCATCATCGATCAGTTGCGGGCGGATTGCCTGAATGGGGCCCTTGCGGCCCATGTCGATCTGCCCAACTTGCGCGCGTTCATGGCTGAGGCCGTAACGTTTGATCGGCACTTTTCAGTGACCAACCCTTGCGGGCCGTCGCGTGCTTCGATCCTGACGGGGCAGTATGCGATGAACCACCGGTCAATTCGCAACGGTACGCCGTTGCGGCACGACACGCCGAACATCGCGACCGAGATGCGCAAGGCCGGTTACCTGCCCATGTTGTACGGCTACACCGATACCTCGGCCGATCCACGAGTTTTCGATCCGGGTGATCCGATCCTGAAATCCTATGAAAACCCGATGGCCGGGTTTCACGAGGTTATCGAAATGCGGCTGGAGGAATCCTATCCCTGGCGGTCCTATCTGATGCAAAAGGGGTACGCGTTCGACGAGTATTGGGACGTATACAAGCCGGTTTCGCCAAATGGTGGTGCCCCGCGTCTGAACGACCCGGCCTTGTACCGGGCCGAGGACAGCGACACTGCCTTTCTGACCGACGCGTTCCTCAGCAGCATGGCGCCGTTCAAGGATCAGAGCTGGTTTGCGCATCTGACCTATATCCGGCCGCACCCGCCTCTGGTTGCCCCGGCGCCCTACAATGCCATGTATGATCCCGGTGCTTTGCCTCTGCCAGCCGGGTTTGCAGATATAGCCGACGAACGCGCGATGCATCCCTTCTTTGGCCCGGCGATGGAAAAGCAGTCGGCGAAGGATTTCGTCGAAGGGTTCGATACCTTGGACCCGACACCCGAAAACGTTCGGATGTTACGCTCGGTCTATCTGGGACTGGCGACCGAGGTGGATCATCATGTCGGTCGTGTCATCCAGTTCCTCAAGGACAGCGGTCAATATGACGATACCCTTGTGGTGATCACCGCCGACCACGGAGAGATGCTGGGCGATCACCACACCTGGGGCAAGATGACAGTTTATGACGCGGCCTATCATACGCCGTTGATGATCCGGATGCCAGGCAACCAGCATCACGCAGGAACCGTGGTGACAGTGCCGACAGAGTCCATCGACATCACCCCGACGATACTGGACTGGACCGGTTTGCCTATTCCGAACGCGATGGACGGGCGGTCCCTGATGCCGTTGCTGCAAGGAGAGGTCCCGGAGGATTGGCGCAGCTATTCGTTCAGCGAACTGGATTTCTCGGCCCCCGAAAAACCCAGCTTGTGGCAACAGCATCTCGGTACGGGCAACAGCGACTCGTGTCTGGGTATCCTGCGGGACGAGCGGTTCACTCTGGTCGAGTTCGCCGCCGACCTGCCGCCGCTTTTGTTCGATCAACAGGGTAAAGGCGAAATGGAGAACGTGGCGGAAAACCCCGACTATGCCGCAGATTTGGCACGTCTGGGGCGGATGATGCTACGGCACCGGATGCGGAACATGGATCATACGTTGTCGCTGCATTCGATCACCGCCGAAGGGCCGAAATCGAAACCCCGGTATTGAACCGCGGCGACAACAGCCGATCCCAATCTGTCGCGCCTGTGCCCTCTACACCTGTGACAAATCCGGTGTTACGCATGTGTTACGGAGAGGGTAAGTTTGGACATTACCGAACAGCACATAAAAGAGATGACGACCGCCGGTCTGAACCTGATCGGGCAGGCATTGTCGATTTATGACAGTCAGTTGCGGCTGGTTGTAAGCAACCGGCCGTTTCAGGCGATGTTCGATTTGCCGGATGAACTGGTCCAGCCGGGGGCGCGGTTCCGGGACACGATCCGCTATCTGGCGGCGCGTGGCGAATACGGTACCGACGCAGATGTCGAGGCCATCGTGGATTTGCGGGTCCAACAGGCGCTGACGTTTGAGCCGCACTATATGGAACGTGTCCGGGCCGACGGGCGGGTGATTTCGGTCGAAGGGGCGCCGCTGCCCAAAGGTGGCTGGGTTTCGGTCTACACCGATATCACCAACACCAAACAGGCCGAGGCCCTGCTGCGCGCCCGGTCCGAGGAATTATCGGATCAGTTGTTGGACCGCGCCGAAGAGCTTTCGGCAACCAACCGTAAACTGGCCGCCACCAATGCCGCGTTGGAAGAGGCCAAGCGCCAGCTGACCGAAATCGAAGCCCGTACGCGCATGACGACCGAAATGATGCCGGCCCATATTGCGCATCTCGACCCGGATGGGCGGTACGATTATTCGAACCGCCGGCTCAGCTCGGTCATGCCGGGTCGCCCGTCAGAGATTCTGGGCATGCATGTTTCTCAGGCTTTGGGAGCTGCGGCCTTCCCGCGTGTCGAACCCCATCTGCAAAAGGCCTATGGCGGCGAAGCCTCGGTGTTCGAGTTTACCGAAGATCAGGATTCCCGCCGTATCCGCGTGTCGTTTTCTCCGGATGGCGAAGGCGGCGTCTATGTGATGTCGGTCGATATCACCGAGGAAACCCAGGCGCGCGTCGCCCTTCAACAAACCCGGCGCCGGGCCATGGCGGCGCAGATGACCAGCGGGCTGGCGCATGATTTTTCAAACCTGTTGACGATCATTCTGGGAATGCAGTCCCGGCTGGAAAAGATGGACCTGTCCGCCGAGGCGCGGGAACTGGTGGCCGCCACCCAGCAGACGGCCCGGCGAGGGGGTCAGTTGCTGAACAGGATCGCGGACATGACTGGAAACCGCACCTTTCAGCCGAAAGCGACCGATATGCGCGGATTGCTCGAGGACCTGCGTATTCTGGCCTCGCCCTCCCTGCCGCGTGGCGTGGGGTTGTCGGTGGTGAACACACTGCCCGACGAGGCGCTGATGCTGGATCCGGGCATGGTTCAGGATGCTCTGCTGAATCTGGTGCTGAACGCGCGCGATGCTTGCGGCGGGTCCGGTCAGATCACCATCAGCGCCCATAAGATTGGCGATATCTGGATCGAGGTCGCGGTTTCGGACACCGGCTCGGGCTTTTCCGAGGAAGGGTTGGAAAAGGCGCTGAACCCGTTCTTTACCACCAAAGGCAGCAAGGGGTCGGGGCTGGGCCTGCCCATGGTCTATGATACCGTGAAACTTGCGGGCGGAGATCTGAATCTGCGCAATACCCCTTCGGGCGCGACGGTGGCCATGCGTTTGCCCTGTCGCCCGGCGCCGCCGATACAGGAAGGTTTGGTTTTGCTGGTCGAGGACAGTGACGACCTGCGCTGGCAATTCCGGGAAATGCTGGTCGACCTCGGGTTTTCGGTGATCGAGGCGACGTCGGCCGATGAAGCGCTGGCGCTGACGGCGGATATCGACGATATCGTGTTTGTGCTGTCGGACATTCGGCTGGAGGGGCAGGGGACCGGGCTGGATTTGTTGGCGCAGCTGAAACCCGCGCTGCCGTGCATTCTGATGACCTCTTTGCCCTATTCCGATCCGCTGCACCGGCAGGCGCTGACGCTGGCCCCGGTGCTGAGCAAACCGTTTACCCGGGCGCAACTGTCCGCCCTGATCAGAACCGAGGCCGCCTGATGACACAACCGCTGGTCACTATTGTTGATGATGAACCCGAAATCCGGTGCGTTCTGACCGATGCGCTGGAAGAGGCGGGGTTTCGCACCCAGTGCTTCGCCCGTGCTCGGGAATTCGAAGCTGCGTTGAAACGCGTGACACCGGATGTGTGCCTGGTCGATCTTTCCCTGCCCGACACAGACGGTCTGGCGCTTGTCCACCGGCTGGCGCTGGAACAGGGGGCGGCGGTGATCATCATCTCGGGCCGGGCGCAGGTGCAGGATCGTGTCACCGGCCTGGAACTTGGGGCCGATGACTATATAACCAAACCGTTCGACCCTGCCGAGGTCGTGGCGCGCATCCGGGCCAGATTGCGGTCCCCGCGCACGCAGGTGTCGCAATCGGATGTGGCGCGTTTCAATGGCTGGATCGCTCATTTTGACCGCTATGTGCTGGAGGACGGCAGCGGTGCGGAAACGCCATTCAGCCATGCGGAAGGCGAGGTTTTGCGGCTGTTTCTGGAAAGCCCCAAACGCCTGATCAGCCGGGCGCAGATGCAGGAAGCACTGGGCGGTGCCGCAGGTGACAGTTTCGACCGGGCGATGGATGTGCGTATATCCCGGCTGCGGACAAAACTGGGCGAAGATCCCAAAAATCCGCGCCTTATCAAGACGATCTATGGGGCGGGATATATTTTCCTGGGGGATGTCGAGTGGCGATAAAACGCCGATCAATATCTGGTGCGACTGTTGTTATTGTTGTCACATTTATGAAATAGACAAGCAATTACATATTGTTACACGCAAGCCAAACCGAAAAAGGTTGCTCCTGATGTCAACCGGGACACATCGGCCCCAATATCTGCGCGCTGCCTATGGATTCTTTGTGCAGTCGCGCATAACTAACAGCACCGCGTCCGACCATTGCCGCAATGGTGCGGTTTGGGGTCGGGGTAAGACCATGACGCTGTCAGGCATCGGAACCGCTGAGGGTTTTGGAGAATAGAATGATCAAAAAAACCTGGGCCAAATGGAAATCCGGTAATATTGGCCGTCTGCTGTTCGAAAGCCTCAGAAATCAGGGCTGGCTGTACGGGATCGCGATGGTGGCCATGGTCGGTGTCGCCGGAACAACGGCGGGTACCGCGTGGATGATGGAAAACATCGTTAACGCGATGACCGAGCCGGAGATGCGATCCAAGGTCGGGCTGATTGCCGCCGCCGTCATAGGGCTGTTTCTTGGCAAGGCGCTTGCGTCGTACATTCAGGCAGTCTTTCTGGCGCGCGCCGGCAACCGCATCATTGCTGTTCAGCAAGAGCGCCTTTACGCAAAGCTGATCAAACGCGGGGTCGGTTTTTTCTCAAGAAACGAATCCTCGGGCCTGTTGCTGCGCGTCACGCAGGGTGCGCAGGCGGCCAGGCGGCTGGTTGATGTCGTCGTGACAAGCTTTGTGCGCGACCTGCTGACCTTGATCGGTCTGATATTTGTCATGATTTACCAGCAACCGATGCTATCGGTGCTGTTTTTCGTCGTCGGCCCGGTTGCGTTGATCAGCGTTCGCATGTTGCTGAAACGTGTGAAAGCGATCATGCAATCCGAGATGATGGCACTGTCTGAAATCATCAAGGTTCTGCAGGAAACGTCTGGCGGAATCACGATCATCAAAGTCTTTGCCCTTGAAGACCACATGGCGAATCGCATGAACGGGGCTATCAGGACGGTCGAGGAACGTGCAAACTCGATTTCCAAGCTGCAGTCAATCGCCAGCCCGTTGATGGAACTTCTGGCAGGTTTTGCGATTGCGGGCATTCTGGTGATCAGCACTATCGGCATCGGAGACAGCGAACCAACTTCGGCAGGTCAGCTGATGTCCTTTATCACAGCGTTGCTGATGGCTTACGAGCCCGCTAAACGCCTGTCGAAAATGCGTGTTATCATCGAAACCACCCTGGTTCCGATCAACATGATGTTCGAGCTTCTGGACGAAGAAGATCAGATGCGGGAAAGCCCCGACGCCAAAACCCTGGTCACGGGTGCGGGTGAAATCCGTCTCAAGGACCTGACGTTTGGGTACAAAGGTGACACACCGGTCCTTTCGAATATGAACCTGACATTCGAGGCCGGCAAGACGACGGCTCTGGTCGGTCAATCCGGTGGTGGTAAATCAACGATCTTCGGTCTGATCATGCGTTTCTATGATCCCGATTCCGGAACTGTTGAGATCGATGATCAGGACTTGCAGGGCGTGAGTTTTGCTTCACTGCGTCAGAAGATTTCCTATGTCGGCCAGGAAACATTTTTGTTTTCGTCCTCGGTTATGGATAACCTGAGATATGCGCGCCCGGACGCCACCGATGAAGAAGTGATGGAGGCCGCCCGCGCCGCCCATGCCCATGATTTCATCAGAAAGCTGGAATATGGCTACGATACGCCTGTCGGAGAGAATGGTGCGTTTTTGTCCGGTGGGCAAAAACAGCGCCTCGCAATCGCGCGTGCAATTCTGCGCAAATCGGAAATTCTGTTGCTGGACGAGGCTACCAGTGCTCTTGACGCGGAATCCGAGACTCTTGTGAAAAAGGCTTTGGACCGGCTGACCGAGAATGTGACCACGATTGTCATTGCCCACCGATTGTCGACCGTGCTTGAGGCAGACAAGATTGTCGTCATTCAGGAAGGCGAAGTTCTTGAAGAAGGTAATCTTGAAACCCTGATCGAGAAGGACGGGGTGTTCCGCCAGTTGTTCGACCATCAGTTTAAACAGCCAGCGTCCGAAGGGGTTACCTCTTCGCAATAACGTGTGGGCGCCAAAGGGATGCAATCGGCACAAGCAGGCCTGTGCCGACTGTCGAAACTCCTATTCGCGCAAAGCCCTGTCCTTGATTTTGACTACGGGCTGCAGCAGATATTCCAGAACCGTCTTGCGGCCTGACAGGATATCAACCTCGGCAATCATGCCAGGAATGATCTCGACGGCGACACCATCTGCATCCAGCATCACATTGCTGGTTTCGATTTCCACGACGAAAACCTCTTCATCATTGCGCTCGGATCGCGTGATCGTATCGGCACCGATCCGCATGATCTGACCGTCCAGCGCCCCGTACCGGGCAAAATCATAGGCCGTGATCTTGACCTTGACCGATTGCCCCGCGTGCAGGAATGCGATGTCCTCTGGACGAACGTAGGCTTCGACAAGCAGATTGTCGTTCAAAGGAACGATTTCAATCAGTTCTTCCCCGCTGCGTGCCAATCCCCCGATTGTGCTGCGATGCACCCGGTTGACGATGCCGCGTACCGGAGACCGCACCTGCGCCCTGTCGGCCCGATCCTGAAGCGCGGGCAGGACAGGTCGCAGCGCAGCAAGCTCGGTGGTTGCCACAGCCAGATCGGTCAGCGCGGCACTGCGAAACCGACTTCGGGTCGCGCGGATGCGGTCGTCTATCTCGTTCAGGCTGGTTTTCAGGCGGTTGGTCGCGGCAACAGCCCGGGTTTTCCGACCTTCCCACTCGGCCTCACCCCGGCGCAGCGTCAAAAGCGTCGTCGCAGGCTCCATCCGCTTTGCCACCAGAGGTTCCATCATCGCGCGCTCTTCCGCCAACAGCCTTAGCGTTTCATCGGCAGTGACCCGATCCACAAGGCCTTCTTCATATTCCTGCTGCCTTTGCAGGCGCTGGCGTTCAAGGATGGCGATCTCGGCATACAGTTCGGATTGCCGCCCCTGGTACAGAGCGGTTTCCGATCGCACGACCTCGGGCGCGCCTTTGATCAGGTCCGGTGAAAAATCCAGGTCAGTGCCGTCGATTTCCGCCTGCAGTCGTTGCGTTCGCGCCATCAGGCCAAAAGCGCGTTGCTGCTCCTGGCTGAACTGGCTGTCGATCTGGGTTGTTTCGAACTCCATCAACAACATGCCCTTGTCGACCACTTGTCCCTCGCGGACTTTCAGCGATTGCAGAACGCCGGGTTCCGTGGCTTCGATCACCTGAACATCAGCCGAAGGCACAATTCGCCCATCCACTCGGGTCACGTCGTCCAGCTCAGTCAGATGTGCCCACAGGCCCAGTGCGATCAGGCACGACGCAATCACCAGCAAAAGCAGGGATCCGCGCATCGGTGAACGCCCGCGCATCTCGCGCGCGAGGGTGGCGAGATCAGGATGCCGCGACATTCAGGTGCCTCCCTGCCTTGCGCGCGTGTTGGGCGAGCATACTCTTGGGCCCATCGGCAGACACACGCCCGCCTTCGATCACGATGACCCGGTCCACCAGCTCCAACAGGCTGGTGCGATGTGTGACAATGATCATCGTAGTGTCCTGCGTGGCCTGTTTCAGACGGCCGATCACCTCGGCTTCGGTTTTCACGTCCATCGCACTGGTTGGTTCATCCAGTAACAGAACCGGAGGGTGCCCGATCAAGGCCCGGGCCAGCGCGATGGCCTGTCGTTGCCCGCCGGACAGACCTTCACCGCGTTCGGCCAGCTTCAAATCATAGCCATTGGGATGATGGGCGACGAAATCCTCCACTCCGGCCACTTTTCCTGCGCGGATCAGGTCCTGATCGCGTGGCCGGACCGTGCCGCTGCTTATGTTCTCGCGCACCGTCCCGGAAAACAGCCAGATATCTTGCAATACCGACCCGACATTGCGGCGCAGATCGCCCGGATCGATCTGGCGGATATCCACGCCATCCAGCATGACTGAACCGGTCCGCGGTTCGTATAGCCCCAACAACAGGCGCGAGATTGTACTTTTCCCGGACCCGATTGGCCCCAAAATCGCAACCTTTTCACCTGGCTCGATCGAGAAGGACACCCCGGCCAGTGTGTCCTCGGGCTGATCCGGGTAGGCGAAGTGGACATTCTTGAAACTGATCCGCCCGTCAAAGCTGTTTCGGCTGATCCAGCTGCGCCCATGTGGCCGTTCGCTCTCGGCCTGCATCAAAGCGTTCAGGTTGCGATACGCGCTGCGGGCTTGATTGACGCGAGTCAGGGTCTGGGCAAGTTGTCCCAATGGCGCCAGAGCCCGCCCGGTCAGCATCACCGAGGCGACCAGAGCCCCCATGCTCGCCTGACCATCGGTAATCAAGAAAACGCCGTAGAAGACGATCAGAACCTGTGCCGCCTGTTGGGTGAACCCGGTCAGGTTCAGGGCGAATTGCGTCACCATTCGGCTGCGTGCACCGTGCGAGGATTGACGCTCGATTGCGCTTTCCCAGCGGGTTCGCATTGGTCTGGCTGCCGCTGTGGTTTTGATCGTCTCAAGCCCCGAGACGGTTTCCACCAGAACGGATTGCTTGGACTGGCCGTCGGAAAAGCTTTTTTCAGCCAGACGCGACAACACCGGCTGCACGGCCACCCCGGCCAGCAAAACAACCGGAACTGCAAGGGCAGGGATCAGGGCCAGCGGGCCGCCGACCAGATGGATGACAAAGACGAACAGGGCAATGAATGGCAGATCAACCAATGCAACCAAGGTTGCCGAGGTAAAGAACTCTCGCAGGGTTTCGAATTCGCGCACGGTGCTCGCCATGGCGCCGGTTGATCCGGTGCGGGACTTCATGCGAATGTTCAGCACCTGATCGAAAACGCGCCGCCCCATCTGCATGTCGGCCTTTTGTCCGGCGCGATCGATGAACCCGGCGCGCAACAGCTTTAAAAGGAAATCAAACCCGAGGGCGAGGCCAACCCCCGCAGTCAGTGCAATCAGGGACTCTGTCGCCTCGTTTGGAAGCACGCGATCGTAAACGACCATGATGAAGATCGAGGTAGACAGGCCCAGCAAATTCGCCAGCGCTGCGGCCAGGATCACTTGTGTATAGGACCACCGGTTTGCCGCCATCGCCGACCAGAACCAATGATCGGCCGAGGGGGCCGTATCGCCCGAGACCTCGGCCCGATGGTTGCGGCGAAACAGGATTGCGTATCCGGTGTAGGTGCGGGCCAGTTTGCCCTCTGACACTTCACCGATGCCGTCGCCAAGGTCAGGGTCGAAAATTAGAAGGCTACCGTCGGGCGTGCGACCGTGGAAGACAACGGCTTTGTCGTCCTGCAGGATCAACAGTGCAGGTGACAGGCTCGTGTCGAAATCCTGCAACCTGCGCTTGCCATAACCCGCTTGCAACCCTGCGTTCTGGGCCGCCTCAATGGCATCGCGAAGGGTAAGCTCATCCGATGCGCCGGTTTGTGCCGCGTGAAGGGCAGCCACCGTCAAGGGGCGGTCCAGTTGGGCCGCGACATGCAACAGACAAGCCTCGAGAGCAGAAAGCGAAGGTGCGCGCGAAATTGGCAAAAGCTGTGTCATGGACTGTCATCCCATTTCACCGTTGAGACACCCAGCAGGTCCAGAATGTCACCGGTTAGGCTCAGCGCGGCGTAGTTGGTCAGGAAGAAACTCTGTTCTGCCAGGATCAGCCGTTCTTGCGCGTTCACATAATCCCGTTGCGCGTCCAGAATCTCGATCAAGCTGCGCCTGCCGATTGTGAACTGCTCGCGCGCGGCGGTAACACTGTCGGCATTGGCCTGAACGGCGACCCGGGCGGCTTGCAGGCGAGCCGCGCCGGCTTGTTGGTCAGAACGGACGAACTCCAGCTCGCGGCGAATGTCCCGGATCACCGAATCCCGTGCGAATTCCGCCTCCTTGACCTGTGCTTCTGCGGCCGCAATGGCGGCCCGACGTTGCCCCGTACTGTCGATTTCGTAGTTGAATGACAGATCGACCCCGAAATTTGCGTCGTTGCTGTCATCCCGGTCGGCAAAAGCTGCGATTTCAACGCCGGGCTGGCGTCGTGCATGCGCGGCCGCCTGCTCTGCCTTCGCCGACAGCAGAGCTGCGTCGGCTCGTCTGACCTGCGGGCTATCCAGCACGATCTGAGAGTCGGTCCGCGACAGTTTCGGAGCCGTGACAGCAGGTGGAAGAGCCCCGGGGGCCGTGCCAAAGAACTCACGATACTGGGCATCTGCACGGTCCAAACGCGCCCTGGCATCTGCCAGCCGCGTCTGCGCATCCGCCATACGAGACCGGGCTGTCAGAACGTCAGCGTTCGACCCCACTCCTTGTGCCGAGCGTTCTGTGATCTGACGCACCAGTTCGTCATGAACCGTGACGTTTTGGATCGAAATTTCAAGAATTTTTCGCCGGTTGAGAACCACGACATAGGCTTCGATTGCCGACAGCGCGACGGCTGATGCGGTTTGCACCTGATCTCCGCGGCTTTGCAGCACGCGCGCCTTTGCCGCCGCCAATTCATTCGATGCAGCCCCACCATCATACACCAATTGTGAGATGCGCAGATACGGCGTGACATCGGCAATGTCGGACTCGATGCGTTCTGACCGCGCGTTTACGCCAACGGAGAGCCGGGGCAGAAAGGCCCCCTTGGCGGCATCCTCGTTGGCTGCAGCAATTTCCAACCGCGTCGCGCTTTGCGCGAGGTCCGGGTTTGAGTCCACAGCCGCCCTGATCCGCTGACCAAACGCGCTCTGCGCCAGCCGAGGCGCAGGCTCGCTTGCGCCAGCCCCGACGGACCCGCTGGACAGGGACATCGCAACGCCCGTCAGATCGGGCGTGGGTGTACAGGCCGACAACACGGCGGCAAAGAAGAGTAATGGTGCAAATCCGAGTCTGCGGTTGAGTATTGGCATAGGTGTTTCACACCCCACTGGTTCCAAGGAAATCGTCATTCTGCGCGTTGGCCATTGCACTAAGAAAACCGGAAATGTCTGAATTTTCGGTGTATTTCCGTTGCGAGATTTGCTCTGCCTGCTGGTTCTGCACACGCGACAGCCAAGCGAAATGGCATAGCGAGATCTGGTGGGCGTGGATCAGCAGAAACGCGCCCGAATCCACCAGATCAAGTTTTTCTGCCTGTGACAGTTTCTTTAGCCGCAGGGCTGAAATGCCCAAGGTCCCGGAGGGCAAAGCGATTCCATCATGGGAGTCGGCGGGTTTAAATAGCCCCATAGTTTTGATTGTCTGGCACAGCTCCAGAGTCGCCTCGCGGGCAGCTACGCGGGTTTGAAGAAAGCGTTGAACGTCGCGCAATGCTGGTGACAGAGTCCCAGCCCCGTCAAAGAAGGACTCATCTCTGGGATCTGTGCTGAGAAGACCTGAAGTTTCATCCACGGTCAGCCGAAACAGGGCAGGCCTGTCAGGCGTGTTTTGTCCGATGGTCTCTGCCTGAAAGGGATGGCAGCGCAAGTCGGATGGAACATAGGCTGCCAACCATTGTCCCTTCGGGGAAACGAAAGGGGTGGGCATATCCGCTGACAGGGACAAGATGGCTTTGGGTTCGACGCCTTCGCTGGTTTCCCGGAAAACAATCGGAAAGGCTCCCGCAGTTTGCGGTACTTCCTGCAACACAATCGCGCAATCAGTGCGATTGGTTGCAAATCTGTAGGAGGTGAAACGTTTCCAGTGCTGATGCCCATGCCGTGCGGCGGTGACTGGAACCAGGCCGTTCTGCGCCATTGTTGCCCCTTGCTTTTCAGGATCGCTGCCGATCGGTGCGAACGGCAGCCATTTCATTGTTTAGGCGGTTGCCCCGGTGGGATCGGTGTGCAGGATGTTGTCGGCGTTCAGACCGGTCAGATCGTCCAGACCGGTGAATTGCGCGACGGTTTCAACCGACGCGGCATTGGGAGCGCTGTAATCGACCTTGACCAGCACGCTGTCAGTCCCGTCCGTTGCCATGACGTAGATTTCGTCACCCGTCTGGAGTCCGGTAAAGCTCTCAACCGCGGTTTCGATCGTGTTTTGGGACAAATCACCCAAAACCGTTGTCAGACCGACGAAACCGGTATCGGCACCAATCGCATCTCCAGCAGCCAGAGTTTCGACATCCGTTCCGTCCCCGCGCAGGGTTCCGACACTCAGACCGCTGAACATAATGGCGTCGGTCACCTCGGCTGCGGGGCCGATTGTGAAGCCCGTCACCGTGTCGATGCCATTGGCCGCCGGGTCTGCCTCGAACACGACAACGTCGCGTCCTGCGGCCGAAACATCAATCGCATCGTTGCCATCTTGCCCGCGGATGGTGTTGTCCACGTCGGTTGCAACCAGCGTGTCATCACCATTGGTGCCAAGCTGAAAGACGGAATGCCCGCCAACAGAAGTCGCGATCGTCAGTTCAATGGGTTTGCTTGCATCGACAACAGTCATGTCGAAGGTCATCAGGGGTTGGCTCAGATCTGTGATGGTGTTCGAGATACCGGAGAAACGGATCAACGAGGCCCCGTCCGGATTGGCGAAGAAACCGAAGATACCACTGTTCGGGATCTCGGAACCGAGGTCATAGGTCGTGACCGAAGGATCGAAACCCAGCTTCACGTCCAGTGCGAGCCCGCCCGAAATGTCCATGTCCGAGTCGGCGTAGACCTCGAAGGTCACTGTGTTCCCGGAAATCCCGGCCTGTGTAATGACATAGCCTGCGGGTTCGTGCGCCGTGTTTTCGTCGGTTGCCGTCAGCGGGTCCGGTCCGCCGGAAACCGTTGCGTCCGCCGAAAAATCAAGGGCATCACCCGAGTCGATGCCCGAGAAGTCCGAGGCCGGGACCGCCAGAGACCAGCTGCCGTCGGCTGCCACGGTCGTGCTGCCAATCGTGCTTCCGTTGAGGGAAATATCAACTGCCTGGCCAGCACTCAGGCCGGTTGAGGTTCCCGAAACGGTAACACCCGATGCTTGGGCGTCAGCCAGCGAAACAGCGTTGTTCGTGCCGACAGGGTTCAGCGTCAAAACCGGCCTAAAATCCGTAGTCAGAGTGGTCGTGGCCGGTGTCGCCGAGTTGCCGGCCTGATCGGCGACGCTGGCCGAGATCGGATAGCCGGTGCTGTCAGACAAAGCGGCAAGATCGACTGCTGGAACAGTTGCCGACCACGTACCGCCCGAGGCGACACCGGAATAGGTCTGGCCGTTCAGGGTGACAGATACAGTTTGCCCGTCTTCGGCGCTGGTTGTGCCCGTGATGGTCAGGTCACTGCCTTGCTCGGTCACGTCCAGTTCGGAACCCACGGACAAGGGGTCGAGTGTTACGGTCGGCGCAGTGAAATCAGTGTCAAAGCTTGCGCTGTTTTGGGCGGAGTTGCCAGCCGCATCCGACACCGACGCGTCCATTTCGTAAGTGACCCCATCCTGCAGTGCGCCCAAGTCCGCGGCCGGGGCCGTGTAGCTCCAGGTGCCGCTGCTGACCGTTGCGGTGCCGGTGACGTCAACAGTCCCGTCGGGGCGGGCGATTTCGACCGTGATCACCGTGCCATCGGCAGCGTCAGAGGTGCCGGTCACTGTCAGGTCAGTGCCCTGTTCCGCGGCGTTCATGATAGCTCCATCCGACAGGTTTGTGATGCTCACCGTCGGGGCGGTGAAATCGGTATCAAAGCTGTTGCTGGCCTGGATCGCAGGGTTCCCTGCCTGGTCGGTCACATCTGCGGTGACCGCAATGGTGGCCCCATCCGACAAGGCTGCCAAATCCGCAGCAGGAACGGTGACGGACCACGCACCACCGGATGCTGCACCGGTGTAGGTTTGACCATTCATCGAAACGGTCACGGTCTGGCCGTCTTCGGCCGTGGTCGAACCCGTGATGGTCAGGTTGGTGCCTTGCTCAGCCGCGTTCAGCACGGCTCCGTCCGAGAAACTGTCGACTGACAGTGTTGGGGCGGTCGCGTCCTTGGCCAAAGGTACATTGGCCTGAGGCGCTGACAGACCATCGGCATCCGAAACGTCCGCAGAGATTGTGAAATTCCCTCCGTCAGGCAGGGCGGCCAGATCGGCGGCGGGGACTGTCACACTCCAAGTGCCGCCCGAGACGGTATCGGTATAGGTCTGGCCGTTCAGGCTGACTGTGACTTGCTGGCCGTCCTGCACATTGCCGGTCGTGCCCGAGATCGTCAGGTCAGACCCCATCTCGACAGCATTCAGGACCGCGCCGACAGACAGCGGAGAGATGGCGACGGACGGGCCGGTCAAGTCAACCGGGACGGACGCTGAGGCCGGAACAGAGATGTTGCCAGCCGCGTCGGAAACAGTGACGTTGAAGGTAGCGGGTACGCCGGTGGACAGGCCAGCGAGATCGGCGCTGGGGATCGTCACGCTCCAACCGCCGCCCGAGGCCGTGGTCGAATAGGTTTGGCCGTCGAACGTCACAGTAACTGGCTGACCGTCAATCGCTGTGGTCGATCCTGTCAGCGTCAGGTCCGCGCTGACATCGATCAATTCAATCGACCCGCCGGCCACTGGGTCCAGTGAAATTGTCGGAGCGGTAAAATCCGTGTCGAAACTGGCACCGGCTTGGGTGGCGGGGTTGCCTGCCTGATCGGTGACGTCAGCGGTGACGGCAATCGTCGCGCCATCCGGCATGACGGCGAGCCCTGCGGCAGGGACTGTTACACTCCATTGTCCGCCGGAAACCGTGCCTTCGTAGATCTGCCCGTAGATGGTGACGGTAACCGCCTGGCCATCTTCGGCCGTGGTCGTGCCGGTAATCGTCAGGTCGGTGGCCTGTTCCGCCGCATTCATCACCGCGCCGTCTGAGAACCCCGAGATGGTCAGGGTTGGAGGGGTGGTATCCACATCGAATGCGACTGTTTCCGCTGACAGTTCCGCACCGTCGGCATCAAGATTGCGGATCGTCACGGTTTGCACGCCTTGCGGCAGAGAAGCGGCTTCAGCCGGGGTCAGTGAAAGGCTCCAGGATCCGTCAGCCTCGGGCGTTACGGTCTTGGTGACCGAGCCGATCGTCACTTCTACCGTTTCCGTGCCTTCCGGAGCGATCAGGTTCATATTGGCGCTGCTCAAAGTGTTGGCTTGCGAGCCGGCCAGATTGAGAACCGGATGGTTGGGCGCGGGCGTCGGCGCGGGGGCGGCATCGTCGTCCCCTCCACCACCACCGCCGCCACCACCGGCAGCGGCTGCGGCACCCGCCAGACCCAGACCACCCAAAGCGGCCCCGGTTCCACTGATTCCCCCGATTGCAGCGGCACCGCCAGCTTCGGCCAGGCTGAACTGAGCGATCTCGGATACGACGCCCTCGGCAATCATGACCGCACCGCTGTCCAGCACCTGTACGTTTTCGGCGGCCACAACCAGTTTTCGACCATCGGCCAGTTTCAGAAGAACGTCGCCATTATCCAACACCTTGACCGAGCGTACCCCGGGAATCGTTTCCGCGAACTGGAAGGCATAAAGCTCTTCGACAGTGGCTTGCGCCAGTGCAGGCAGAGCCAGGATTGTCGACCCGAGCCCACCGGCAATACCACGACCGGCCCAACGGCGCATTTTGCCGTCGATCCACCGACGAATGTTCTGCTTACGCTCGAAATCAGGCTGATCCTCAGCCGGATTGATTTTGGATTCGGGTTCTTTGGTCATCTTGCCCTCACATGTGGTTGCCGCGTCTGTCCGAGGGGTCCAGGTTTTGTTCATCTGTCTTTCCCTTCGGTGACTCATGCGGTCGGACCAGAAAAAATTTAGTTAAACTGAAGCCGAACTCCTCGTTTTCTCCACATTTCCGCTTTGGTTTCGAACTGGGCATCGGATCATCCCGTAGTCGGTGCCAGATTTGGCGTGGGGTGATTTGATATGGTGCTTCAGTTCGAAGGCGTGGTTGCAACAGGGAGCGCAGCGCTCGATTCAGGTATCGGCGATACGGCTTTAAAAACGCTTAATGGCGAAACGTATCTGTACAGCGTGACAGGTCCGGGTGGCGGAATCGCAGTGTGGAAGCTGGTCGAGGGCGCTCTGCCGCAGTTGCAGGACACTGAATATTACAGCGGTACGATCACGTATCAGGTCGGCGACAGCGCCGTACCAGTGGCGTTGGCAGGGGACGATCAACTTGTTCTGGATGTGGGCACGGCGACCGGGCTGGTCGGGTATGAGCTGAACCCGAACGGGACCGTCGGCGCTCTGCAGGAAACCGATTCTCTGGTTGGTGGCGGGGATGTCTCGGCCCTAGTTCAGATTGGGGATGTTTTGACCATCGCACATGAGGCGAAAGGGCAGATCGCGACCTATACCGTGAACGGGGATGGCTCACTGAGCCTGGCAGCGTCGGTCGCAGGGCAGGCGGATTCGATGCAAGTGTTGCAGGCTGGGGCGGATCATTTCGTGATTGCTGCCGATGCCGTCAGCGGCACGATCAACACCTATAATGTCGATCAGAATACCGGCGCCCTGACCACGGTCGATAATAGCGATGCGCTGGCGACGCTGGGGATCGCGACGCCGACTGCGGTCGAGGTGGTGCAGGCTTATGGTCAGTCCTGGGTCGTTGTGGCAGGGGCGGACGGCAACTCGCTCAGCGTGATGAGACTGACGGTTGACGGACGCCTGATTGCAACAGACCACGTTCTGGATTCTCTGCATACGCGGTTTGAAACAGTGCAGGACCTGGCTGTGATCGAAGCCGACGGGCATGTGTTTGTCGTGGCGGGCGGCGGTGATGACGGTGTGACCTTGTTTACCCTGACGCCGGGTGGTCAGCTGGTGCATCTGGACAGTTTCGCCGACACCGTGCACAGCGGCCTGCAAAATGTCGAAACGCTGAGCGTCGCCCATGTCGGGGACGAATTGCAGATCCTCGTCGGGTCACAACAGGGTGCAGGGTTGACGCAGCTCAGCATTTCGCTCGACGCTCTGGGGATCGTGCGGGACGGGTTCGGCACCATCACCGGATCGGCGCAGAATGATATGCTCAGCGGCAGTATCCTTGATACCACTTTGTTGGGCGGGGCAGGGGATGACATTCTGGTCGCGGGGATCGGGGCCACCACGATGGATGGCGGAGCCGGTGCGGATATCTTTGTCATGCAGTACGGCAGTGATCCGACGACGATCAACGGCTTTCAGGCCGGTATCGACCGGTTGGACTTGTTCGACTATCCGTTGCTGCGCACGCCCGGGCAATTGACATTCTCCGCCACGGCGCAAGGGGCGCAGATCGAATTCATCGACGAGGTGATCATCATCAACTCTTCTACCGGAGGTCCATTGACCAGCGCCGAAATATTCGGCGCGGGGTTTGGCGGCCCGGATCACATTCCTGTGGATTTCGGAGATTTGGGTGGTTTGAAACCCGACAGTTCGGACGGGGTTCTGGGTGATGTCTCGATCAACTCGGGAACCGCGAACCCGGCCTTGTCCGATGCCGAGATCCGCTTCACCCCGGAGGGGGGCGGGACCATCAGCGTTCGTGCGGATGACGAGGGGCGCTTTGATTTGGGCTTACCGTCGGGCACGTTCGAGGGCGAGTTGGATATCGTCAAAACCTATTCTCTGGCCAGTGACAAAATCTCGGCGATGGACGCCTTGCAGGTCTTGCGCCTCTCGGTCGGGCTCAATCCGACTTGGGGTCCGGCGACGCCGGAAAACCTGATCGCGGCAGATATCAATCAGGATGGAACGGTCAATGCGTTGGACGCTTTGGTCATTCTTCAGCTTTCTGTCGGCCTGCCTACCGCGCATGAGGCGGAATGGGTTTTCCTGGACAAGAATGCAGACCTGTCCGGCATCACCGAGTCGAATGTGAGTTACGAAACCGGAGTAAACGTGACGGCGGTGGACAATGTGATTGCCACCGATATGACCGCGATCCTGCTGGGGAATGTCGAGCAGGTCTGAAAACTGCCGTCACTGTTATTCGCGGAAGGCCCGGTTGAAATAGTCGGCCAATGGCTTGATCAAATAGGACAAGGGACTTCTTTCGTCGGTTTTGATCATGGTTTCCACTGGCATGCCCGGCAGCAGGGCCTGTCCGTTCAGCCGCTCGATTTGATCGTCTTCGGGGGCAACTTCGGCGCGGTAATAGGTCTGGCCGGTGTTGTCATCGGTGAAGGTATCCGCGGACACGGTGACGACGCGGCCATCAATCTCGGGCGTTTCCCGCTGGTTGAAGGCGGGAAAACGCAAAGAGACCGGCTGACCGATATGCAACTGATCCACATGGATCGCATCCACGCGCGCCGCCACCAGCAGCGGCGTATCCTGCGGCACCACATACATCATCGGCTCTGCCGGCTGAATCACCGACTGCAGCGCAAAGACCTGGCTGCCATAGACGGTTCCGGCGACCGGCGCGCGAATATCCAGCCGCGACAGGCGCACATCCAAAGACAGGCGGCGCTCGGCCAGTTCCGATATCTGTGTCTGCGCATCCCGCAATGCGGTGATCGCCTCTTCGCGCCGGGTCGAGGTCAGTTCGACAATCTCGATCTCGGTCGCCGCAATCTGGCCCGTAAGACGCGCGACCGAGGCGTCCAGGCGGCCGATCTCACCGGTCAGGCTGGCCTCTTCCCGTTGCAGGGCAGAAACCCGGCTGGCCTGGGTCAGGCCACGGTCGAACAGGCTTTGTTGGTCTTTCAGTTCATCCTGAATCAGTTCAACCTGACGCCGCAGGGAAACAAGCTGTGCCTCGGTGCCTTCGATCTCGCTTTCGATCTGAATCCGCTGCTTGCGCAGCTGTTCGATCTGCTGGGTCATGGTTTCAAAACGGGCCTCGAACAGGCGCTGCTGGCCTGCGATCAGGTCGGGGTCGATGCCGTCCTGCTTTTGCACATAGGCCAGTTGTGCCGCCAGGGCTTCGGCATCCGCACCGTCGCGTTCAGCCTCAAGACGGGCCCGGCGGGCCAGCAATTCAAACAGCTGAGCTTCGACGATGGTCTTTTCCGAGGACAAGAACGTATCGTCCAGACGCACCAGCAGGTCGCCATCGGTTACCGCGTCGCCATCGCGGACGTAAATCTCGCCCACGACGCCACCATCGGGATGTTCGACCACTTGCCGGTTGCTCTGAACCTCGATGATCCCCTGCGAGACAATGGCCCCGGCCAGCCGGGTCTGAACCGCCCAGACGCCCAGTCCGCCGACCAGAATGATCAGCGCCGCAAAGCCGACAAAGGCCGGTATCGTGATCCGCCACACCGGGCGCGTATCCTGAGCCGCCTTATCCTGCATCTTTTTTCACCTGACTGAAGCCCCGTTTGATCGCACCGGCATTCTGCACCATAGCCGCCAGCACCTCGTCCCGGCCGCCGGTTTTCACCACCTGCCCGTTTTCAACGACTGCCAGATCGTCACATTCCGAGATCGCCTGCGGCCGGTGTGTCATGATGATAGCCGATTTGCCAGCTTCTTTCAGGCCCCGGACGGCGGCATTCAGCGCCTCGGTTCCTTCGGCGTCCAGGGCCGAGTTCGGTTCGTCCAGGATCAGCATGACCGGGTCCCCGTACAGCGCGCGCGCCAGCGCGATCCGTTGTTTTTGACCACCGGACAACTGGCTGTCATTGCCTTCCAGAAACGTGTCGTATCCTTTGCTGAGGGTCAGGATAAGTTCATGCGCCTTAGCTTTTTTCGCGGCCGCCACAACGGCCTCGGGATCCGGGTTTTCCGACATGCGGGCGATGTTCTCGGCCACTGTCCCGTTGAACAGGGTCACTTCCTGGGGCAGGTAACCGATATGCTGGCCCAGATCGGTGGGATCGTACTGATCGAGCGTCGCACCGCCCAGCCGGATTTCCCCGGCGGCCGGCTGCCACAGACCCAACAGGGCTTTGGCCAGCGTCGATTTCCCCGACCCGCTTTTTCCAATGACACCAAGCGCGCTGCCCGGTTCAAGTTGCAGCGAAACATTCCTGAGCGTCGGCTTCTCTGCGCCCGGTGGGATGACTGTCAGGCCTTTGGCGGTCAGACGGGCCCTGGGCACCGGCAGTTTGGTGCGCGGTGTTTCGGGCGGCGTAGCGTCCAGAAACCGGTTCAGCGATGCCCAGGCCGTTCGCGCCCGTTCGACCATGCTCCATTGCCCCAACGCCTGTTCCACCGGCGCCAGCGCGCGACCCAACAGGATCGATCCGGCGATCATCGCGCCCGGCGTCAGCTCGTTGCGCAGCACCAGCCAGGCGCCAAGCGCCAGCATTGCCGATTGCAGAAACAGTCGCAGAGACTTGGTCACCGAGGTAAAGCTGCCGGTCCAGTCGCTGGCGGCGATGGTCTGGCGCAGGGCATTGGTCCGCTGGTGTTGCCAACGCTGGGTGATGTCGTCCTGCATACCCTGCGATCGTACCACCTCGGCGGCCTGTCTGGCGTGTTCCGAAAAGGCATTGGCCTGCGCCGCGGCTCGTTGTGCCGAGGCCACCTTGCGATGCGTCAGGCCCTGGTTCAGCAGCGCAATCACGATCAGCAGGGATCCGCCTGCCACGGCCAGCCAACCCAGCAGCGGATGGAACAGGAAGATCGCCGCCAGAAAGACCGGAGTCCACGGGATGTCCATCACAGCCAGCAAAACGGGTGAGGAACACAGGTTCTGAATCGATTCCAGGTCGCGCAGCGCCGTTGCCGGAGCTGACCGCGCCTGAGGGTGCAGTGACCGGCGCAGGGTCGCATCGAACACACGTTCGTCCAATTGCGACTGAAAGCGGGCCCCGAACCGCGCGACGATTCGGCCGCGGGCATAGTCCAGCATCGCCATAAGCGCGTATAGCAGCGTCACCAGCAGGAACAGCGCTGTCAGGGTTTCCACCGCCCGCGACCCCAGCACCCGGTCATAGACCTGCAGCATGAACAAGGGTCCGGTCAGCATCAGGATGTTGACGAATATGCTGAACAGAAACGCCAGAGCCAGAAAGGTCATGCCCTGATTGCGCACTTTTCGCAGCTCATGGCGCGGTGGCATCATCATGCGGTTTTCAATATTCACGTATGGGGCCTTTGGTAACGGTTTGTCTTCTGGGTTCGGGCGATTGCGATGGGCCGCATCCTAAAACTATGACGGTGTGCTGAAAACACGAGAGTTGATGGATCGGCGAAAAGCGACTTACCGTCAAGCCAACGATCGCCGGTCGGGTGTCTGGACGCTCGAGTGGTTCCCGAAATGCGACCTCTTGCGGCGCCAAAAAAGGGTCGCGGCGCGGGCCTCATTGGTGACACTTTTACCACGTCAATCTGGTGTCAGGATCATTGAATATTCATGGTGCACTGGGGCAGAGTTCAGGAAGGCCGAGTTGAACGCAATTGACCACGTTTACCACTATGCGGGCTGCTCCTCTCTGGTCGGGCAGGATCAGGACCGCTCGCTGTTTCTTGTTGCGGATCGGACCGGCAATAATGAGCCGCGGGCTTTTCTGACGGCTTTTGCGAATGAGCCTGACGTGACGGCCAAAGCTTTGCGGGCAGTCTCTGAAATCGTGGGGTCACGGTTTTATGTCCCGCCATCCCTGTTGGCGCGGATATTGCGCGAAGCCGATCCGGTTGCAACCGTTGGCCCGGCAATAGTCCGGTTCGAAGGGTTCTCGGCCTGTTGCAGCGCCTATATCCGTCTGGATATCGACGAAGACGCTCTTGAGGTCGCACATCGCAGCAAAGGGACCACAAACGTGGATTTCGGGGCCGAATTGCGGGCGTTGTTGGCACAGACCAAGCCGGACAGCCGTCTGGAAATCACAATCGGCCCGCGTGCGGTCGGACTGGCGCATGAGCGCGCCAGTGTCACCGAGCGCAAGGTGCCACTGCCCGTGCGTTGGATCAAAGGCTTTGGCGAAGTGCAGGGACATCTGTCGGGAATGGAGAAAGCGTTCTCGCTGCCGCCAGTGTCGGCGCAGCGGTTTCTCCGCAGTCTGCCGCGCTCGAAATCAGATCATCGGATTTGGGTCGCGGCTGCAGGCCCGAAGGTCAGGACCTCGACCCGCCCTGCACCCGGAAGCGTGCCGCTGCGCGGTGGCCATCGCCTGCGTGTATTCGAAACACTGGTTGGCAGGGCTAGGGCTCTTCATGTCTATGGCAATCCCGCGTTGGAAAGCTCTGCCTGGGTGCTTGATTTTGGATCACAGCGTTTGACCCTGGTGTTGAATGCCGAGCCCTGGCGCGGGTTTTCCGGTGATGGTCGGCTGTTGTCCGATCTGGGGCGGAAAGAATCAGATGTTGCCGCCTTGCGGGCGCAGTTGAACTGGCAGGACAGGTTGGACCTGTCCTCTTTGGCCCAAAGCAGCGGCCTGTTGCAGGATCAGGTCAATACGGCCATGTCGCATCTGGCAGCCTTGGGCCTAGTGGGGTTCGACCTTGCCGATTCCACTTGGTTTCACAGGGTCCTGCCGTTTGACATGGACCGGGTCGAGGCCTTGAACCCCCGTCTGAAAGCGGCCCGGAACCTGGTGGATGCCCGGGCGGTGACACTTGAAAAAGGCGGTGCCGAGGTGACCAGCGACGCGGCGGTTCATCGGGTGCGTTTTGGCGATGGAGCACCGAGCTGCACCTGCCCGTGGTATGCCAAAAACAAAAACGCGCGCGGCCCCTGCAAGCACATTCTGGCTGTGGAAATGGAAACGGAGCGCTTGCAGTGACCGAAGCGGAATTCCTCAAGCTGATTACGAAAAAGCGGGCGCGTCACGTGCTAAAGGCGCTTGCCGCCATTCCCGAAGCCGACCGTCGCGCTTTTGCCCCGATCGCTCTGAAAACGCAGAAGGCGTACGACAAAGCGTATTGGGATGCCCGGTTTGGCCGCGGAAAAAAGGCCTCGGCTTTGGCCAAAGACGGTGATGCGCTTGGTGTTGCTGTTCTGGCGACGGCGCGCCCATCCGAATACAGCTGCGGCGACTGGCGCATCCTGCCACAATCGATCCCTCTGACGGATGTGTTCAAAGCGCTGAACCTCAGTTGGATTGACGATTGGGCCGTGGCAGCGGTCGAAGACAATCCGCGCCTGATCGAAGTTGTCCATGCGCTGTATGCACAAGGGCAGTGCAGCATCCCGCAAACGGACGCTTACATACTGGGCTACTATGCCCATCAGGCAACTGTTCCCGAGCGCGCGCGCGACCAGTTTCTGACGCATGACGTCTGGCGGTTCTTCCAGGTTGAAGGCGGCGGTGACCTGAGCCTTGCCGCACATGACAAATACTGTGGGCCGGGGGTGTCTTGGGCAGATTGCCTGAGCGGCCTGTGCGACGACGGCACATTGGACCGAGACCGGCTGCTGGACGCTTCACTAGACGCGCTTGAGCGGGATTTCGGACAGTTTCGGGCCGGGTGGTACTCGCGGTTTCACGCCAGCCTTTGCCCTACGGATGCCGAGATTCTGCACCGGACCGGGCGGTATCTGGATTTGCTCGGCAGTTCTGTGCTTCCGACTGTGGCTTTTGCGTTGAAAGTGCTGAAACGGATCGACAAACTGCAAGGGATTGATCCTGCTGCGCTGCTGGCCTCAATCGAACCCGCGTTGCAAGCCCGCCAGAAATCCAGCGCCGTCATGGCCTTGCAATTGCTGAAAAGCTGCGCCAAGCGCCATCCTGGCAGGGCATTTGACGTGGCTCTGATAGCCGCATCAGCTCTGATTTCCGAGGCCGGAGATGTGCAGGCAAGGGCGCTGGACTTGATCGAAGCGGTTGATCAGCTCTCTGTGCCAGAGGTTCAGGACAAGCTGCGCGATTATGTGGATGTGGTGGCTCCGACCGTTCGGGGACGGCTTTCAGGGATCGTTGGGGGCGATAATCCTGCCCCGCCGCCTGATGCGGATGATCCGGTGGCCCGGATTGAGGCCCTTCATCCGGTGGCGTCGGTCGAAGAGGCCGTGGCGGTGTTTCTGGAGCTTTTGGAAGACGGCAGCGATCCGGTTTTGACGGAACGCGCATTTGACGGTCTGGCCCGGTTCGGGGCGGCGGCTGGTCCACTGTTGTCACCACTGGCAAAACGGGCAACCCAGTTGAGGAACCGCGTGGTACAAGACGCGTTCAGCGGGGTAGGGAACTTCGAGAAACCAATTCTGGCGACCGCGCTGGCATGGGCCAATGGGACGGATTTTGACACTGAACTGCAGCCGTTTCACACGCCACGGTATTCCGGGCACACGCCTCTTGAGATTGATCGCAACAGTTTCGAAGGGATGTTTGCAGCCCGGGCGCAAGAGCTGCTGGCCTTTGTGGGGGAAGGGCAGGCCGTACCCATGCTGTCGGCCCCCACTGACAATCGTGGGTATCTGGCAGCCGAGCAGTTGAGTGATAGGTTGGCGGAATACCGAAAGATCGGCGCCCAGCCGGGTGACACGGATTTCAAACTGGCCCTCATGCGATTGGCCCCCGAGGGGCGCAAAGCTGCGTTGAACGACCTACAACCGCAATCAGAGCCGGAACGGGCGCTGGCCTATGCGCTGGGGGCTGACCTGCCGCCAGAGACGGATAAGCAGCTATGGGCAATTGCGTGGTCTTCGACCCTGCCGCTGCGCGCGGACCCACGCATTGAAAACCTTGTTGGCGGACCGGTGCCGGGCGTCGGCCACCCGGCACGTTTCGAGTTCTACGCGGATATCCGGCGGGTAGATCAATATGCCTGGCCGAGGCCCAAAATCCGCATCACGCCCCCAATTCCCGATGGCGTGGATGCCGCATTGGGTTTTGCCCTGCCAGCCAAGTCCGAACATATTTACATGAGCGACCCGGGCAGCAGTTGGATGGTGTACGCGAACCCGTGGGTGGGGCTGATCCGTCCATCGCACTCCGAACTGTTCTTTGCCACCGGGATCTTCGAACTGGAACTGGATCAAAAGCTGACCAATCATCATTGTCTGATGTTCCTAGACCCGCTTTTCCGCCCTGACCCCAAGCCCGGACCGATGGCACACGCCATGCTCGCCTGGTATCTGGCCAGCGCCGATGAGGGCGTCGGAGCGACCACAATCGATGCCATGAGCACATTGATGGCGCAGCAGGTGTTCGAGCCAGGCGCGTTTGCATCCGCCGCGCATTCGCTTGTGTTTCACGCGGGTTTGCCGCTGCGCCGCTGGACCAAGCGATTGGCCGAGGTGGCCGGAACCTCCAACACTCATGCGCGGGCAGTGAAAACTGCGCTGGCGGGCATGATGGTCGATCTGCCGCCCGAGCTTCCGCGTGATCTGGGCGGCATTCTGGAACTGCTCTACGAGCTGTGCGTGATTTCTGATGAGGCGGTGGGGCCCTCGGACGTTCAGGCAGCTTTTCAGGCGATCAAGGCCGGTGGAAAAACCGGGAAGTTCGCGCGCAAGCTTGCTGTCTATGGTCAAACCGTGAATTGAATCCATCTCTGGATGCGGCGGAAGACCAGGGCGCGATTTTGGAGAGCTTAATGGTATTCCGGGCTTTCCAGATCGTGGCTCACGCGGGCATAAGCCTGCGCCATTGCTGTCAGAGTGTGCGGCGGGCAACCGATCTTGTTCAGACAAGAGGCGTCAATCACCCGCAATTGCCCGTCAAAGACGGATTTGACCACGTCATCGACGGCGCTTCGGTCGAACCCAAGGGTCAATCGGTGATAGTGAAACCCTTGTCCCGGTGCGGTCTGGCCCAGCTTGTTGCGAACGTCATGGGCGACGAGCCAGTCCAGGAAATACCGCAGGCTCGGGTCGGGCTCGTGATCCAGGGTGGGGGTGGCCTCGGTTTGGCTGCCCGTGGGGTGATGCCGAAACTGAACCTGGGTTTTCGGTGTCCAAAGACGGATCGGTTGCACGAAATCAAATATCCGACCGACCCGGCGGCCGAGCAACCGCGGGCCCAGTCCTAAATTGGTCGTCAAGAGGCTGATGGGTGCCTGTGACACCGCATAGACCGAGGCGAACAGATTACAGCGCCCCCCGTTTTTCATCGTTACGGTCAGGGCGTTGAAATTGCCACTGTTGGCATAGGTGTGCGTTGGTCCAAGGATGCGGTCCAGCCGGAAACAGTTGATGGTATAAGGGGCGTGATCGCGAAATCCGATTTCCGAGATATTGGGGATGCTGCGCGCCAAGGTGGTCGCCGTCCCCAGCACGCCGGCCGCCAGAAAAACACGGCGCGCGCGGACCTGCGTACCTCCGCCCAAATCCAGACGCAAATTGCCCTGTTCCTGTTCGATCCGTTGCACGCGCCCGGACAGAACTTCGAGATTCGGGATCTGTTGCAGCCGTTTCTCGACCGCAAGTGCCATCGCATTCAACTGGCTGCCCGGCGCGTCCTTGGTGCCGACCAAAAGGCGCGGGGCGCAGGCCTCGGAATCGCTGTCCAGGTTTTTCTGTTGGGTGCCCCGATCACCTCAAGGTCCGCCTGCACCGCGTCGCAGGCGGCTTTATACGCGTTCCAGATCTTCAGAAACGGGCCTTGCCCCCACGGGTCGTCGCTGCCGTAAACCTGAAGCTGTTTGCCCCAGTAATTGGCAAGGCCGCCGACTTCGGCGGCTGCATACGTGGGTGGCGCGTCACCGGAAACGGGCATACGGTCCGCCAAACGGGCTGGCTTTTGCCTTTCAAAAGCGACCGAAACCACTTTGGCAGGCCCGCCGCCCTGCCACGGGTCCGGTGTTGCACCCGTGATCGCGGCCAACGACCCCGACAACCCACTTAAAGCGGTCAGTGCGGCGTAACCGGCAGGCCCTGCGCCAATCAATGCGATATCGAATACACGCATCACTCGGCCCTTTTGCCCTGCAGGAATAGCGGTGTGGCGCAGCCTGCGATCGAACACGTGGCCGGGGTCGAGTACTTTGTGGCGAAAGGCTGGGTGCTTTGATTTCTGAGCCAGACAGGTTGGGGCAGAGCTGGAAGGACGGCGTATTTTATGTTTTGCATTGCGGGAAGAACCCTCCGCCAATACTGCCTCAAACAACGAGGCCCTCATTACAACTTCAACACAAATCTTTGGCTAGGCACGTGACTCTCACGTGAGGCCAAGCAAGAGAAAAACTAAAACTGACGCTGCCATCCCGTAAATCAGACGCGGTGCAGCAAAGGTGTAAGTTTGCTCCTCTTTTATTTGAGTCCTTGTATAAAACTGCGCCTGCAAAGTTGCGCTAATCAAGCATGGGCTTTTCTTCCTGCGTTTTCTTGCCAATTGCACAAGCACGTAATTTCCGAATTTCACCACCGTTTGGCGACATCGGAAAGCAATTCCAAAACACGAGTTTTCGGAAAAGTGCCATATTCCCGAAGCTACCGTCACGTCTCATTTAGGCTTCAGACTTATTGATTTTCGAGGGCAGAGTGACATTCCTGCTTTGCCTACGGATGACATTTTAGCCTTGCGGCTTCATTTGAGGAAAAGGCGTAATTGTCGGTATGTAAAAATTTAGAATCTCAGGCGAAATACTGTGTGATTAAAACCGTTTGCCCGTTAAGTACGTTTAGGCTGCCATCGGCATCCATTTCAAAGAGGTCCGAATGCATCCAACCGCCAGGGGTCCAGCACAAGCGATCACAATTTCAAACGGGGTTTTGACGGCGACCCTTGTCCCATTGGGTGCAACGCTGTGCGATCTGCGGCTGGAGGGTTTTGACCATTCGTTGGTGCTTGGGTGGTGTGATCCGGCGGAATACATGCGCAAAGATGAGTATTTGGGCTCTATCGTCGGACGCTGTGCAAACAGAATTTCGTCCGGGTCTTATCAACTCAATGGCAAGACGTTTCACCTGAACCGCAATTTTCGCGACCGCCACTGCCTGCATGGCGGTCAGGATGGGGCCGCCATGCAGCTTTGGGAGGTTGCGCAGCGTTCCGCGACCAGCGTGACGTTTACGCTGCATTTGCCCGACGGGCACATGGGGTTCGGCGGAGATTTGTTCGCGTCGGCGCGGTACAGTGTGGAAAATCCCGCGGCGTTGCGATTGGAGATCGAGGCACGCTCGGATAGCGCATCTGTCTGCAACTTTGCGCCGCACTGGTATTTCAACCTGAACGGCGGCGGAGACATAACCGGCCACAATCTGCAAGTCGCAGCGGATCGATACCTGCCCGTTGATAGCGACCTTATCCCGTTGGGTGATCCAGCACCCGTTCAGGGTACAGAGTTTGATTTCCGCAGGCCCAGGGCGGTTGGGGATTTCCCGTTTGACCACAATTTCTGCATCTCTGACCAACGGACACCCGAAAAACCTGTGGCGGTATTGGACTCCCCTCTGACTGGGGTTCGAATGACGTTGTCTTCGACCGAACCGGGCTTGCAGGTCTATTCCGGAACGCATCTGAACCACCCGGATCGTCAGACTTTGTCTGGCAAACCCTACAAGGCCTATTCGGGCCTGGCGCTGGAGCCCCAAGGTTGGCCGGACGCGCCGAACAATCCCTCTTATCCCAGCGTGATCCTGCAGGCCGGGGAACGGTATCGCCACGTGTCCCGCCTCAGCTTCAGCCAGTCCGCGCACCGGAACGGTTGACCGAAAGGACCCGATCCAGCATCCTGCGGCGTAACAGACTGGCCCGGCGCGGTTATTTTTCATGGCGGTCACTTTTTTAGCAAGGTCCGAAACATGCCCGATGCATCGCAGAAGCAATATGTGCTGGACACGCACCGGCTGCGCGATCCCGAGCAGACCCTGCAGATCGTCAAACCGTTTCTGAAAGATATGGGCATCACCCGGATTGCGAACCTGACCGGGCTGGATCGGATCGGATTGCCCACGGTGATGGTGGCGCGGCCCAATTCACGATCGGTTGCGGTGTCGCTGGGCAAGGGGCTGTCCTTGCGCGCGGCCGAGGCCTCGGGCGTGATGGAGGCGATTGAGTCCTGGCACGCCGAACGGGTTCAGTTGCCGCAGCGTCTGGCCAGATATGCCGAGCTTGCCGAAGAAACCTCGGTGGTGGACGTAACCGCCCTGCCGCAAGTGACCGGAGGGCGTTTTGACCCGCATGGCAATATGCTGTGGGTTCAGGGCCGCGATCTGGCCACGGGTGATCCATGCTGGGTTCCGCTTGAGATGGTCGATACCGATTACACCAGCGCGCCGGTCGGCGGACAGGCCGCCTTTCCCCGTACCACCAATGGGCTGGCCTCGGGCAACAATCTGGCCGAGGCCAGCTGCCACGCTATTTGCGAGTTGATCGAACGGGATGCGACAACTCTGTGGCATCACCAACCGGGTTTGCCGCGTCTTAATCCCGAAAGCGTCGATGATCCGCGCTGCCGTCAGGCGATTGTAATGATCACCGATGCGGGGCTGGAGGTCGGGCTATGGAGCACGACCTCGGACGTCGGCATTGCCAGTTTTCGCTGCGTGATCTGCGAAGGTGGCGGGCAGCCCGGCCATATCGGCATCGGTGACGGGTGCCACCCGGATCGCGCCATCGCCCTGTTGCGTGCCCTGACCGAGGCGGCACAGACGCGGTTGACCTATATCTCGGGCGCGCGTGATGATCTGGACCCCGAAGAATTCACCGATCGGGCCCAAATGGAACGCGGCCAATATGTGCGCGACCTGATTGACGGAACTGCGGCAGATCAGAGCTTTGGCGACTGCCCGTCGCATGTAACCAACTCCTTCGACGAGGATTTGGGCTTGTTGTTGCAGCGGCTTGCCGCTGTGGGTGCCCCGCAGGTGGTGACCGTCGATCTGTCCCGCCCGGAATATGACATCGCAGTAGTCCGGGCTGTCATTCCCGGGCTTGAGGCGCCCCATGACGAACCGGATTACATTCCCGGCCAGCGGGCGCAGCGTGTCAGGGAAGGTCTGACATGACGGCGGTGGTTTTTGTAGGCCCGACCCTTGCACCACAGGCGGTCTCGGACCGTCTGGACGTCACGATCCTGCCCCCTGTCCGGCAGGGGGACGTGTACCGCGTTATGGGCGACAAACCGACGGCAATCGGTATCATCGACGGGTTTTTCGAAGGCGTGCCCTCAGTCTGGCACAAGGAAATCTTGTGGGCGATCGAACAGGGCGTCCCGGTTTTCGGCAGCGCCAGCATGGGTGCCCTGCGTGCGGCAGAGCTGGCCGATTTCGGAATGATCGGGGTTGGGCGCATCTTCGAGGATTACCGTGATGGCGTCCTGCAGGATGACGACGAGGTTGCGGTGCTGCACAGCCCGGCCGAGCTGGGCTTCCAGCCGCTCAGCGAACCGATGGTGTCGGTCCGTGCGACAGTGGCTCAGGCCCGGAGCGCCGGGATTCTGCCGCCGGATACGGCGACCGAAGTGCTGCGCTGCGCCAAGGCGATGCATTACCATCATCGTATCTGGCCGGACATCCTCAAACAGCTGCAGAACCTGCCGGGTATCGCCGAATTTGCGGATTGGCTGCCGACGGGCCGTATCGACGCCAAAGCCCGGGATGCCGTCGCCATGCTGGAACGCATGTCGGACCATCTGGCCGGAACCCCCCTGCCCCCTTCGGATACAGTGCGAACCGAGCGCACCCTGATGTGGAAGGCGCTGCGCGCACGGATCGATGCCGGGGACCCATCCGCCGACCGAGGCGTGATCGACGAACTGCGACTACAGCCCGAACTTTATGCCAGGCTGCGGGACCGTGCGGTTCTGGCTCTGTTGTCGCGCGAAGAGGCGTCGAGACAGGATAACACCCTCGAACGCGCCGATCTGGTCCGTCAGATGGAGGCCCACCGGGCCAGTGCGGGCCTGTCACGGCGGTCTGACCTGATGTCGTGGATTGAAGCGAATGATCTGAGCCCCGAGGGTTACGAGACGATGCTGGCGGATGCAGCGAGAATCGAAGCCGCTACCGCATCGCGGGCGGGTCATCTGAATGCGCAGCTGCTGTCGGAACTGCACCGGTCGGATCAATACACCCATCTGCGGGACAGGGCCGCCAGCAAGGCGGAACAGGCCTTTCCGGCGGGCCAATCCGGCGTGGATCGGTTGCGGGTGCTGATGTGGTATTTTGAATCTCGTCTTGACCAGACGGTGCCCGATGATCTTGACTCATACGCAGTGGCGCTGGGTCTGGCCGGGCGCGATGCGTTTTATGAGATGATAGAAGCCGAGTTTTTGTATTGCCACAGGGGTGCCGACACCGGAGCCGCCGAATGAAAGGCCGCCGGATCTGACCGGACACCGCACGGGAGGGCGTTTTGTGAACTTACCCGAACAGCTCGATGAAGAACCCGGTACCCGGTTTTTGCTGTACCCGCAGTCTCCGTTTCTGGAGCCTGACGCCCAACTGGAACTGGTCGAGATTTCTGCACCACAAGGCAGCATCGGGCCGGGGCCGTCCGGGCCGCGTATGTATACGGTCGACCCGGTGGGAAAAACCACACCTTACGGCGCGATCGTGCCGGGGCCGAACGGGCCGGGCATGTATCTGCCACCCTGGGACGGCCAAATCCAGCCGCCGGCGATGCCGGATGAATTCGGCAATTTCATCCATATCGACCCCACCAACCCTGCGTTTGAATCCGCGCATCTGTTCGGTTCGGCCCATTTCACCATGGATGTCTGGCAGGGTTATTTCGGCCGCCCGATCCCGTGGCATTTCGCCCGCGACTTTGACCGGCTGGAACTGTCGCTGCTGCCCAGTCTGGACAACGCACATATCGGTTGGGGGTTTCTGGAAACAGGCGGTACACATGAACACGGGGGCGAATACCGCCCCTACAGTCTGAACTTCGACGTTGTCGCCCATGAAATCGGCCATGCCATCATCTATAGCGTGATAGGGATGCCCTCGGATGGTGATGCCTCGGGCGAGTATTACGGGTTTCATGAATCCGCGGCTGATTTGGTGGCTTTGCTGGCGTCGCTGCATTTCGGATCGGTGGTTGATGAATTGCTTAAGAACACGCGCGGGAACCTCTACACCTTCAACCGCCTCAGCCGCTTTGCCGAACTTTCGGAAAATGCACAGATCCGGCTTGCGGCCAATGACCGGTCCTTGTCGGAATTTGCCGCCGGCTGGTCCAGCGAGCACGCTTTGTCCGAACCTCTGACCGGTGCGATGTTCGATATCTTTGTCGATATCTATCACGAGCGTTTGCTGGTGCACGGCCTGATCTCGCCCGAGGAGGAGCACCTGTCGGATCAGTTGGAGGGCACGCCCGATTACAGCCGGGTGATGCAGGGTGTTTTCGACAAGCGGTACGCCGAAAACCCCGAAGGGTTCCGCATCGCCCTGCTTGAGGCGCGCGATTATCTGGGCACCTATCTGGCCGACGCGTGGGAGATGCTGGATGCGGATATGCTCAGTTACTTCGGAGTGGAAAAGGCCCTGCTGGCGGTGGATCAAGAGATCACCGGTGGTGCTTTCCGCAGCATAATCGAGGGCAACTTCCGGATGCGCGATATCGGGTTGATCACCGCCGGGCCGCGCCTGCTCGATCCCGAAGAAGACAGTCATTCGAATTCGGTCCGCACGCAGGTGCCGGGCTAGCGCCTAAAATCCTTTATTTTTAAACGGTTTTGTGGCATTCAAACGTAAGTTGATTTTTAGGAACAATTTGACCCGCGATTTTTCGGGTTTTCGTTAGGGGGGGCGAGGCGTCCCATGTCGTCAAGCCTGCAATCAGGAGATGAGTTTATGCCAGAGACTTTGCTCAGTTTTTCCGAAGTGTTGATTTTCGGACGCGTCCTTGAAGATATGAAATACGTCGTCACCGACAAACGCGGACAAGGAAATAACAAGCAACTGGACAAGCAATTTGCCAAGGACGGCGAAGATGAGCCCCGGTTCGCCAAGATATACGGCTTTGCCTATGAAGGTACGTATTACGACCTTCCCGAGCCCGCGATTTTCCTTGTTCATGGCAAAGGAAAAAGCGCCACGGATGGTAACCTGCCGGGCAACCTTGCGTCCCGTGCGCCCAACGATCCGTCGAAAAGCGGTGTTGCGGCCGCCGACTATCAGATGGCCAACGACATCATGTACTGGAACTACGACAAGGCCGATCAGACCATGCGTATGGATGTCACCTCGGGCATGTTCGAACAGGTTCTGCTGGACATCTATTTCGGCTTTGACAGCCCCGCGATCAGCGGTGCCCGCGTGAGTGGCGCGCGTGTCAGTGGGGCCAGGGTCAGTGGCGCCCGCGTAAGCGGTGCGCGTGTCAGTGGGGCCAGAGTCAGCGGCGCTCGTGCGCGGGGCTCGGAAGACTAACGCGGGCAGAAACCCGGCTCATATCAGGATAGATTTGCGAAAGGCCCTGCTTGGCAAGGGCCTTTCTCGTTCAGAACCCCGCCTTTTTCAGCCCCTCAACAAAGTGTTGTGTGTCCTCAGGCAGACGGTCCGGTTGCACGTTCTCCCACCGTTTCAGAGAGAAGTTGGGATGCGCCTTGCGATGGCGCTCTGCAATGTCACGCGCGACGTCCAACTGATCGAGATGCGCGAAACTTGCGGCCAGCAAGCGCTGTCCTTCAGTGGGGTTGTTCATCTTGTTGACGGCATCGATTGCGTCGCCATAGCGCTTTAGATTGAAATATGCTCCGCCCAGATGCCACAGGTACTGATCCGGGAAGTATGGATTCAGCCGCATTGCCTGTTGCAGGTGGGTGATGGCCGTTTCGTTGTCGCCATAATGCGCCAGCGCATCGGCGAAATCAGAATGCATGTCTGCGTCATTCGGGTTCAGCGCCAAAGCACGGCGATAGGATTGCAGCGCCGCGTCGTGTTCCTTGCGATACAGATGGACATAGCCCAATTCCCCAAAGCCACGCGCATCTGTGGGGTCAAGTTCGATGGCGCGCTGCGCAAAGGTCAGCGCCTGATCCAGCGCAGTCGAGGGATCCTTGCTCCAGGAATAGCGCCAGTCGATGTTCAGGGTGCGGGATAGTGCCGCCGCCGCGCGGGCATAGCCTTCGTCTCGGTCAAGCGCGGACTGGTAGAAGTTCTGCGCCTTGCGGTTGTCGTTCCGTGTGTACTTGAAAATGTGGTGCTGGCCCTGAAGTACAGACCCATAGGCCTCAAGGTCCGATGGGATTGCCTGAATCATGCGCCGCTTTTCATGCGATTCAATCATCACCGCGGTGGCGGCCACGATGCATTCGGTCACTTCGTCCAGAATATCGAAAATATCGTCGATCTTGCGATCAAATCGCTCGCCCCAGATGGTGCGTTCGGTCGTGGCATCGATCAGTTCCGCCGTGATCCGGATGCGGCTGGCCGACCGGCGCACGCTGCCCCGGGCCACATAGCGCACATTCAGTTTTTGCGCGGCCTCTTTCGGTGGCATCGACTGTGTTTTGAAGAAAAAAGACGAATTCCGCGCGATCACGAACAGATTGCGGAACTTGGACAGGTTCATGATGATGTCGTCGGTCAGGCCTTCGGCGATCCAGCTGTCCGACTCGTCCCCGCCCTGACTGCTGAACGGGAGAATGGCGACCGAGGGCGTGTCGGGGCGCTCCAGCACGTCCCCAAGGATTTCAGGCCGCATCGTCCCTGCCATTGTCGCCCCGGCAACCTCACTGCGTACGCAATAGGTCGAGATGGGAGACAGGATATTCTTCAGCTTTTTCGGCCCAAGAAATTCATAGCCATAGCGCAGGCGATTGCAGACCTGATCATAAACGGCCGAGCTGACGTAAACCCTTTCAGGTTCGGCAATTTCCTGAAGCCGTGCGGCGATATTGACGTTGTCGCCGTGGATGCCGCGATCGTCGATCAGGATTTCGCCCAGATGGACGCCGGCGCGGAACTTGAGCCGCTGATCGTCCGTCCGTTCCTGGTTGTGCTGGCTGGCAATACGGTGCAGTTCGACCCCGAATTCAACCGCGCTGGTGGCGGTCTCGAACAGGGCCAGAATACCGTCGCCACGTACCTCAACCACCCGGCCCTGAAACGCGGCGCAGGTTTCTTCGAGCTGAGACAACAGTGATTTCAAAGCATTATATGTATCCAGCTCATTCTCGCTCATCAGGCGCGAATAGCCGACGACGTCGGCAAACAAGATTGCGCCCAGCTTCTGCGTAATGGAAGGATTTGGACTTGTGGTGTTCACATTCAATACTCGTCTCGGGGGCTGCGTTCGAACCCTATCGTCAGTTTATAGCAAAATGTGCATTTGCGCTCTGAAAGCGAAATCACACCCCGTTACTCACACTCATCAACTTGCGGTGGCCAGGACCAGCCTGAGATACCATCCGACCCGAAGGTCACGATTGTCCCCGGATCAAGCTCTTTTGCCAGGATGGGGCGCCGGTCCATCCAATCCTGCCTGAGAACGCCAACGACGATCATGTCGTGAAATGCTCCGTCGGCGTACCAGGCTTGCCGCATGGTCCCTTCGACCTTGCACCCCAGTCTTTCAACGAGGTCGCGGCTTATGTGGTTATCATCCCGATAATACGAGGTAAGTCGGTTCAAGCCAAGCTGACGGAACGCAAAATCCACAACCAGAGCGGTCGCCCTGATGGCCAGACCTAACCGTCTGGCTGATTTTTCAACGAACATTGCAACAACTGCGTCCCGGTTGACCGATGATATGGCCTCCAGTCCTGCCAGTCCCAGAACCTGCCCGCTGTCGGATTCGACAGCGAACCAGCATTTGCAGTTGTTTCCGGAGGCGCTGAAAACCTCGCTCCAGACTTCTTCGGATTGCATCAGGTTGAATGGAATGCGCGATGTGCGGTCAAATCGGGCGAGGTCCTCAATATCCTGAAACCAGGGAGTGATGACCTCCAGATCCGCCTTCTCTAGGGGGCGCAGCTTGAATACGCTGTTGGATTTGTCTGGCAATGGATCAACTACCTTTAATTAAAGTCAGAAAATACATTCCGGACCCTAACACACTTGTTCAGCAAATATGAAATGAGAATATGTCCGCCCCGGCGGATATGCTCCGACGGGGCTGTGTGCGGCTGAACGAGCCAAACGGAAACCGACCCACCTGAAACAAGCGGGTCGGTTCGCCGGGTTCTGTCGCAAATTCTTTTGAAGGGTGGGTAGATGGTGCAGGCGGGTCGATTATCCCGCCAGTTGGGCGAACTGCTGAAACGGCAAGAGTCCGGGCGTGAACTGACCTTTCCTGATCATGTTGGCCAGTTCAATTCCAGCCAGAGCGGATGCCGCTGAATCAAACGACTTGAATCCCAACATGGGCCGGATCCGACGTTTGATAAACCGGTGGTCGTGTTCAATGATGTTGTTGAGATACTTCCGCCTTACCATCTCGATTGGTACAGGGCAGCCAAAACCAGTCA